>JBBSOC010000026.1:0-24793 GCA_038260095.1 Mycobacteriales bacterium | reverse complement strand
GGCCATCGCTAACCTGCCCGACCAAGGCCGGCCGATCGCGGTCGGAGAACCGGCCACGCTCGTGCTAGTGGACCCCGACGCGCCCTGGTTGGTGCGGGGCTCGGAGTCGGCCAGCCTTGCCACGAATACGCCGTTCGAAGGTATGCGGTTCCCGGCAAGCATCGTTACCACGATGCTGCGTGGCCGGATTACCGCCGATCAGGGCCGCACCGCCGATCAAAGAAAGGTGACCCCAGCCTCATGAACATCCCGGTACAGCAACCTGTCGGTGGGCCCGCGCTGCTCGTCTTAGAAGACGGCCGGACGTTCCACGGCGAAGCGTACGGCGCTCGCGGCGCGGCTTTCGGTGAAGCGGTGTTCAACACTGGCATGACCGGCTACCAGGAAACCCTCACTGATCCGTCCTACCATCGCCAGATTGTGGTGATGACCGCACCGCAGATCGGTAACACCGGTGTCAACGACGACGATGAGTCGGACCGCATCTGGGTGGCCGGATATGTGGTGCGCAATCCCTCTCCGGTCAGCTCGAATTGGCGCTCCACAGGCGGCCTCGAGCAGCGACTGGTGCGTGACGGGGTGGTGGGCATCAGCGGAATCGACACCCGTGCGCTCACTCGACACCTTCGCGAGCGCGGCGCGATGCGCGCGGCCATCTCCACGGTTGAACGTGACCCGGAGGCGTTGGCGGAGCGAGTTCGGCAGAGCCCCGAGATGGCCGGCTCGCAGCTGTTTGACCAGGTCAGCACCGATGAAATGTACGTGGTGCCGGCCAAGGGGCCGGTCCGGCGCCGCGTCGCCGCGCTGGATCTCGGCATCAAGCGCAGCACGCCGGAGCGGATGAGCGAGCTGGGCATCGAGGTGCACGTCTTCCCCGCCGACAGCACGCTGGATCGGTTGCTGGAGGTCGAGCCCGACGGCGTCTTCTTCTCCAACGGTCCGGGTGACCCGGCGATGGCCGATCACCCGGTGGAGCTCGCGCGCGAAGTGCTGCGTCGCAAGGTACCGCTGTTTGGCATCTGCTTCGGGCACCAGATACTCGGACGGGCGCTCGGGTTCGGCACCGTCAAGCTGCGCTACGGCCACCGCGGCATCAACCAGCCGGTGCTCGACCGGGCGACCGGCAAGGTCGAAGTCACCTCGCACAACCACGGATTCGCGGTCAAGGCCGACTCGATCGATGAGGTCACCGAGACCGGGTTCGGCCGGGTCGAGGTGAGCCACGTTTGCCTCAACGACAACGTAATCGAAGGGCTGCGCTGCCTGGACGCTCCGGCGTTCTCGGTGCAATACCATCCGGAAGCGGCGGCGGGGCCCCACGATGCGGCACACCTCTTCGACCGGTTTTTAGCCCTGATGGGGTCAAGGTGAGGATCGACATGACATCACCGATGAGCAGACGCCGAGATGTGCCCCTGATCGGCAACTTCTACGAAGCTGGCTATCTCTTGGAAGGTGGGTACCTCAATGCCTAAGCGGGGGGATCTGCACCATGTCCTGGTGATCGGTTCCGGTCCGATCGTCATTGGCCAGGGATGCGAGTTCGACTACTCCGGCACCCAAGCGTGCCGGGTACTGCGGGAAGAGGGGCTGCGGGTCAGCCTGGTGAACTCTAACCCGGCCACGATTATGACCGATCCGGAGTTCGCCGACGCAACCTACATTGAGCCGATCACGCCCGAGTTTGTGGAGCTGGTCATTGAACGGGAACGCCCGGACGCGCTGCTCGCGACGTTGGGTGGCCAGACTGCTCTGAATACGGCTGTGGCGCTGCATGAACGTGGGGTGCTACAGCGGTACGGCGTGGAGCTGATCGGCGCCGACATTGCCGCGATTGGCCGGGGCGAAGATCGTCAGCAGTTCAAAGACTTAGTGGCCAGTATTGGTGCGCAAACCCCGCGAAGTCGGGTCTGTCAGTCACTGTCAGAAGTGCTGGATGCGGTGGCGGAGCTAGGATATCCGGTGGTGGCTCGGCCTAGCTTCACCATGGGCGGCCTTGGCTCGGGTCTGGCCCGCGACGAGAAGCAGCTGCGCGCGATTGTTACCGCCGGGCTCGCGGTTAGTCCTACCGCCCAGGTGCTGATCGAGGAGAGCGTGCTGGGCTGGAAGGAGTACGAGCTGGAGCTGATGCGGGACCGCAACGACAACGTGGTCGTAGTCTGCTCCATTGAAAATATCGACCCGATGGGCGTGCACACCGGCGATTCGGTCACGGTGGCACCGGCGATGACGCTCACTGATCGGGAGTATCAAACGATGCGCGACGTCGGCATCGCTGTGCTGCGTGCGGTGGGTGTAGACACTGGAGGCTGCAACGTTCAGTTCGCGGTGCATCCACAGACTGGCCAGCTCGTGGTGATTGAGATGAATCCACGCGTGTCGCGGTCTTCCGCCCTCGCGTCCAAAGCTACCGGTTTCCCCATTGCCAAAATCGCGACCAAGCTCGCGATCGGCTACACCCTTGACGAGATCGACAACGACATCACCGGCAGCACGCCGGCAAGCTTTGAGCCCGCGTTGGACTACGTAGTGGTGAAAGTACCGCGGTTCGCGTTCGAGAAGTTCCCCGGAGCTGACGCCGAACTCACTACGACCATGAAGTCCGTCGGCGAGGCGATGAGCTTCGGTCGATCGTTTGCCGAGGCACTGCAGAAGGCGCTCCGGTCCACCGAAACCACCGCCAGCGGATTCTGGACCACACCCGATCCCGTATCCGACGCGCTGGAGGAGTTGCGGACACCCCACGACGGCAGGATCTATACGGCAGAGCGAGCGTTGCGCTACGGGGCTTCGGTAGCCGACGTGGCGGCAGCCTCCAGCATCGACCCGTGGTTCATCGACCAGATCGCGCGGTTGGTTGAGCTACGCGCAGAGATCGCTGCCGCCCCGGTGCTTGATGGCGCCCTGCTGCGGCGGGCGAAGCGGTCGGGCTGCTCCGACCAGCAGCTGGCGGCTCTTCGACCAGAGCTGCCCGATGAAGACGCTGTGCGGCGACTCCGCCACCGGCTGGGTGTGCGCCCGGTGTATAAGACGGTCGATACGTGCGCCGCGGAGTTTGCCGCGGCCACGCCGTATTACTACTCGGCCTACGAGGGTGGCGCCGAAGGTTTTCCGGATGAGACCGAGGTGCTGCCCAGCGCCGCGCCAAAAGTGCTGATCCTGGGCTCTGGACCCAACCGGATCGGCCAGGGTATCGAGTTCGACTACTCGTGTGTGCATGCCGCGATGGCTCTGCAGGCCATCCCGAGCGAGGATGTTTTCCGGGAAAACGTCATAGAAACAGTCCCGAAAGGGATGCTTTCCGGGAAAACGTCAGGTTCCGGGAAAACGTCCACCGGGTACGAGACGGTGATGGTGAACTGCAATCCCGAGACCGTCTCCACCGACTACGACACCTCCGATCGGTTGTACTTCGAGCCACTCACGTTTGAAGACGTGTTGGAGGTGTACCTCGCTGAGCATGAAAGCGGCCAAGCCGCCGGCGGGCCCGGTGTCGTTGGCGTCATTGTGCAGTTGGGAGGGCAGACTCCGCTCAGCCTTGCTAAGCGGTTGCGGGATGCTGGCCTGCCCATTGTGGGCACCTCGCCGGAGGCGATCGACGCCGCGGAGAATCGCGGATCGTTTGGTGCGCTGCTCGCTCAGGCTGGTCTACCGGCCCCCGCGTATGGGCTGGCCACGTCGTTTGACGAGGCGTCGGCAATTGCACGCGAGATCGGTTACCCGGTGCTGGTGCGGCCGTCCTACGTGCTCGGGGGCCGCGGCATGGAGATCGTCTACGACTCTGATGCGCTCGCCGACTATATTGCGCGCGCCACTCAGGTCAGTCCGGAGCATCCGGTGTTGGTGGATCGGTTCCTTGAGGACGCGATCGAGATTGATGTGGACGCGCTCTGCGACGGCGAACAGGTGTACCTCGGCGGCGTGATGGAGCACATCGAAGAAGCGGGTATCCACTCCGGCGATTCATCCTGTGCGCTTCCACCGATCACGCTGGGCGTGGGCGACATCGCCCGAGCTCGTAGCCACACCGAAGCCATCGCTGCGCATTTAGGTGTGCGCGGGCTACTCAATGTGCAGTATGCGCTTAAGGACGATGTGCTCTACGTGCTGGAGGCCAATCCGAGGGCGAGCCGCACAGTGCCGTTTGTGGCTAAGGCAACTGGCATCCCGCTTGCTAAGGCGGCGGCGCGCGTGATGCTCGGTGCCACTATTGCGCAGTTACGCGCTGAAGGGCTACTTCTAGCTGTTGGCGATGGTGGGGACGCACCGGTAGGAACGCCGATTGCGGTGAAGGAGGCGGTACTGCCGTTTGAGCGTTTCCGTACCACCGAGGGCAAGGGCGTTGACAGTCTGCTTGGCCCGGAGATGAAGTCCACCGGTGAGGTGATGGGTTTGGATAGTGCGTTCGGCCGTGCGTTCGCCAAAAGCCAGACCGCGGCTTATGGTCCGCTCCCTACCAAGGGTCGGGTATTCGTCTCAGTGGCCAACCATGACAAGCGCGCGATGGTATTTCCGGTAAAACGCCTCGCCGATCTAGGCTTCGAGATCTTGGCTACTGCCGGAACTGCGATCGTCCTGCAACGCCACGGCATCCAGGTCGCCTTGGTGGGGAAGCATTCGGAGCGCATGGTTGGCGGCGACCCCGACGTTGTGGCGCTGATCGAAGCCGGCGAGATCGATCTGGTGATCAACACCCCGTATGGTACGGCAGGCCCTCGCGTCGATGGCTATGAGATCCGCGGCGCCGCGGTGCTTGCTCGGGTGCCGTGTCTGACTACGGTGCAGGGTGCCGCGGCGGCGGTGATGGGTATTGAGGCCCAGATCCGCGGCGAGCTGGGAGTGCGGCCGTTGCAGGAGATTCACGCCACACTGCGGGGCGGGGTACCGAAATAGCGTGAACAGCCTGTGCGGAGTTCCAGCTAGTATGAGATTTGTGATGCCCATTCGGAGTTCTGGGACGATTACAGTCCATAGGGGTGTGGCATGAATGAAGTCATTGAGTCTAATCGCCCTGAAGTTGTAGCGCTATGTCGTGGGCTTAGTGTGCGCCGGCTTGATGTATTCGGCTCAGCTCTTGGAGATGGTTTCAATGTAGATTCCAGTGACATAGACGTTCTCGTCGAGTTCGACATCCGACCAGGATTCGACTATTTCAGTACCTATTTCTCATTGAAAGAGGGCCTTGAGCGGATTTTGGCTCGCTCGGTAGATGTCATCAGTGCGACCAGCATTCGAAATCCCTACTTTCGGGAGCGCGTCATGCACACACGGGTACCAGTCTATGAAACCTGATCAACGTGCATATATTTGGGACGCGTTGCATGCGGCAGAACTGCTGTATGACTTTTCTCAGAAAAAGTCATTTTCCAACTATCAGGCGGATGCGTTGCTGCGCTCAGCTGTTGAACGGCAATTTGAGATCGTCGGCGAGGCGCTAAATCAGTTATCGAAGGTTGCTCCTGAAGTCGCAGCGGAAATTCCAGAACTAAACCGCATCGTGGCGTTTCGGAATATTTTGATTCACGGCTACGCCACAGTTGACGATGCGCTTGTCTGGCAAATGCTCACCGAGAAACTACCTGCACTAGAGCAAGTTTTACGGCGTTTGCTCGAGGTTACCGCTCAGGTGCCCGACTCCCATCGGAAGAAGTGATTTCGTGCGTCGGTTGAACGCTTGTGGCATGTTGCTACCGCTGGTAGCATGTTCTGCATGGGTACGTTGAGTACATTGCCTTCGCCGGGTCGAGCTCGCAAAGTCAGCGTGTCGATGCCGGAGAGCCTCACCGCGGCTATCCAGCAAAGAGTGGAACGCGGCGCGTTTAGCCAGTACGTGACCAGAGCGGTAGAGCGGCAGCTTGAACTCGATCTTTTAACCGAACTTTCCGGGCTCATGGAAGCCGAGCACGGCTCTGTGCCAACAGCTGAACTCGTTAAGGCTCGCGCCGCGTGGCCAGACGCCGAGTAGCAACAGCGGGTTCTCTGCTGCTCGATAGTGAGGGCTTGGTTAAGCTCGCTGCACACGAAACAGGCGCCCGCGCGTATTTCGAGTCCGCTCGCCAGCGGCAAGCCCGAGTCATGGTCAGTGCGATCACGCTCACCGAGGTCCTCCGTGGCAGAGCTAAAGACGCCGCTGCGCACCGAGTGCTATCACGCATCGTTGTCGTACCTGTGACGGCTGAGCTGGCCCGCCGGGCCGGGGAGCTGCTTGGCACTACCGGGCTATCCGGTCACAGACACGCGATCGACGCGGTGGTGGCGGCGACTGCCCAAGCGTTGGAACGTCCGGTACTGCTGCTCACTAGCGACCCCAAGGACCTTGCCCTACTGACGGCGGAACCGCAGCGGCCTAAACCTGAACGCATCGTGGTTGTCCGCGTCTAACCGAGCCTCAACAGTCTGGCATAAGCGCCGGAGCGATTCGCATTCGACGTAGTTATTTCGGACGAGTTCGACCTCCGCGCCTAGGGAGTGCTCTACGCCCCGGAACTTTCCACATGGCGCTTTGCACACGGCTGCCAAGCTCGGCGAGGCGCCCCTTCCGCGGTGCCGCACTGGCGGGGTCAGTTCGCCCAGCAGGCGGGGACGTTGCTGCCCGGAACTCCGTCTCGAACTGAGCGATATCTCCGGCATGCGTCTGGCGGAGCGCTTCAAACGCCTGATTGGTGAGTTCTGCTAGCTCGGTTTATGTCCGACTATCAGTATCTAATAACGTACGCCCATAGTCGTGCATCGCCGCAATGGTGGCTTCAGGGTGTTCCGCCAGCATGCGGCTCATGAAACGGCCAAAGCTCGTCGGCGGCCACGGAGCGCACCTAACCGATTCCTCCTCCACGGGAGGCGGCACAAAAGTTGAGTGCTCATGGATGTGCGAGAGTAAAACAAGATTTTTTCGGGTTGGGTCTAAACCTTTGCTTTTGGACTAGCTTTTCTGCCGCAGCTATTTGGTCCTGCCGTAGACAATACTCGCGAGCCCAGTGGCTATATTCAGGCGGAACTTCGGCCAGAGGAAAGCCGGCACCTCTCCATCCTCAAATAGGTGGCTCAGCGAATCAGCACTTTGCGGCTGCAGATGTTGCCGCGCTCCGTCTGGCACCCCGGGAACTTGTGCTCGCGCTACAATCTCTACTGAACGGTAATCTCCTTCTGGAAAAGAGTCCAGAGAGGTGTTTTTAGACCAAAGCACCTCTACCGGAGCCTGAGCCTGCCCTGCCAGGTGCAGTAATGCAATAACTTGCGGGTTCGACCACGCCACATCCGAGCCGAGGAAGACCCTTTTAAGAGGCCCCTGGTCAGCCTGGATACTGGGCTCTCCGCTGTCAGCCATTGTCAGTCCTTACTGTGTCGAGGTTCGCTGGTCACTCTAGCCGGACACCTGCACTATCGGGGCGGATATGACTGCGTTGTGTCGCAGGATATCCGGAGAGTTCATGGGATTGGACCGAGCTCATGGATGGTGCCACCCGGCCAGCTTCGTCTTCAGTTAGCTACGGCAGCGATGCCGCAGCATCGAACTCCGAGTACAACCTTCATGGTTTCTCTTGTGTGGGTGGTCCTTTTTTGACACAAGATATAGGTGCCCAGGGCGCCAAGCCTGTGGACTTGCCGGTAGTGTTTGGTCCGTAGCTGCGCGCGGTTCTATCTACGGTATCGCGTACGGTGCTGCAAGCGGGGCCGAACATGGCCGCGCTCCGGCAGGCGGCTATGCAAGAGATCACAAGCCTGTGCGGTAGTACATGAGGATATGAGTTGAGTCGGGCACGGTAGCCTGACTGGCTTGACCTCATACGGTGTCGTCATCGCGTGTCACCCAATAAATGGGGGAGCAGCTGTTGTACTCCAGTGCCGACAAGCGTGAAACATGCTAGAACATGGTAGTAATTCGAGTGTAGATGGTTACTAAACGCGTGTCGGTAAACAACTAACCAATACAGTATTCAACGATGATTTGCTGAGGTGTGACCTGTGGCTTTACCCATTCTAAGCCCCGAGCAGCGCGCTGCTGCCCTAGAAAAAGCTGCTGAGGCCCGTAAGGCACGGGCAGCGGTGAAAGACAAGCTCAAGCACGGTGCAATGTCGCTGGTTGAGATCTTGGATCCTGCTAAAACCGATGAGGTGGTTGGCAAGATGAAAGTTTCCGCGGTGCTGGAAGCGCTGCCTGGCATCGGCAAGGTGCGTGCGCAGCAAACCATGACCAAGCTGAAGATCGCCGACAGCCGCCGTGTGCGCGGCCTGGGCGAGAATCAGAAGCGTGCCTTGCTCGCTGAGTTCGACGCTGCCGGCAACTGAGAAGTCAGTGGCCGGTGAAGACCCCATCTCTTCCCTTGCCTCGCCGCGGCGAGCACGCCTGACGGTGCTTTCAGGTCCGTCAGGCGTGGGGAAGGGGCGGGTTGTTGCCGAAATTGGCCGGACACATCCATCTGTTTGGATCTCGGTTTCGGTAACCACTCGTGCGGCGCGCGTTGGAGAAACTGAGGGCGTGCACTACCACTTCGTCAGCGATACCGAGTTTAACCGGATGATCGCTGAGGACGAGCTGTTGGAGTCGGCGCAGTACACCACCGCTCGCTACGGCACCCCTCGCGAACCTGTGGAACGCATGTTGGCCACAGGTATGCCCGTGTTGCTGGAGATCGATCTCGAAGGCGCGCGGCAGGTGAGTTCACTGATGCCAGATGCTGTGCTGGTGTTCCTTCGACCACCCTCCTGGCAGGACCTCACCGCTCGGCTCAGTGGACGAGGTACGGAAAGCTCGACAGCTATTGCGCGTCGGTTGGAACGGGCACGGACCGAGCTGGACGCCGAAGGCGAATTTGATGTCACTATCGTCAATTACGCGGGGAAGGTCAGCGCGGCCGCACACCAGTTGCTAGACTTAATTAAGGCTGCGGAAGTTTCGCTGCCGGGCTCCCATGCTGTGTTTGGTCACAGCGTTGCGTGAGCCCCACGCCATCTCGCCGGACGCATCCGGCGAGAACGTTTAATTACCTGCCTGAGGCGGAGCTTTTCGTGTCTGGAACTATTGCTGCACCTATTGGAATTACTAACCCTCCCATCGACGAGCTGCTGGAGAAAGCGAGCTCAAAGTACGCGTTGGTGATCATTGGCGCTAAGCGCGCCCGCCAAATCAACGCCTACTACAGCCAGCTCAGCGAAGGTTTGCTGGAATACGTCGGCCCAGTAGTGGAGACCCGTCCCCAAGAGAAGGCCCTCTCGGTTGCGCTGCGGGAGTTAAATTCCAACTCTCTGGTCTGCGAATCCATTTCACCCGCGGAAGCCGCTGCATCTACGATGCCAGCCATCCCCTCGGTTTAATCCGCTACGAGCTGACACGGTCCTGGCATGAACATTGTGCTTGGGGTATCCGGCGGTATCGCGGCATATAAAGCCGTGGAGCTGCTGCGGCTACTTACCGCCGCCGATCACACTGTGCAAGTTGTGCCCACCGCCGAAGCACTGCGATTTGTGGGGGCCGCTACCTGGCAAGCGCTGGCCGGCCACTCTGTTGCTACCGACGTGTTCGACGATGCACAGCTGATCTCGCATGTCCGGCTGGGGCGAGAGGCCGATTTAGTGGTGGTTGCGCCGGCTACGGCGCACACTTTGGCGCGTGCGGCAAACGGGTTAGCCGACGACCTGCTGACGAATGTGTTGCTTACCGCGCAATGCCCAGTGGTGTATGCGCCCGCGATGCACACCGAAATGTGGCAACACCCGGCCACTGTTGCTAATGTCACGACACTTGCCCGCCGCGGCGCACTTATCGTCGAACCGACGGTTGGCCCGCTTGCCGGAGGCGACTGGGGAGTGGGACGGCTTGCCAAGCCTGAAGATATCGCGCGTTTGGCTCTGCGAATACTGCGACGCAGCGCAGCGGGTGCTTCTTGGGAACAGGACATGATCGGGCGCCGCGTTGTGATCAGCGCTGGAGGGACACGCGAAACTCTCGATCCGGTTCGTTTCATCGGCAATAGATCGTCTGGTCGGCAGGGCTACGCTTTGGCCCGCATGGCGTCCTCCCGCGGCGCGCAGGTCACGCTGGTGGCAGCCAACGTGACGCTCGAGCCGCCATCGCAGATGCGCGTGATGCCGGTGATCACCACTGAGGAGATGCGTCAGGCCGTGCTTACCGCTGCTACAGACTTTGCTGGTGACGGCTCCCATGTGCCGGCGGACGCGGTGGTGATGGCCGCCGCTCCGGCTGACTTTCAGCCCGTCACGCCACGGCCACACAAAATCAAGAAATCGGCTGCGGGTATGCCCCCGATCGAGCTACGGCATACGCCCGACATTGTGGCCGAGCTGGTTGCCAAACGCAGCCCCGGCCAGCTGATCGTGGGATTTGCGGCTGAGACTGGGGACGCAGACGGCGACGCACTCGACCATGCCACCCGCAAAGCTGCCGCAAAGGGCTGTGATCTGCTGGTATTCAATGAGGTTGGTATCGGGCGAGGGTTTGAGGTCGACGACAACGCGGCAACGATACTAGGTTCAGACGGCAGCGTGACCGAGCTTCCGCTAACCGCCAAGGAGACGCTCGCCGATGCAATCTGGGACGTAATAGTCCCACGGCTATGCTCCTAACATCATCCATTAATAATGACTAGGCCGCATTGTGCAAACAGAAAAACTTAAACCGGTTGCGGGTTTTCGTGGCTGGCGTGACTTCATGCGTCATGGATATCGCTCTTTCACCCATACGGGAGCCCTGGCACCCAGCAGCCGGTGGCTGGTCCGAAAACTGGTGCAGCCACTTCTGGATGTGCGTCGAGGTGGTGAACCCCTCAATGTCTTGGAAGCTGGTGCAGGTAATGGTGCGGCAAGCCACCACATTGCCCGGCTGCTGCGTCCTGGCGATCGGTTTACCTTGGTGGAGATCAACAGTGCTTTCACCGCGGGTCTGCGTGACTGGATTGCCAGCGAACACATGATGCAGCTGGGTCTGGCTGAAGTTCGCCTTGTGGAAGGTGCTATCTCTACCGTTGCGGCCAGCGCGGAGTTCGATGTGATTCTTTCTGGGCTACCGCACAAGAATTTTGGCCTTAAAGGCGCCTCGGATACGTTTGACTGGTATTTTGACGCGCTGAAGCCAGGAGGAACACTGGCATTTTTTCGTTATGCGCATCTTCCGCGCAGCAGTGTCGATAAAATGATTCTTGATCGCTACCATACTTACGGAGCTGGTCGCGTGTACGTGCCACTGAATATCCCCCCCGCGTGGGTGTGTTACATGCGCAAGCCCTAAGTCCCACCGGCTCACGCCCAACCCTTTAATGTCAGGAGCAACGTGTCTGGTCGTCTCTTTACCTCTGAATCTGTCACCGAAGGCCACCCCGATAAGGTCGCTGACCAAATTAGCGATGGAATTCTCGATGCTCTACTGAAGCAAGATCCCAGCTCGCGCGTCGCAGTAGAGACGTTGTTGACCACAGGCTTGGTGCATGTCGTCGGTGAAGTGACCACCGCCGGATGGGCTGACATTCCCCGTATTGTGCGTGAAACAATCCTGCGAATCGGCTACGACTCGTCGCGTAAAGGTTTCGATGGTGCGTCATGTGGAGTCACTATCGCCATCGGTGCGCAGTCACCGGATATCGCGCAAGGGGTGGATGACGCGCTTGAGTCGCGTAATGAGCCTAAACCTACCGCTGATGCGGAGTTGGATCGGCAGCTAGACCAGCAAGGCGCCGGCGATCAGGGCATGATGTTTGGTTACGCATGCGATGAGACACCTGAGCTGATGCCGCTTCCCATCTCGCTGGCACACCGACTGGCCCAGCAGCTGGCGATGGTGCGCCACGATGGCGTGGTGCCGTATCTGCGCCCCGATGGCAAGACGCAGGTCACCATTGAATATGAGGGCACACGTCCTGTTCGACTGGACACAGTGGTGGTTTCTAGCCAGCATGCAACCGATGTGTCGCTGGAGTCGCTGCTTACTCCAGACATTCAACGATACGTGGTGGAACCGGTGCTCGCCGAGCTTAATATCGATACCGAGAACTATCGACTGCTAGTGAATCCGACCGGTCGGTTTGAAATTGGTGGTCCGATGGGCGACGCTGGGCTTACCGGGCGAAAGATCATCGTGGACACCTACGGTGGGATGGCACGCCACGGTGGGGGGGCGTTTTCCGGGAAAGATCCGTCCAAGGTAGACCGGTCCGGCGCGTATGCGATGCGTTGGATAGCTAAGAACGTTGTGGCGGCAGGCCTAGCCCGTCGTTGTGAGGTGCAGGTGGCCTACGCGATCGGTAAAGCGCGACCGGTGGGGTTGTTCATCGAGACATTTGGTACCGAAGAAGTTGATGTGGCACGTATACAGGAAGCGGTGTTGCAGATCTTCGATCTGCGCCCAGCCGCTATTGTGCGTGACCTGCAGTTGCTGCGCCCGATTTACCAAGCAACAGCAACCTACGGGCACTTCGGCCGCGAACTGCCCAACTTCACCTGGGAGCGCACCGACCGTGCCGCCGCGCTCAAAGACGCCTTAGACGGTTAGCGGATTCCCACTACCCACGCTGCCCAAGCTGGGCAATTTCTCTTCGCGCAGAAGCACACTACTCCAACGTCAACATAGATTGACATTTGGGGGTTGGGAAAGTATTGTTTTCGCGTGGAGATCGTCAGTAGCGCACGCAGACATGGCATCGATGACACTGACATTCTTCACGCTGTACAGGTCCCATTTCGGACAGTTAGTCAAGATCATGACCGCTTACTGATCATTGGACCCGACAAAAGCGGACGGTTGCTAGAAATCGTGGTAATCGACCCGGAAGATGATGAACCTGCCGTTATACACGCGATGCCATTACGGAGAAAGTTCTACGACTACCTATAAGGGGTGGTAATGATGCCAAGAACACGTCAACAGATCGAAGCAGCTGCCGCTGACGCCGCAGTATGGCTCGATTCACTAGATCCAGCTACCACTCCAGCGGAGGATCCACGAGACCTGCGCCGGATCGGGCTTGCTCTGTCAGACGTGGCCGGCGCAGAGCGCGAGCTTACCGACGCCGTACAAGAAGCTCGCGAACATGGCCGCAGCTGGGCGCAAATCGCGCTGGTACTGGGTATCTCCAAACAAGCCGCACAAGCACGTTACGGGCAGCCCGCCCACGCGTGAGCACTGAGGGAACTGACGATGAGGAATGATATGGCTCGTAAGGCACCGATCCGGTTATTAACGCCGTGCATCAACGAGCTGTAGCGCAATGAGGAGTACACGTGCCGTTTATAGCTGTTCATTTATATGAGGGTCGAACGATCGAGCAGAAGCGTGAGATCGTTGCTGCGATCACTGAGGCGGTGGTCCGAACAGCAAAGACGTCGCCAGAAGCCACCGAGGTAGTCATCCACGATATTCCTCGCCACAACTGGGCGAAAGCCGGAAAGCTCGCCAGCGACTCATAACCCTATTGCTCTATAGCGCAGCTAAGAACAGCACGTGGCGAGAGGCCGCGCGGTTCAATGCTCCAGCTGCACGGGCTCAGCCAGCTCGACATAGCCAAGGTCGTCATAGGGTGTGGACCTCGATGAGCAGTACCGCTCGGGTGCGGGTTAGTAGGTCGTGGGGGAGCCCGCACACATTGCGTTCACAATCTCTCTTGTCACTACGTGAGATTGAAGGACCTCGCAGTTCAGCGATAATACTGTGGTGGCGTGGTTTCTTGATGGGAGCGGTGGGTTCGGAGGTCAGTGGGAGCATCGTCGAACGTGGGCAGGTTTCCCACGCTGGCAGTGGGGTGTGTGCGCCGGAGTCAATACGTCGTGGTAGACCTCCCATAATGAACCGTTCCCGCGCCGCAATTGAGCCGGCTGCGCAGCTTCCTGTGGCGCGGATAGCCGTCGCTGTGCCGCTGCCGCATCTGGATCGGTTGTTCGACTATCTCGTACCTGTCAAGCTCGACGAGCAGGTTGTGGTCGGCAGCCGGGTACGGGTGCGTTTTTCGGGCCGGCTCGTCGATGGTTTTGTGGTGGAACGGGTAGCGACCAGCGAGCACCCTGGCCGGCTCGCCTTTCTCGCGCGTTCCGTTTCGCCGGAGCCCGTGCTGCGCCCAGAGATCTATCATCTCGCCCGAGTAATAGCCGATCGCTGCGCCGGCACCCTCGCCGATGTGCTGCGGTTGGCAATTCCGCCGAGGCATGCCGAGGCGGAACGGCAGGTGTGGTCGCCGAGGCATGCCGAGGTGGAGAAGGAGTCTAGTTCCGCTGCTTTCTCTGGCCAACCTCCGCAGACCGTTCCGGAGTCGGAGTCGGAGCCGGCTGGTTGGTCCCGCTATACCGCCGGTACCGCTTTTCTCGCCGCGCTGGCTGACGGTCGCGCCCCACGGGCGGTGTGGTCGGCGCTGCCCGGTGAGCAGTGGCCGGAGCGCATCGCCGAGGCCGCTGCATGCACGTTACGCGGTGGCCGAGGCGTTCTGATTGTGGTGCCTGACTATCGTGAGATTGCGCGGCTCGACGCTGCACTGTCGCACGTCTTGGGAGGTGGGCAGCATGTCACGCTATCGGCGTCGTTGGGCCCCGCGAGGCGCTACCGTCGTTTTCTCGCCGCGCAGCGCGGTGCGGTTCGGTGTGTGCTGGGCACTCGGGCGGCGGCGTTCGCGCCGGTGGATCAGTTGGGTTTGGTGGTGTTGTGGGACGACGGTGATGACCTCCATGTAGAGCCTCGGGCACCCTATTGCCACGCTCGGGAGGTACTGCTGTCTCGCGTGGGTGACAATGTTGCGACTGGCAACGTTGCGGTATTGATTGGTGGCTTCGCACAGACCAGCGAGAGCCAGCTGTTGCTGCAGTCGGGCTGGGCGCGTTCGCTGCGTGCCGAGCCTGCCGCGATCCGGCGCCGCGCCCCGCAGATCACGGCGCTAGGGGAGGATTTCCAGCATGCTGACGATGCCGCGGCATCGAGCGCACGGTTGCCATCGGTGGCATGGCGAGCCGCTCGGGATGCCCTGGCTCGTGACATGCCAGTATTGGTGCAGGTACCTCGGCGTGGTTACATCCCGTCATTGTGTTGCCAAAGCTGCCGCCAGGCGGCGCGTTGCGCGCAGTGTGCTGGGATGCTCGCGCTGAGAGGTGGCAGCCAAACCCCACAGTGCCGTTTGTGTGGTCGGCCAGCTTCCGCATGGCGCTGCGGTTCCTGCGCGGGTACGCGGCTACGTGCCACTGTCATAGGTGCCCGCCGCACCGCCGAGGAACTCGGCCGGGCGTTTCCTGGGGTACCAGTGCGAATGTCGGGCAAGGACGCCATAGTGGACTGTGTTCCTGATGAGGCCGCCCTTGTGATCAGTACTCCCGGAGCGGAACCACTGGCCGAAGGAGCAGGTTATGGCGCGGCGTTACTGCTGGATGGTTGGGCGTTATTGACTCGTCCCGAACTGCGCGCCGCGGAAGAAACGTTGCGGCGGTGGATGAACGCCGCAGCGCTGGTTCGTCCGTTGAGCGAGGGCGGCCGGGTGGTAGTGCTTGCTGACGGTGGTTTGCTGGTGACGCAAGCGTTGCTACGTTGGGCGGCGCCGTGGTTTGCCGAGAGGGAGCTTGCTGAGCGAGCCGAGCTAGGTTTCCCGCCAGCAGTGCGGATGGCAAAGCTCACCGGGCCTCCCGATGCGTTGCAGCAATTCGCGGCGGGGCTCGAACTTCCAGCCGAGGCGCAACTGCTCGGGCCTGTTCCATTGTCCACGGGCGCAACCGGCGACTCTGCAGCTGCGGTCATGGAGCAATTGCTGATCCGGGTGCCGCGAGCCCAAACCCGAGCGCTGACCCAGACGCTACACGCTGCCCGGGCGCTGGCCAGTGCCCGCAAGGATCCTGATCCTGTCCGAGTGCAGCTTGACCCGTACGAGATCGGGTAGGAGCCGCCGCCGCGATTGGCCTTTCGGTATGGCCACATACTCTCTCAGAGAGCCGTGCCCAGAAATAGCGTGGATGCTCGGCCTGATTGTGGCTCTCACTCGTGCCGGAGCCCTTCTTACGAGGTGGTGCACGATAAAAATTTTTGCACAAGTTCTCTTAACTTGGCAAAAATACGCTGCCACTAACCTGGTCGCTTCATCGACGATGATGGCAGTAGCTTGCAATCGTGCACCATGTTATTAGCTCCGGCTCACTTCCGGGTCGCGTGCGCCTGGAGTCGTACGTAGTCGATCTCTGGCGCGGCAAGCTGGGACGCGACGTCATGGACGAGGGCTTGGTGGCGCTCGGCGGGAAGGCGGTCGAGTAGGGGCCCCAGGACGACAACAGCGAGGAAGGACTCGAGCTGCTCGCCGCGGTGTAATCGGGCGGGATCGGGATGCAGCGCAACGCTTGCGTCGATGAAACCGGCGTTGGCGAGGCTCCGGTGAGTATCCTCGGCCGTTGGAAAGTTCAGCGTCTCGCCGAGTGCTGGCAGCCGCATCTGGCTGAGGACGCGTTCGATGGCGGCGAGATTGCCCTGACCGCCCCATTCGGCATGTAAGGAGCCGCCAGGCCGTAGAACCGAGGCAAGGTGAGCGAAGACCTGATCGTGATTGGGTAACCAGTGCAGGGTGGCAACCGAGAAAATGGCGTCGACTGGATCGTGTAGGGGTAGTGGTTGGGTTAAATCCGCGTGGATGACAGTGAGCCGGCTAGCGTCAGCATGACCGGCGAACCGCGCCGTTAGGCGGTCGAGCATCGCGCGGGAGCCGTCAACGGCAATGACGTGACCGTGCGGGAGGTGCTCCAGAAGCTTGGCGGTGTCGCGGCCGGTGCCGCATCCAGCGTCCAGGACGGTTTCATCGCCGCGCAGCTTCATACTGGTTAGAAGGTCCTCACCCCAGCGCAGGTGCGGCAGCGGGAGCTTGTCGTAGCTGTCGGCATCCCATTCGCGGGGGCGAACGGTAGGGGAGCGGCCGAAAGTGCGAGCCATCGTTTGTGGGCCTCCAGAGTTTGTGGCGTGTCGATTAATACAGCGGCACAGAGCTAATAGTGAATGTCTGGCTGGTCTGTGGCGCGTGTTTAATGAAGGTGTCGAACTGGGAGTTGAGTATCAGAAGACGGCCGTGGCTGAATGCGAGCGAGGTCGGCACGTCGGCGCCGCTGTAGGTGCGCTCAGCGAGTGTCGTTGCAGTAGTGAGGTCGGATGATATGCGCAGAGTAACGATCAGGTTGTCGAAGTTGCGCGCGGCGTAGAGCGTGTGGCCCAGCAGCAGCAAACCATCGCCGTTGAGAAGTGGACGATCCAGCTTCACCTGTGTGGTCGTACCTGTTTGTACGTCGACTCGGTAGAGCGCGCCGCTGGTGTAGTAGACCACAAGCAGGGTTTGTCCGTCGGGGCTCGCCACGATGCCATTGGCGTTGTAGCCCGCCGTGTAGCTCTCGGTAGGCAGGGTGATCGCCGTCCGCAGAGTGCGTTCTGCGCCGGTGGCGGGAGCATTAACCTCGGCCGCCGGAATGCGGTATATCACCGGCCGGAGTGAATCGGTGACGTACACGTCACCATTGGCGGTGACAATCTCGTCGTTGAGGTAGGTGGGCTGGCCTGCGTTGGGCACCGTGTATGTCGCGACTCGGGCGCCGCTGCGAGCGTCATATACATACAGCCGCCCGGTTGCAGCCCCAGCGACGAGCAAGCGAGTACCGGTGCTTTTGATCCCGGTCGCGGTGGTGCGGCCGTTGGCGCCCCCAGGCAGAAACGGAGACAGCGTGGAACCTGAAAGTTTCCCCCGGTACACCGTGCCATCGGCCAAGCTGGTGGCGTAGACGTAGTGCCGATCTGTCGCAAGGCTTTCCGGGTACACCTGCTTTCCGATGAATGTGTAACCAGTACCGTCGGCTGCGGCCGGAGCCGATAGTCCGAACAGTAGGGCTATGGCGGTCAGCAGAGCGCTCACCAATACAACTTGGCGGGAGTAAGTTAGTCGAGCAGACATAGGGGTAGCTGCTTTCTGTAACGGGGCAGTTGAGATAAGCATATCAGACATCGAAGTTGCTTCAGGCATCGATATGGTTAGAGTCTCGGGTAAGCTTGCACTGCCATGGTCATTGAATACGAGAATCGGCTGCTGTCGTTCATTAAGCGGGCAGAGCAGGCAAGTCAGGCTGCCAAAGAAAGAGCAGTACGCACCGAGGGTGTAACGACTGCCCAATACAACGTTCTGCTTGTACTCAGTCACTCGCCCGGGATCACTTCTTCAGAGCTTGCTCGTCGCTGCTCTGTTACGGCTCAGACCATGAGCAGCGTGCTAGCGCGTCTCATTGATCGTGGTTTGGTTGCGCGCGCTCAGCATCCACGGCACGGGGCGGTGCTGGAAATTTCTGTTACTCATGTGGGCCAAGCTGTGCTCAGCCGCGCGGACAAGCGAGTGTTGGCACTCGAGGACGCATTTACCCATACGCTTGACCCAGCCGAAGGAGAGCAGCTGCGTCGCTTATTGACCCGATGCATCGCGGCTGCCGACGCAGCCACGATCTTTGCCGAGCCGATTGTTAGTGGCGTTAGTACAGCCACGTCGAGCAGTTCATCGCCCGGATAAGCGCACTGCGTCAATTATCGCAAGCTGGACTGCTTCCGCGGCAGCGTTGCCGAGCAGATCGACAGGGCAGCGAAGGTCGGTATCGAGGCGACCAGTGGCAAAAATGGCGTCACCGTCAGAACTCGTGTGGGAGGGCGAAATCGCTCGTGCAATCCCGTTCTGGGCGAGCGTGGCTACTCGGTTTGCTTCCTCTTTTGTCAGACGACAGTTGCAGCTCACCACCCCGAGCGTCGTGTTCATAAACTTGAAGGGGGAGTCAGCGGTAGTCCCTTCCTTTTGGCGTTCGTACGTATTAACGAAGTTTCCATCCGCATCTTTGGTGCCTGCGACAATGTTGCCGGTCTTAGGGTCCAGGACGTCGCCGAACGCATTGACAACGACTAAGGCACCTACGCTGACATTTTGCCGGAGAGTGACTAGCGCGGTACCGATCCCGCCTTTAGAAGCTGATTTGACGCCGTACAGCTTGCCGACGGTAGCGCCCGTGCCCACTCCAACGCTGCCTCGTTCGAAGACTCCGCTATGGGCGCCCTCACAGGCTTTGATGCCCATAGCTATGTCGGGGCGGACCTGTGCGCTACCTACTGACAGGTCGTAGATGACGGCGGCGGGGACAATCGGGATCTTGGCTACGCCGACGTCGTAGCCGCGGCCGATTCCCTCAAGGTAGCGGGTGACGCCCATTGCCGCCTCGAGCCCATAGCAACTACCACCGGTGAGCAATATGGCATGGATCTCGGGCATAGCAGAGGTTGGCCGTAGGAGGTCAGTATCTTTAGTCGAGGGATTGGCGCCCCGAACGTCTACACCAGCAACCGTCGGGGTATCGAAGATCACCACGGTGCAACCCGTTTGGTTGAGTTTGTCGGAGCAGTGCCCCACACGAATAGCCCCGACATCGGTTAGCATCTGGCGTTTATCCTTTCGGCGACTTAACGCTCGTCGGCAGGTTACTAGTTCTGCAATGAAATGAGCTAGGCAAGTACAGGCTTTTGACCCCAATAGCCTCCGGTTTCGCTACTTGGAGCGCGAACAGTGGGCGTTGCTAGCGTTACAATCTCCGGGTTGCTAGCGTTACAATCTCCGGGTTGCTAGCGTTACAATCTCCGGGTTGAGCTGGATTGAATTGAGGCTCGACGCCCAAGTAAGTCTCGTTGGAAGGTGGGAAGATGGCCTACCGAGAGCGGGTCGTAGACTCCGAATTGCTCGCTCGGTTGAGCGCGGCGGGCGCGGTCGTCATTGAAGGGCCGAGGGCATGCGGCAAGACCGCAACCGGCCACCATCTCGCGGCCAGTTCCGTACTGCTCGACGTTGACGATAATGCACGGCAGGCGGTTTCCGTTGACCCTTCATTAGTTCTGGAGGGTCCGGTACCTCGCCTGATCGATGAATGGCAGCTTGAGCCCGCAATCTGGAACCACGTACGCCGCGCCGTGGACGACCGGGCGCGACCTGGTCAATTCATTCTTGCCGGGTCAGCAGTACCGGCCGATGACATCACTCGACACACGGGCGCGGGACGGATCACCCGACTGCAGATGCGTCCCATGTCGCTGTTTGAGACCGGTCACAGTAGCGGCGCGGTGTCGTTGTCGGGTGTGCTTGCTGGCCAGGCGACGCGAGCACTTGAATCGGGAATGACCGTGGTGGAGCTGGCTGATCGTATTGCTACCGGTGGATGGCCTGGCCTGCTGGGTCGCACAGTAAAGCAGTCGCAGAGTATTATGCGTTCCTATTTAGATGACGTTTGCAGGGTGGACCTTGGCCGGCTTGACGCCGCGCGCCGGGACCCCGCGAAAGTTGCGCGTCTGCTCCGCTCGCTGGCGCGCAACGTGACAACTCACGCAGCCGCAACCACCCTCGCACGCGACGCGGGCGGACCGGAAGGCCCTTTGGACGACGACGTTGTACGTGGGTATCTCGTCGCTCTGGAGCGCCTCATGATTGTCGAGGACCAGCCAGCGTGGGGGCCGCACCTGCGGTCCAAAGCTGTGCTGCGTGCGGCACCTAAGCGCCACTTCATTGATCCGTCGCTAGCTGTGGCGGCGTTGCACGCGACACCTCAGCGGCTACTGGCTGACCTCAATCTGTTCGGGTTGCTTTTTGAGTCGCTCGTTATTCGTGATTTGCGGGTCTACGCCCAAGCGTGTGATGCACAAGTTCTGCAATACCGAGACAATACGGGGTTGGAAGTCGATGCGATTGTAGAGACTGCCGGAGGAGAGTGGGCCGCTTTCGAGGTTAAGCTCGGGCCGGGACAGATTAACGATGCAGCCGCCGGCTTGTTGAGGTTCGCCGACCGTATCGACACCGATAAGTGTGGCGCCCCGGCTGTGCTGGGTGTGATCGTAGGCACCGGCTTCGGCTACGTACGTGAAGATGGAGTAGCGGTAATCCCCATCGGCGCGTTGCGCCCCTAATAGACTGGGACCTCTGGGAATTGTTTACTAGCCTTCCATCTGTATTTGGGCAAAGACGCCGTTCGTCGGCGCCAACTTGACTATTAGACGAGGTGCGGGAATGGGCTAGGCTGGAGGTTTTGGCACACCGGACGACAACAATTTCAGCTTCATCTGGACGCACAGTGATCAGTCTCGTGCAGCGTTGGGATACCGAGAGACGATCCGTCAGCTCAAGGAACGCCTAGCCCTATGTCATCCCAGCAACAAAGACCACGTCCGCACGGAGCTCGTACTCGCTGCCCGAGGAGAGGGCCCGACCGTTTTCGACTGGTTGCTAGAGATTTTCCAGAATCAGCAGGTCAGGGTAGCCTTGCGGGTCGATGCATCGACCCGCCCCGTGCTCGACCGTACGCTGCCAGTGTTTAGCAGTAGTCAATACTTAACTGCACACGAGATGGACGAGTCGATCTACGAACACATTAAGGAGCGGACGGAGTGACGTTCGATCTGACTTAGTAACATCGGTTCAGTAGCTAAGGCCCGATCAGAGCTGCTGGGATTACCGCTATGCTATCGCGGCGGCGGTAGGCAGGCTTACCGGTTGTTATCACGGCCGCGTCGAGGAGATCATCGCCTAGCCGGTCTCGCAGCCATTTCAGGTGCACGATATCAGCCTCCTCGATGCTGGGAGCGAGCTTGACCTCGGGTGGCCTTACCTGGTGGCACCTCGACAGCTTTGAGCTTCGAGCGCCTAGCAGTACGGCGGCTGGTTGGTGAGCGAGGCAGCGAATCGGAAGAAGACGTACAGCAGCTGATAGAGAGTTGGTATCTCGCCGGTTACCTGAATGGTTCTGCTGTCGCGAAGGGTGACGCCAGGGATGCCGATGAGCGCAGCCGCCACCGATGATGACTGCCAGCGCACCGCTAAGGTGGCTGGATTGGGAGCGTGGCGTGGGGATGGGCTGGTGTCTAGCTGGCTGATCGCCGCCTGCGCGGCTGCCTCGATCGCCTCGCGCGCTTCGGCCACGGGGCGCAGCTTGGCCGCGAAGCGATCACAGGCATATTTGACCGGCACGGTAGCCACGGCCGGGTCCCAATCCGACATCTCCGCACATGCCGCGTCATCACCAGTGAGCAGCACGACCCGTGCGCCTATGGCGGTTGCGTACAATAGCCCGATCTCCCCAAACTGGTGTCTCATCCAACCACTTCTCTCGCTTTCCGGGGAGAGCTTCAGTTAACAGCGTTAAGCCTATATGCATTGTGGTGGGCTACTCGGTGTCGATCCGACGCCGCTCCGCGTCTCGCAGCGCCCGGTAATGCTCCGTCTGTCGTTGGTCACCAATCCGCGCGGCCGCCTTGGCTGCGGCTTCAAGTACAACGAACGGCAACCTCGGCACCGTCGACGCCACCCGGTGGGCAGCGGCGAACGCTGTCTTGGCGAGCTCGTCGTCGGCGGCGAGGGAGAGCTGAAAGAGTTCCTCTACGTAAGACCGACCCAGGCCGTACTCCTGCCAGTCTGGTACGTCAGAGAGGCTTTGCGCGCACTCGCTGAGCCCGTTCCAGGCCGCCTGATGATCGCCTGCCTGGCGTTCCAGCTCGGCGAGTGAGCACCAGGCGCTCGCTCGGTCCCAGGCGTTAGTCGTAAAACTGAGCAGCTCTCGTTGGGCGCCTGCAGCCTCGGCGAAGTCCCCGAGCACGGCAAGCCGATAGCGTAGTTGGCTCAGCATAGCTGGGTCGCGCTCTCGGCCGTCTGCCCACTGGTCGAGGTATCGGCGTGCCGCGTTGAGGTCGCCGACGAGCTGGGCACGGTCTACCCACGTGATCGGAGCTTCCTCGCCGGGATCGGTCGGGAACCACGACCGCATATGTGTAAGCCACAGGTCTAGGTCTAGGTCGGCGTCGGTGATCTTTGGCTGACCGTTGCCGTCCAGCAGGTGCCCCAGTACGGCATCACGGTTGGTGTGGGTGCTGGAGCGCACGAACTCGATCGTGCTCGACACCCCGGAGGCGAGGAGATACTCCAGGTCGTAGCCGCAGAAGGTGTCGAAGTTGGCCCGTTTAAGCTCCCAGTGCAGCCATACGTCCTCGACGTGCCTGTGCTCAACGAGCAGGAAGCCGGCAAGCTTGCTCTCCTCGGT
The DNA here is from genome assembly GCA_038260095.1 of Mycobacteriales bacterium. Taxonomy (GTDB): domain Bacteria; phylum Actinomycetota; class Actinomycetes; order Mycobacteriales; family QHCE01; genus QHCE01. The sequence goes on along the minus strand of JBBSOC010000026.1, from coordinate 1,759 downwards.
AAGCCCTTGGAAAGGCGCCTCCCGGCTACAGATCGCCTCCTGTTGGACCAGCCATCGCAGGAGCGGTAGGTCCTCCGGTCTGCGGTCATACTGCAACGCCCACAACACGCTCGCCCGCCGCACCATGTTCTGATCGAAGGTATAGCCGTCCGCGCTAGTGGCCGCCACATAGCGCAGCTCTTGGTGGGCGGATCCGTCTAGTCGCGCCCGTTCTAGTTCTTTTCGAGCTTTGTTCATCACGCTAAGTAGCTTCTCAGATCCACTCCGAGGTGTCTCGGTATCGGCCGAGTTGGATCGCTTCGAACTCGTCGCGGTGCTTGCCCTTGGTCACGCCGAGGCTGCGCAGCGCTTGTGAGATTGGGTTGCCCGCGGCTGGGAACGCCTCATTCTCGGCAAGATGTAGCGGACCTAGAGCGACAATGCCGCCGTCCCATACCTGCGCATACTGCCCGAATTGCCGGAGGTAATCGAATCGAAAAATTCATCCGTCATGGGTAGCAATGCCAGGTTGTAGCCGATTGGCACTATTCTGCTTCCTTGAACTTCCCGCGCCACTTGACCCAGCAGCGGCTCAGACGCGATGACTGCTTCTAAGCGGTAGCCATCTCAATCCTTCTTGCTGCTGAGGTTGCTCTTTAAGTTTTATCATCATCGTTGTTGCCCACTGCTTGAGCGCCAGACCCTCGCCAATGACGGCGACACTAGCTTCCGCCGGTACATACCTGGTGTACTATGGCTGCATGAGTGACACCATGATTCGCACTAATGTGTACCTTCGGCCTCGGCAGAAAGCGAGGCTTTCCGCGGCTGCTCGGCGTTCTGGCACCTCTGAGGCTGAGCTGATTCGGTTAGCGGTTGATCGCGTGTTGGATGACCCGCCGCCAGCTCGACGTAAGCCTCAAACTGGATTCATCACTGCGCCACCGTTCGTGCACAAGATTGACGAGCTCCTTGCTGAGGGCTTCGGGATGCACGGCGGAAGTCCTACGTGAGCATTATTTGTGACACTTCTGCGCTTTTGAGCGCTATTAACACCGAGGAAGAAGAACACGCTATGTGTACCGCGGCACTTGCACAGCATGCCGGCTTGGTCATATCTCCGCTTGTCCTCGCTGAGCTGGACTATCTGGCGGTGAAGCGGGTCGGTAGTCGGGCATTACAGCCCTTCTACGACGACTTGGCCGAGGGTGTGTATGAGGTTGGAGTGGTCACGGGCGCCATCATCACCGCCGCGCGGAATCTTGAAACTGGGTACGCACAGTTGAGAATAGGGCTTACCGACGCGGTAAATATCATCCTGGCCCACGACTACAACACTGACCAGATCATGACGCTGGACGGGCATTATCGAGCTGTGAAGCCACTCACCCGCCACTCCGCTTTTCGGCTGTTGCCTACCGATGACTGAAATCCGTCCTTGATACTGAAGCTCAGGCGCTCAGTCCTGCCCGTCCAGCACGAGGCTGACGGAGTTAATGCAGTACCGGTCCCCGGTCGGGGTTTGTGGGGCGTCGTCGAAAACGTGTCCGAGGTGGGAACCACACGTTCCGCAGAGCACCTCGGTGCGGATCGTGCCGAGGCCGCGGTCCTCCCGCAAAATCACGTTGTCGCGGTCGGACGGCTGATAGAACGATGGCCAGCCACAGTGCGAGTCGAATTTGGCGTCGGATCGGAACAGATCGGCGTTGCAAGCTCGGCAGCGATACACCCCTGACGTTGTGGTGTTCAGGTACTCGCCAGTGCCAGGCCGCTCGGTGCC
>JBBSOC010000025.1:0-25598 GCA_038260095.1 Mycobacteriales bacterium | reverse complement strand
CTATCCACCGCCGCCAAACACGGCCGGAACTTCTTTGACACCCTCGTCATGCTCGCCGACGGGCGCCCCTGGCTACCTGCGCATCCGTAATCACGGCACCGCGACCTGACCAGTTACCCTTTTTCTTACTTGTACTCAATGATCTCTCTGTGATCTCATGATTGAGGCTGTTGACCGTGGGGTAATGATCGATACCGACGAGTAGTACGCGCTTCCGGGTTCTTGCCCTTATTCCTCTTGTTGCACCACACCGGTGGCCGCCACAGTGCCAATCAACTTCTCAACCGCATGAGGAAATGATCCCGCGAGGCACACATGCTTTGGTGAATTCTCACTACAATATTACCTGCACGCTCGACTCGTCAAAAATGGTCAAAACTTCCGCGAAGAAGGGCGGACACGGACCTCCCGATCCGGACCCTCCGGCGATTTCCCCAGATGGGCACGGGCAACACTGGAATTCTTCCATATCAGAGTAAACGGAACCTTCGCACCGAACCCTCCGCAAAGGCAATCGCTCAATCCATCCAAACCGGCTCCGAAGTAACCGCCTGGCCCATTCACTGCCTCACCGATCGCGCAGAAGAAACTCGCCTCATCGGTGATGTGCGTACCGTCGAGTTCGAATGTCTGCTCGGCCGCCGCGTCGACTGAGCGTCGACCACTCCATTGGCTATGCACCCGCAAGACATGGAACCATGCCTGGCTATTCTCACCGGGCTTCGCCCACTCATTCTTTGTACGTGACTGCCAGGTCCTCCAGAGTTCCCAAACGGGCCTAGCAGCCGGATCAAGGCAATTAGCCCAAACATCCTGATCCTCATCACCAACTAAGGTGAACCTTGGTAAGTCTCGCCAACCGACAGACTCCTCGTCATCATCTTTCCCGACCACCCAACCCGACTTCCTTCACCAGCTGCGGCATCAATAAAACGCAGAGCCTAATAGACGTGCCGCAAGATCGTCGTCTCCCGAAATCAAGCCTCTGAACTGCTAAACTATAGCAACGAGGCTAGGATTTGAACCTGTAACCTCTAGGCTATGAGATACCGGTGCGTGGTTGAATTGCGCCATGGCTCCGGATGAACTCCAACACGAATTGGCGACACTGCGGCGGGCTTTCTCTAGTCGTCGGCTGCGCCAAGCACTCGGTTGGCCAGCCATACACGATTTCGAGGCCGCCCACTCGGTCGTCCTGCCGGAGCCCTACCGCAGTTTCGTGGCTGAGGTCGGCGATGGCTGCCCGGACGGCCCGCCCCATTACGGGCTGGTACCGCTTGGGCACTCCCCTGACGGCCTGGGCCCGGGCACCCCAACCGCCCTCGCCCGGCCCTTCCCGCTCAACCGAGCCTGGATTTGGGAAGACGACCCACGCCCGGAAAAGGAACGGCGGCACCTCCATGACGCCGTCTTCTCCGACGGGTCTTTGTGGCTGGGAACTGACGGCTGCGCTATGCACTGGGCGCTCGTAGTCACTGGCCCACATCGCGGAGGAATCTGGCAAATCACTGACGTTGGCGCCCAACCTTACGGACGCCCTTTCGGCCACACCACCGCCACGTCAGGCCTTTCCGGTTGGGTGGCGCACTGGGCAGCCGGGCGCCAATGGTATGACTTGGAGCATCCTGCCTGACCGAGGACGTCGTAGCTGTCACAGCCAACGCGACTCGAGTCCTGAACCGATGCGCCTAGACGAGCTCAACGGCGAGCGTCCGGATCACGTTAAGCTCGGCGGGCCTTGGATGCGCCTCCTCGCCCGGCGTTATACGTGCTCATACCCCATTCGGCGCTTTCGTTGCCGATGAGCGTGCCTAGAGCTCCGCGTCGTAGTAACGGTCGTAGAACCCCGTGAACGCGGATGGAGTGAAGTCCGCAAAGTCGCCGGTGGACTCACACTTCGTCAGGTAGTCAAGGGCGGCCTTCGCCTCGTCCGTCGCTATCGAAGCGAGGTGGCTCTTGGTCTCGTTGAGGCCCGCACCGCACATCAGCTGGATGTCAAGAGAGCAGTCTGCGGATCTCGGTCACAGCTTCGCCACTCGGATGCGTTCCATATCTCGTCAGCAGCTCGTCCACGCCCCAATAAGTAGGGAGGCAATAGATGAGCTTGATAGCCGAGGCTCAGTCTGCATTAGCGAGGTCAACCCCCGTGATATTGCAAAGGGCGAACGTTACCAGATGACTGTAAAACTTCGTGCACTAATTACATAAAAGTCCCCTCTCAGGCATGCCTGAGAGGGGACTTTTACTAGTAGCGGGGCTAGGATTTGAACCTAGGACCTCTGGGTTATGAGCCCAGCGAGCTACCGAACTGCTCCACCCCGCGTTGCAAGATCAACTATACCTCGCTTGTGACTAGAGTTCACAGCGGGTGCCGCACAGCCCCAGAATGGGCATTTTCCGGGAACGTCACCAAAAACTATCCACTAAAGCTTACAAGGTGATGCACGATAGAAATTTTTGCACAAGTTCTCTTAACTTGGCAAAAACAGGCTGCCGCTGACCTGGTCGCTTCATCGACGATGAGAGCAGTAGTGTGCACTCGCGCGGCACCACACGGCGGGTGACGAGTACGCCTATCCTCCGCTGTGCTGCGCGGCATCGAACCGTTTAGCCGCGGCATCAAGGTCGGACTGCGCTTTACCAACAGCCCCGAAGTCGCCCTTTTGCTGTGCTTGCCGCAGCGCTTCCAGCGCCTTCTTGATATCGCCTACGGCTGCGGCGGTCTCCGAGCCACTCTTGGAATCCGGCTTTGGCTGCGCAGGTTGGTCAGGCTGTGACTGCGGAGGCTGCTGTTGGGCGGGTTGCTGGTTTTGTGCGTCGAAAAGTTTGTTCAACGCTTCGGGCAACGTCTTTTCATACGCCACCTTTTCGCCATACAGCACGAGCACCCGCTCCAGCAGCGGGTACGTCGTGGCGCCAGTGTTGCGAACGTAGATCGGTTCGATGTACAGCAGCCCCTGCCCAACCGGCAGCGTCAACAGATTGCCGTATACAACTGTGGAATCAGCAGATGTAAGCAGTGAGAGTTCACGCCGCACGTTAGCGTCGTTACGCATGCTTGGCTGCGCCTGATTCGGGCCCGGGATACTCGAATCACCCGGAAGCTCCAGCACGCTGAGCTGCGCTTTTCCGCTTTCGTCATACGATGCGCTCACCAACGCGGCAAGGTTTTCTCGCCTAGCCGCGGTCATCGCGCTGGTCAGCTGGAAACGGGGCTGGCGCTGATTGGGCCACTGCGACACCAAATAGTACGGCGGCTGCAACGCATTCCCTCGATGTGTTGGGTCATCGGGTACTTTCCAAAAGTCCTGCGCGTTGAAGAACTCTCGCGGATTGCCGACGTGATAACTGGCAATCGCTTGGCGCTGCACCTTAAACATATCTTCTGGATAGCGGAAATGCTCCGCCAGCGCCGCTGGGATCTTCGACTTCGGCTCCACAATGCCACCGAACGCCTTATTCCACGCCTTCAATATGGGGTCGGCGGTATCCCACTGATACAGCTTCACCGTACCGTCATATGCATCCACCGTGGCTTTCACCGAATTACGGATGTAATTGATCCGGTTGTTGGCTTGGGCTTGCGTGCCATGCCCCGTCAATGAGTCCGACGCTGAGGCTCCCAGCTCCTGATGCTGGGAATAGGGGTAGGCATTACTGGTGGTGTATCCGTCAATGATCCAGACGACCTTGCCGTTCACTACAGCCGGATACGAATCGCCATCCAGCGTCAGAAACGGCGCAACCTTCTCCACCCGGCTACGCGGGTTGCGCACGTACAAAACCTTGGAACTATCGTTTAGGCTGCTCGACAGTAAGAAGTTCTTCTCTCGGAAGTATGCAGCGTAGGCCAAACGACGACCAAAACTGCTCAGCTTCACCCCTCCCGCACCCTTATAGGTATTACTGACCTGTTCGCCAGCCGTACCACCGCCGACCGTTGGCCGGTCAAATTCACGGTCTTTACCTCTGGCCTGCTTACCGACGATCGAGTAGTCAGTCATCAACTCGCCGTAGTAAATTCGTGGCTGCGCTATCGGCGCGGCCGCGGCAAACTCTTTGGCCTGCTCGCTGGAGAACGGATCACCGAGCGCACCGGATACGAAGATAGGTGCGCCCGCACCGTCGACCTGATTTGCCGGCGCAGCGACGAAACCGTATCCATGTGTGAAGACGGTATGGCTGTTGATCCAGGTGCGCTGATTAGTCGAGAGCTTCGCGCTGTTGAGCTCTCGCACACCCACCACATAGTCGCGGACCTTGCCGTTGATCGTGTAGCGGTCCACATCCAGTTTGTCATTGAAGTCATAGAATGACCGGACTTGCTGCCGCTGCACGTAGGTGTCCGAGATCACGCTGGGGTCGAGCAGTCTCGCGTTAGGCACGGTTCCTTGGTCGTTGCGAAGCTCAGCAGCCGAATTGCTGACAGTTGGTGCGTAACTGGATCGCTGTATCCCTTCGATGCCGTACCCCTTACGGCTGTAGTTAATGTTGCGCTGAATGTACTTGGCTTCATAATCAATCGCATTGGGTTTGATACGGAACTGGTTGGCCAAGGCGGGGACGACACCTCCGATCACCACAGCTGAGACCAGCAAGAGAATCAGCGCCATAGCCGGTAGCAACGCCTTGCGGACACCTACATTCACGATAGCCATCAAGGCGCACAGCGCGGCGATCCACATCAGGATGTTCTTCGCTGGGATCAGCCATTCCACATCCACCGCGGAGGCACCATGCGCGCGCTCCCCGCTACCGCTAGACGTCACTAACCCAAACCGGTCAAAGTAGTAAGCAACGGCTTTGAGCAGCACGAACGCACCTAACAGTGCCGAAAGATGGCCAATTACCGCCGGCGAGATCAGCTCGGCGCCCTTAAGCCGAAGGTTGCCGTATAAGTAATGCATCACCAGCGCACCAATGATCGCCAACGTCACGGCGACAAACAGCACGGACAATGTGTAGCGCAGGAATGGATACTCGAACACATAGAACGAGATGTCCTTGCCAAACTGCGGATCTTTTGCTCCGAACGGCTCGGAGTTGAAAAACAGCAGGCAGCTACGCCACTGGCTCTGCGCCGTTAGGCCGGTCACGACACCAACAAGTGTGGAGACGGCGGCTACGATGAGTCCGAAGCGTGGCGTAATCGCCAGTCGGTAACGCTCAAGATTCTGCTGCTCAGTAGAGATCGGGCGATAACTCGGCCGCAGCCGATACGCCAACACGATATTGCCGCCTACGATCAGCGCGCTCAGCGTCCCGAAAACCACAAACAGCGCGATTTGGGTCAGCAATGTCGTGGACCACACGCCGCTGAAGCCCACTTCAGAAAACCATAACCAATCGGTGTACATGTTTACACCCACTGTGGACACCAGCAGCAGCGCAAGCACGGCGAACGCGGTTATCACGATGAAGCGACTCCGCCGCCCGAGCCGGCCAAATCCGAGACGGCTCAATCCGAGCTGAGGTATCCAAAATCGCCGAGCCATTATCGGTGCTCCATACGTGTGCGTCGGGGTGCTGGAATCCAGCATTGTTGTAGCCGCAGCGCACAAGCGAGCGGGGATACCAGTCCTAGCATGAGGGCACCTTCCCACCGTCGCGTAGCGCTCGCAGTGAAGCCAGCGCGTCGGTCAAAGTGCGGATCTTCACTAAACGTAGACCCTTGGGTGTGGTTTGAGCTGCGGCTGCGCAGTTATCCGCCGGAGTAAGAAACACAGTTGCGCCGGCTTTGCGGGCGCCAATCAACTTCTGCGCGATACCACCAATGGGCCCGACGGCGCCTTTGTCATCAATCGTGCCAGTGCCGGCAATCACTCGACCGCCAGTGAGATCCTCAGGCTTGATTTTGTCCACAACGCCCAGCGCAAACATCAGGCCCGCTGAGGGTCCACCGATTCCAGCCAGGTCGAATTCCACCGTGAACGGGGGTTTGTGCTGGCCGTCGTAGCCTAAGGTCCGCAGCGCGGCGGTCTGAGCAGCGTCTTGTGATGCGACAAACGATGCCTTGTCTTTCCTTTCGGTAGCGCGGCGGCTCTGCCCCGACGGATACACGTATTCACGGGGCACCACCGCGGTGTCGGAGTCCTTCCACAGTCGCAGCGCGGTGGCCACGTCAAAGTCGCCATACACGCTCACGGTGGTCAAGCGCAGCTGGCCTTTCGAGCGCGATACTGGCACACCTCTCACCGTAATGATGTCGTGTTTACCATCAGTGCCCAGGACGTTTACTGTCTCGCCAGGCCCTAACGCCACATATGGGACAGGCATATACATCAGCCCGATGGCGAGCATGAGCACAACCACCGCACCGATTAAGACCGTCTGTCCCCGTCGTGACATGGCAATACCCTAGTGTTTGAGCAATTTCGCCGCTGGATGAGGGCTACGTCGAGCCGCGCGTTACGGTGGAGGCATGACCAGTCCACAGCCTTTCGGTGGCGACCCAGCCGCTTGGGAAGCCATGTTGGAAAATGTCCGCCGTGCGGTCACCGCCGCGTCAGCTGGCTCAGAGGGGCCGGTGAACTGGGAACTGGCCCACCAGCTAGCGATGAATGTGGCCAGCAACGATGACCATGAGCCCGCCGGCGCGCAACAGCAGGCCGCTACCGAGGCGTTGCATCTAGCCGATTTGTGGCTAGATGCGGCAACTATCCTTCCCTCCGGCATCAGCCGTAGCCAAGCATGGACTCGGCAGTTGTGGGTCGAGCATACGCAGGCAAGTTGGCGACAGCTTAGCGATCCCATCGCTGGTCAGGTAGTCAACGCCATGACCTCCTTACTGACCGAGAATGGCGATGCCTCAGACTCCGCGAATAGCCAGCTAAGCGGAGTTTTTCCGAAAGAGGTGCTGAGCCAGATTGGTCCGCTCAGTCAAATTTTTGCTGGAGTAGGTGGGGTAGTTTTCGGGGCGCAGGTGGGCCAGGGCATCGGAGCGTTGTCACGCGAAGTGCTTTCGGCCACCGACATTGGTCTGCCGCTAGGGCCAGCCGGGACCGGAGCTCTGGTCACAGCCAACCTTGACGAATATGCCGCTGGGCTACAGCGTCCAGCAGAGGAGGCGCGTTTAAACGGGGCTCTGCGTGACGCAGCGCATCACCGACTCTCCGAGCATGTGCCGTGGCGGCGCAGCCACGTCTTCGACGCGGTAGCCGCGTACGCCCGCGGCATCGTGGTGGACCGCGAAGCGTTCGAAGGGGCGCTGGAACGCGTCCGCATAGAGGTCGATCCAGAAGATCCCGAAAGCATGCAACTGGCGCTCACCGACGGACTGTTCACCCCGGCGCAGACCCCTCAACAACATAAAGCTCTCGAACGCCTAGAACTTGCGCTAGCCCTGGTGGAGGGCTGGGTCACCCACGTGGTGGACTCCGTAGCGCAGCAGCGACTACCCAGCGCGGCGGCGCTCTCGGAAGCATCTCGACGCCGTCGGGCGGCTGGCGGTCCTGCCGAACAAACCTTCGCAACGTTGGTTGGGCTGGAGCTAAGACCCCGAAAGCTCCGGGAGGCTGCCGCGCTGTGGGGACTGCTGTTACAGCGGCGCGAGATGGAGGGGCGCGACGGAGTGTGGCAACATCCCGACCTCTTACCTACCGCGGACGACTTGGACAGCCCTGAAGAATTCGCTGACCGCAATCCAGGCGTCATGATTCCGGGAATAGAAGAGTTGTAGCAGCTATTAAGCACAGTCCTCGTCAAATGTCAGATGAGCTGCAGCAGCAACTCCTTCCAAATACCCCAATGCCCGCTGCGATTTCGGGTACTGCTCAACCAACCGCCAAAATTTTTCGTTGTGTCCTGGCACGATTAGGTGCACCAATTCGTGCACGAGCACATAATCGATCACCCACGGTGGGAGCTGCGTCAACCTGCTCGATAACCGGATCGAGCCGTCGCTAGGTGTGCACGAGCCCCACCGGCTGCGCTGGTTGCTCACCCAGCGCACGCTAGTTGGCTGACATGCGCTATCAAGGTAACGCTGCGATAGCTCTCGGGCACGGCCCAGAAGAGCTGCATCGCTGCGCCGCACCGCCTTGCCGCGGGCTCCTCGCCGGCTGAGTCGACGCAGCATTTTTGCTACCCATTCATGTTCCTGCTCGGCGGTGAACTGGTTCGGGATCAAAACAATGGTCGTCTCACCATCACGGTAGGCGCTCACCGTTGCGCGGCGGCGAGCGCTACGCCGCACCTCGACGGCAGGCTCCACACCAGCAGCGTTGCGCCGCATCTCTACCGATATATCCACGGCGATGAGCCTACATCCCCAGTTGTAAGCACTCCATCCCCAAGTTACCCACAGCTTTGTTCACAATTGTGGATAACAAAATTTCCGCTGCCGTTTGTGGACAAATCCGGGAACTTCCATCTGGATTGCAGTTGTTTGCCTATGATTAGCTCTATTAGCATCTTTTTAACGCGAGGTGAGTAAACATGCGCCCCCAGTTAGCAACCGCCCTTCCCCAGCTCTGGCGCGATGAACACTCCGTGCAGCTAGGAGTTGACCCACGGCGAGCTATCGTGCTCAGCGGATTGCACAGTGGCATGCGGCACGTAATGGCCGCCCTGGATGGACAGCACACCCTTAGCGAGGTGGCGCGGATCGGCAGACGTCATGGCGTGTCTGAGACCCAGCTCAGCGACTTGCTAGAGCAGCTCGCGGCGGCACACGTGCTGCTCGACGGACACGCCACACCCCTACCTCAACAGCTGCCGTCAGCGGCGCGACGTCGAATCCAGCCGGACCTGGCGGCGCTGTCGCTGAACCATTACGGACGCGCGGCGAGCGTAATCGGGCATCGCACCACCAGCACAGTGGTGATCTACGGTGAAGGCCGGATCGCACCCATAATGGGGGCGCTGCTGGCAAGTTCAGGCGTGGGCCGAATTCACATTTATGGCCCAACCGGCCAAGGGAAGGTCGCGATTGCTGACGCGTGCGTGGGCGGTTTACTTCCTAGCGATGAGCACCGTTCTTACACCATTGCCGCGCATGAGGCGATCCATCGCAGCGCTAGCGAGGCCGATACCCGGCTACCCCACCCCAGCAAGGTGCCCGAATTCGTGGTGCTGGCGCGCGGCTCTATTTGTAGTGAGCCCCAGCTGTCACGGCATGCCCATGCAGGCGCGCCGCACCTTCCAGTTCTGTTGCGCGATGGCATCGCGATCGTGGGCCCGTTGGTAATCCCCGGTATAACAGCCTGCTTGAGCTGCCTGGACCTGCACCGCAAAGATCGAGACCCCGCCTGGCCCGCACTGGCTTCGCAGCTAGCTACTTATACCGAGCGGCCCGAACCATCTCATGCTGCGGTCGCCGCTGCGGCTGCTGCACTTGCCTGCATGCAGGTATTAGCTTTCCTGGACGGCGAGCAACCAACCACCGTCGGCGCGTCGCTCGAGCTGGACGGGCTCAGCAGCCCTGTGCGACGCCGCACGTGGCAGGCACATCCAGAGTGCCGCTGCCAGGTACGGAGTTACGGATCAGGCGTATCGGCCTCAACCAAAGCGACGCCACTCAAGCCGACCGAGCCCGATCGAGCCGCTACTCCTTGGAGATCTTCGCCCGCGACGAGCGCGAGCACGGCAGCTCCATAGTTCGCGATCTTGTTCGGCCCCACCCCGGATACCGAAGCTAGTCCTGCCTCATCCGCTGGAGTCTGCTCGGCGATTGCTTGCAGCGTTGCATCGGTAAAAACAACGTAGGCCGGAATCTCCTGGGCTTGAGACACCGTACGCCGCCACTCACGCAGCCGTTCAAACAGCTCTTCGTCGTAGTCAGCCGGGCATCCGCTGCACCGGCGCAGCTTGCGCTGGGTGGGATCAAACAACGCGGTTCCACAGATTCGACACTGCGGCAACTTTCGGGAAGGCTTTCCTGACGTGGCAGCCCGGCTGTGAACTGTCCCCCCGGTACCGCCGCCGCGCGCACCCGTACCGCTCAGTACGCCAGCGGGTAGAAAGCGCGACGGCCTACGGCTGGCTCGGCCACCCGGCGAACGCGACGCCGCCCACGACAGCCACAGATATTCGCGGGCCCGGGTAATGCCGACGTAACACAATCGGCGCTCTTCCTCGATCTGCTCGGGCTCGGTCGCGTAGCTGATCGGCAGCGTGCCATCGGCCACGCCGACCAAAAACACCGCGTCCCACTCCAAACCCTTCGCCGCGTGCAACGAGGCCACCGTGACTCCATCCACCGTGGGAGCGTGCTGGGCGGTGGCACGCTCAGCCAACTCCGCGGCGAACTCCGTTAAGCCGGCGCTAGGTGTGACCTCGGCAAACTCGGCGGCCAGCCGGAGCAGCGCGGCCAGCGCCTCCCAGCGCTCCCGGGCCGCCCCACCGGCGGGAGGTGCTTCTGCTGAAAACCCCATCGCGGTAAGCACGTCGCTTACTGACGTGGGCAGCGAGCCGCGTCCGGTGGCAGTGAGAACGGCGTCGCCCGAACTTTCGGAGCGAGACGCTCCACGCAGCAGCATCACAGCTTCTCGGATCTCAGGCCGCTCAAAGAAGCGCTCAGCGCCCTGCACTACATAAGGCACGCCAGCGTGGGACAACGCCTGCTCGTAGGCCTGTGATTGCGCGTTAGTCCGGAATAGCACCGCGATTTCGGCTGCCGAGGTACCAGCGGCGATCAGCTCAGCGCAACGCTGTGCTACCGCGGCGGCTTCGGCCGGTTCATCGTCGAAGACCCGTGCGGTGGGCTTCGGGCCCGCGGAACGCTGTCCCACCAGACGCAGCCGCAGCTGGGCTTGGGCGCCGCTGGCGGCCGCAATGACCTGGTTAGCCAGTTCCACGATTTGCGGTGTTGAACGGTAGTCGCGTTCTAGTCGAACCAGCGTAGTGCCGGGATACTGGGTGGGGAAGTTGGTCAGGTAGGTCGATGTAGCACCGGTGAAAGAGTAAATGGTCTGGGAGGCATCCCCCACCACGCATAAATCGGTACGCCCACCGAGCCAGGCTTGTAGTAGCCGCTGTTGCAGCGGATTGACGTCTTGATACTCATCGACCACAAAGTGCCGGTACTGCGCCCGTATCTGTTCAGCAACGTCGGCATGCTCCTCAATCGCCCACACCGTTGCGCGCAGCACATCTTCAAAGTCGATCACGCCAGCAGTGCGTTTCTGCTGCTCATATGCGTTGTAGATGTCCACAATTTGCGCCACGGGCAGAGGCGCTACCCGGTGTACCCGCTGGGCGGCGGCGGGATATTCGCTCGGCTCCACCAAGGTGGACTTCGCCCATTCGATCTCGCTGGTCACATCTCGTAACGCCGTACGCTCCAGGTTCAGCTTTATTGAACTTGCCGCTTTGGCGACCAAGCGAACCTTGGTGGCAAGCAGTTCAGGGGCGGCACGCCCGTGAAATATCCGGGGTGCGAAGTACCGCAGCTGCCGAAGTGCTGCAGCGTGGAACGTGCGCGCCTGCACACCGTGTGCGTGCAGTTGTCGCAGCCGCCCACGCAGCTCACCGGCCGCCCGAGCGGTAAACGTTACGGCCAGCACGTGCTGCGGCGCGGTCTGGCCGCCGATCACGCGGTGCGCTATGCGGTGAGTGATCGCCCGGGTCTTACCGGTTCCAGCCCCGGCTAGAATGCACACCGGGCCAGCGAGGGCATACACCGCGGCGCGCTGCTCATCGTCGAGACCGGTCAGGGCATCGGCAAGAACAGGTGGTACGGACGACATTGGCGGAAGCAATTCCTCTCCGCGAGCGTTACAGGGGTGAGTCAGGCAGACGCAGAAATCAGGCCGATACAGGAATAGGAGCTTACGGTGAGCGAACTAACGATCTACAGCACGCCCTGGTGTGGCTACTGCCATCGGCTGATGAGCCAGCTGGATCGGGAAGGCATTGCCTACACGGCGGTGGACATCGAACAGGACTCGCAAGCCGCGGAGTTCGTGAGCAGTGTCAACGGTGGCAATCAAACCGTACCCACAGTGAAGCTCCCCAACGGGAACGTGCTGACCAATCCCAGCGTCGCACAACTCAAAGCAGCGCTGCAGTAAGGCGACACATGTAGCAAGGCGACACCTCACGGCCCTGTCGTCGAACTCGACAGAAACGCAGTTTTGTGCTCGAAAAACCACTAGAATTTCGAGTTGGGCGACAGGGTTTTAGCGGTAGGCGCGACAGGAAGAGGCAGCCGACATGGCTAGGCAAACGTCAGCTACCAATTCACGTGAAACCTTGGCTCAGCGGCTGGGGTCCTTGGCTGGCGATTCACCTGTCTTAAAATTCGGCGCAGTGGCGGCACTGACTGCTGTGGGCCTCGGGGCGCCGGTGGCCCTGCTACTCGCAGGGCAGATGCTTCGTGGAGCGGTTGCCAATAAGGACCGGCCGTTGAAAGGCGCCTTTGATGCTTTAGGCCAACCATCGCCTACGCTCGGTAAGGTAGTGCAAGCTGCGGCCCATGGCGCCGGCACAGCCGGGCACAAGGTGCGTGGACTTGCGCGCAAGCGGACACCCTAAGTAGCACCACATTATTACCATGAGGCCAAAACACCGTCTGTAGCCGAAAGCAAATTTTTTTCCACCCTATGTAGACTTTCTATACACCCCTATGTAGAATACCTACATGGCAGAAAACCTACGACTCACAACTACGGTAGCGGCGGTGCTTGCGGTTTTTTTAGAGGACCCCCAGGCGCCTCACTACGGCTTCGACTTGACCCGCGCTACGGGTCAGCCCAGCGGCACGATGTACCCGATTCTGCTACGACTAGAGCGAGCAGGGTGGCTGGAAGCGCACTGGGAAGAGATTGACGAGGCGGTAGCTGAGCGTCCCGCTCGGCGTTACTACCGGCTCACCCCCGATGGACTGGCTACCGCATGCAGCCAGGTAGCCGCACTGCGTAAACAATTGGGGCGCGCATCAAAGGCACAAAGGAGCAGGTTGCATGGTGAAGTCTCGCTACTCTCCGATAATGCTGCTGGCAGCATGGTGCCTACGGCGAGCGGTCCGCCGTTGGCCGATGCCGCTACGTGATCAGCTATACCAAGAGTGGTACGCCGAGCTGCACGCGCCGGAGGCGGTAGAGGGTTCCGCGCCGCTGGCCGTCGCATATCGTCGGCTCCGCTTTGCCGCGAGCCTGGTATGTAGGGCAGGTGTTAATGAAGATTTAGAACCGCGTGACTGGCACAGCCGACTTGCCGCTTTCCAACCCTCGCTTCGGCCGATCATAGGCCTCTTGGCCGTCCCGCTGCTGGGCGGCATAGCGTTTTCGGGGCTCACTTTTGCCGCAGGGGTACAGCTAACCGAACCCGAAGGCGGCGCGATGACATTTACCTCTCCACCCAGCGCGCTTGCGGGGCTTCATGTAGGTCTGAGTTTGCTGTGTCTTGTGGTGGCGGTAGTGGCTACCGGGATGCTAGGTGCCTGGCTGGGGCGGACCTACCCCATTGGCGCACCCATCATTGTGGGGCCGATGATCCTCGGTGTCGGGATGGTCGCTGCCACGCTAATGCCAGCACATTCCCTGATTTCGGTGGCGCATTTAACCGTAGGGATTTCGGTCTGGGTAGTGCTGACTATCGCACTACTCGGTCGGCTCCGGCGTTACCCGCACCCGACGTGGCGTAGGGCCATAGCAGCCACCGTGGGAGGAGCAGGAATCGCTTATGTGGCGGTTACAGCAGTCATACTGACTATCATGATCGGGACGCACGTCGAGCTAGGGTACCTGGCTGAATCGTTCCCCATGTCCCTGCTCCACATAATGAACATCGACATTAGACCGTCCCTCGGCGATACATCAACAGACGTCGCGCTGGAAAATGCCGGACTCGCCTTGTCGCTGCCCATCTTGATGTCCACCGCTTTCGGGCTGGATTACGCCCTCAAGAGCGCGAAATCTGCTCCTCAGACACAAACCACTCTTCAGGAGATTTCATGATCCGCCGGTTTCACGTCCACATTGGTCTCGCATGCGCCATCATTGGCGCCGCCATCTGGGCGTTCACCGTAGCCATCACCACCCCAGCGGCGGCGAAGGCCGAAAATGCCGCTGAGGCAGCACAGAGTGTGGGGAGCGAAGCTTCGCCCACCGACCTGACAGGCGGCGAGCTTCACCTGTGGGCACAGGAACTACGGGAGGCCGCGATCGTGCTCGCCGTCGCGGGACTGCTGTTTGCCATCCACCGGTTCCGGGGCGCGGCACTGATCAGCGTGATTACCGGGGGGATACTCCTGATCGCTGACCTGGTTATCGATTCCCATGACGGCAGTGGAGGTCGCCTGGCGATCTCGATAGCCGCTGCTGCCGCCCTGCTAGGGCTGCTAGCGTTCGGTTTCGCTCAGGGCGTTGGCGAACGGAGCCGCCACAAGCAGCGGCCAACGTTGGTAATGCTGGCGGTAATCGCCGCCTACTGCGCCCCGGCTGTGTTCATCCACACGCCATCGCGGCAAAACACGGAGTTTCTTATGTCGCACACTCCTGCGTCGTATATGGGGTTTCTTTTCCCGATAGGGCTATACCTGGGTACGGCGATCGTAGCCGTGGCACTTGCCGCGTTAGCGGGGTTCAGTGCGGTGCTGTGCATCCAGCCACAGCCCCGCGTTGGTGTTGCGGCATGCATAGTGGGTGTTCCAGTAGCTATTGTCGGCGCCATTGGAGCCAGTACCGGGATGGGGCTCTACTCAAACTTTGCGGGTGACGCAGCAAGCCAAGCCACCGCCGCGCTGAGCTTGCCACTTGCCGCCGCGGCAGTCCTGCTCATGCAGGCTCACAGCGGCAAACTGCGCCGGCTACGTTTTCGCATAGCGTTAATCGCCGGATCGGTGCTTCTTGCAGTGCCGATGGCGCTCTTCGCAATGCTTGCAGCTTTCGTATTCGGAGAAAGGCTCATGAACGCCGCCGGCTATTCCTTCCCTGCTGACGGCGCCCCCTACCTACCTGGGGCGCTCCTCTTTGCGGTGATACTTGGTTTCCTCGCGAGGGCCTTGAATAAAAAGCAGACCACTGTAGAAAGCGATGTGCCTGACCCCAACGCAGCAAAGGAGGTGAGCCCTATCGCGGGATAAGCAGCAGAATGAATAGTTGACAAGAAGGCTATTTAAGAGCGTTTAGCTCAATAAAAAATTGTTTTAACTGAAAGGAAATCTGAATTATGAATGTAGGGATACTGAAAAAATTGTCTAAACTTGGTCTTATGGGCAGTGCAGCGGTGTGCGCCGCTTTGTCGGCTGTGATCTTTACCGCTAGCCCTGCTTCCGCAGCCACCATCGTGGAGTACGGTTCAGATGCAGTGAAGGACGGATGCGCAAGTGAGATATATGGCGGGGAAATCGTAAATGCTTATTGTACGGATAATAAATTTCCTTGGGATGATGGTCATCATGATCTTATCGTCTGGTGCACAGGGGAACGTGGTACAAAAATCGTTGCAATACCAAAATCTGAAAATAAGGAAATCCCAAATATTGCATCTGTAACCTGTTCCAATTTAGGAATTGATAAAGTTCTTGTAAAATAAACTCTATGCATTGAGACCGATTTCATGAGCCATGCATCCTTGAAAAGAGGAATTTATGAACACACGGATAGAAACATTTCGTAAACGTAGTCTTGTGGGCTGTGCCGCAATTTTGGTCACGTTAGTAGTGGGGGGTTTTAGTTCTTTGCCGGCCCTCGCTGCCCCGCCTGATGGAGGAAGTCCCACGCCTGAGGGACCCGGCTGCTCCGAATACGACACAGCAAAGACGGTGCACATATCTTGCCAAGAGCGTGGGAATATTGCTCTGGTTTATTGTTCTCGAGGACAAGTGCCCAATGATCAGCCCGAGGATCAACCTCACCGCGTTGACATTGTTGGGAAGGATATTTACGGTCGATACGGCGCTGATTTCACGTGTCCAAAGGGTAATAAGTTCGACCGCGTTGAGCTAGCTCCAAAAACGCAACAAGCTTAGACACATTTTGCGGGGGGTAATAGATGGCCCGAGTCGGCCATTCTATTACCCCCGCTGATGGCGTATAGCTGTGAGCGTGAGGTGCTTACGGCTGCACTTCTACCGGATGCAGCCGGGCGGTGCTGTCGGCGATCTGGGCGGCGTCGCCTAGAACTACAGTGACGGCGTTGGCCGGCGCGAGATAGCGGGTCGCGGCGGCGTGCACTTCCTCCAACGTGGTCGCGGCGATCCGCTTGCTGTGCCCGGCAAGCCAGTTCAGGTCTAGCCCCTGAGCGGTCAGCATGGTGATCCAGCTCGCTAGCCCGCTCTGCGTGGCCGCGGACAGCGCCGCGGTGCCTATCGCGTACTGGCGCACGTCTTCCAGCTCCTGCATGGTGGGCGGCAGCGTGGCAAGCCGGCCGAGCTCGTAGCCGATCTCGTGCAGGGCGGGCGCCGTGACATCGGTAGCCACGTCCGCGTCGATCGTGAGCAGCGAGGTCGCCGCGGAGTGCTCGATGCCGCTATGCGGAGAGTAGGTGTACCCCTTGTCTTCCCGAATGTTGGATACCAGCCGGGATGAGAAGTAGCCGCCGAAAATCAGGTTCGCCAGCTGCAGCGCCGGATAATCCGGATGGGATCGAGGGACCGCCTGGGCCGCGATCCGAATGGAGGACTGCACAGCGGCAGGCCGATCGGTGATCTGCCAAGCACCGGTACGCCACGGTGGAATCGAGGGCATCAGCGATGGTGTTCCGATGGTGTCCCACGCCTCCAATGCCTTCTGCACGGCATCGAGCCCTCGCTGCGGATCGATGTCGCCCACCAACACCAGAACCGCGCCGTCGGGTATCGCTGTCAGCGTGTGCAGCTCCCGCAGTGTCTGCGGTGCCACATCGGCGACGGCTGCCGGGTCGGGCAGCTCTGTTCCGTAGGGATGTTCCCCGTACAGTCTGCGCAACAGTGCCCGATTGGCCGCGGTTGCCGGCTGCGCCAACGCCACATGGATGGAATCCACCAGCCGGTCCCGTTCGATGCTGACCTCGCGATCGGGGTAACTAGCACTGGTGAGTACCTCAGCTAGGAGATCTAGCAGCTGATCGAGCCCGCTGGTAAGTGCTGTCCCAGCAAAGAGCAAACGGTCGGCATTCATCGAGGCACCCAGGTCGCCACCAATTCGCTGTAGCTCGATAGCCAGCTCAATGTTGTTACGTGTGGCGGTACCAGATAGCGCGGTATCCGCCAGCAGCGAGCTGGCCGGGAGCCGGGCTGCATCTGCGACCGTGGGAATGCGCAGCCGAAGCTCCACCAGCGGCACCGCTGCGCGCCGCACTGCCAGCACGCGTAGCCCTGAGCTCAGCGTGCGCTGCGCCACCTCGGGCGTGACCATGGGCGAAGGCGTGGTGAGCGCGGGCACTTCTCGGTGTGCGACAGGGACAGCGGCTTGAGGCGCTACGGCAGAGGCAGTCACGAGAGTTCACTTTCAGGTTGTGGTTGCTCAGCTGTGGCAGTTGGGTCGGCTGCGCCAGATGGCACGAGTTCTAGGACTGCCCTGCGCCGCGGATGCAGTGTGGCCGCGGCGGCTTGGATCTGCTCCGGGGTAATTTCAGCCAAAAGTCCGGGCAGTTCGTTGATCAACTCGGCGCGGCCGTGATGCTGCTCCAGCGCGGCTAGTAGCAGGGTGCGGCCCAGTGTGGCATCGCATCCCTTGAGTAGACCGGCCGCCACTCGGGTGCGCACCCGGTCGAGCTCAGCCTCAGCTATGCCACTGTCAGCCAACCGGGCCAGCTCGGCATCGATGGTGTCAATCACGGTGTCAGTGGACACATCACTGGGATAGTGCGCTTCCAGGATCAGCTGGGTCGGCCCACGAGACGCGAACGCCTCAGCCATCAAACCTACGTATCCACCAATCGACGTCGCGATCCCGTCGCTCAGCAGCAGCCGCTCCACCAGGCGGGAGGCGTCGCCGTCGGTGAGCACCTCCGCTAACAACACGTACGTCAGGTAGTCACCGAATTTTTCGACTGGGTCAGGCACCCGCCATGCCAGCGCGACAGCCGGCATCGGCGCAAGCCGATCCTGATGGCGCACTCGCCGCGGCGCGCGCAGATCGGGCTCGTCGAAGTTGGGTAGCGTGGGAGCACTCCGGGCAGGAATGTCACCAAAGTGCCGCTCCACCAGCTCACGGGCGCGCACCGGGTCGAAGTCTCCCGCCACGGCCAGCACCGCGTTCGCGGGCGCATAGTAGGCGTGGAAGAACGATTCCGCGTCGGCCACGGTGGCCGCGTCCAGATCGGCGAAAGAACCGTAGCCGTCGTGGGAGTTGGCGAACGTATCGAACATCACCGCGGGCAAAAAACACCACGGAAATCCGCCATAGGGCTGATTCTGCACCTGCAGCCGGATCTCTTCTTTCACCACCGCTATCTGGTTCGCCAGATTCTCTGACGTGATCAGCGGCGCTCGCATCCGGTCGGCTTCCAAGAACAGCGTGCGTTCCAACGCGTTGCTGGGCAGTGTCTCGTAGTAGTTGGTGTAGTCCACGTGAGTGCTGCCGTTGAAGACTCCGCCGGAGGATTGCACATACCGGAAGTGCTCCAGCTTCGCCAGGTTCTGCGAGCCCTGGAACATGAGGTGCTCGAACAGATGCGCGAAGCCGGTGCGGCCTTGCGGTTCAGAGCGCATCCCCACGTTGTAGCTCACCACCACACCGATCACGGGTGCGGACCCATCCGGCGAGAGGACCACCTTCAGGCCATTGCCTAGCGTGAACCGCTCAATGCGATACGCGGTAGTGGGTAGCGGTCCAGATAAAAGGGTGGGTAAAGGTTGCACAGCCAACGGTTGGGTCACATGAGGATCGTATCCGCCGACCGCTGGGCAATGGTTTGGCGGTACAGCTTTGGCGGTATCACGTACCATAAAATTACATGCCCACTACTGGAGAAAACGCAGGACAGTTCAATGACTGCACAGATTGCTTACGCGAGGCTTCGAGCTGCCGCGGAAAGCGGCATGCTGGCCGCGTTGTGTGATCGACACCGCATACTTCTTGTCACGGTGTTCGGCAGTGTGGTGTATCAAGAAGTCACCGGCGATGAACCATCAACCGCGACTCTGCCGCCCCGTGATCTCGACATCGCGGTTTTCTTCGATCCCGGCGCGATAAAAACCGGATCCACCATGCTGATCGATGTCGTTAACGACCTCATGGATCTGACGCTTTTCGACCGAGTTGACGTGATGGTTCTCAATCGAGCTAGTGTTGTTGCCAAAGATCAGGCGCTGAGCATGGGGGTGCCACTTTTTGAGGCGGAGCCCGCGATGTATGCCCGGATGCAGATGGCTGCTTCCACCCAGCGGATGGACACTGCCGCGCTGCGTCGAGCTGACCTGGAGCTCATGGCAGAAGGGTCGGTGCTTCGATGACACCGCGCCGATTGAGCGAAGACGTGGTGAGCGAGAAGCTACGGGCCATGGCAGAGCTACTGGGTGATCTGGCGCGTCTGGGCGAGGTCACCTCTGCGCGGTTGGAGACAGATCGCCTGGTGCGGCATGGCGTGGAGCGAATACTCACGCAGCTGGTTGAGTTGGCTGTGGCGATCAACAATCATGTCGCTGCAGCACTTGGACTCACCGCAACTTCCTACAAGGAATCGTTCTACCTTGCGGCCAAGGTGGGGATGATCTCCGGCGCATTGGCCGCGGAACTGGCACCTAGCGCTGGTATGCGCAATGTGTTAATTCACGAATACGTTCATATCGAGCTAGCTGACGTGGCACGTAGTGTGCCATCTGCGCAGCAGGGTTATGGCCGTTATCTGACCGAAGTGGCAGAGCATCTCAGTGGCTTGGCAGCCACCAGCGAAGGCGAGGAACACTCTCGCTGAGGACCAGGTACGAGGCAAGGGTGATCAGGGGGCAATCCCGATCGTGGACCTCGGCGAGGACTTAGAGGGTGGAGATCACCGTGAACGCCTCGGCGAGCCTTCCAAGAGGCATACCCGCCTCGGCCGCATTCGCGCCCAGCATGCCGAGGAGCATGTCCTCTAGCGAATCTGTGCCGCTAGAACCAAGGTGCGAGACTTGACTGACGTGGGCGCGAAGTGCCGCGAGCTTCACGTCAAATATGTCAGTGATGTCAACAGCGTGGTCAGAGCTAGGGCCACCGGACAACCACACCTCCGGCACCGTCCATTCATCTAGACCTTCGACTGCCAGTAGCTCCGGATGGGCGAATCTATTGCGCGCGTCGGGATACACCGCGCACATCAGCGCCTCCCCCACCGCGAGGTGATCTGGATGGCTGGGCGCTATCCGCTCCCAGTTGCGTAGCGGAGACGGCCCAACGATCCGCTGCGGCCGAAACCGGCGAATCTCACGGGTCAAATCGCGGCGCAGCTCATGAGTGACGTACACCGCGCCATCGGAGTAGCCGTCCAGGAAACACACGTCTTTCACGCCGACCTCAGCCGCGGCGGCTCGCTGCTCGGCTTCCCGTACTACAGGCATCTGCTCGCGCGGCCGATCGTCGAATCCGCCAGCGTCGCCGCGGGTGACGATGCAATAGGCCACCTCAATGCCGGCCTGCGTCCAGCCGGCAATCGTGCCGGCAGAACCAAAGTCGATGTCATCGGGATGGGCCGCCACGGCGAGCACTCGCTCAACATCGGTAGCGGGAATTACTGAAAGCGGAAGGCTCATATCGACAATTCTACTGAGCCGATTGCCATCTGCACCGCCTTGCGAGGTGGTGCACCATAAAAATTTTTGCCAAGTTAGGAGAACTTGGCAAAAATGCGCCGCTGCTGACCTGGTCACTTCATCGACTATGAGGGCAGTAGCTTGCAATCGTGCACATGTCGTTACGACACGGTGGCATAGAAAGCTGTCGGAAACTTGGACACGTTTTCAGGATGAACCACTTACCCGAGGCTAGTTGCCAGGTTGGAGACGTTGTGAAACTGCCTTACTGGTGTGTTGAGCTAGGGTCAGACCCCCCTTAGGCGATGCATAGCCCGCTCGGCGAAGCACTGCTGGATTATCACTGAGGCCACTTTGCGCAGGTAGACCCAGGGATTTTGTGAGATGGCGGCGTTGGTCGGCGATCTGCCATGCGATCACCATTTCCTAGCGGCACCCGCGCTGTCCCTTCAGACTAACAAGGTCCAGCTGCGCCGGTCAGACCTTTCGGTTAGCGAAGTGGTAGCAAACGAGGTTCGATCCGGGTCTCGATCGCCGCATCGGCGCTCTGAATGACGCGAGAGGCGCCCACTTCTGGCCGCTCCGATAGCGCCTCCACGAACTCCGTGCCGTGATACAGCAGGCCAACGCCATCGTCGGTAGCGTAGGCGTCTGGCAACTCGCCGTGCGCTACCAGTCGCTGCAGCAGCGGCCGGCGCTGCGCCTCGCTGTCGTAGTGCACGCCGTTAGCGTGGGGCAGGAAACCCAAGCCGTTGGTGACCGGCCGCAGCGTAGGTCCGAACGAATCGGTGACTCCGCCGCTGTGCCAACAGATGGAACCGGCCGACACTCCCCCAAGCACCACGCCGGCCTGCCAAACCTCATGGAAAATCTCGTCTAGGCCGTGCAGGCGCCACATCGCCAGCAGACCGGCGACGCTGCCGCCGCCGACCCACACCACGTCTTGGGCAAGCAGATGAGCCCGCATGTCCGCCACACTCGGCATGGGAAACAGGTCAAGGTGGGTCACAGATACGTCAGTACCGGTGAAGGCGTCGCTGATCCAGGCCTTCCAATGCTGCTGATCGCCGGAGGCAGTGCCCATGTGACAGAGTTTTGGCCGACGCGGCGCACCGGCAAGCTCGAAGCTGTGCCACAGCAGCGGCCCGGGGAGTAGCTGCGTTCGCTCCCCTCGCCGAAACCCGCCAGAGGCGGCCAGAATCGTCGGTGTGCGCTCACTCATGTCGGCATGCTATCCACACACCGACATCCCGCCTCCAGAGCGCTACAAGGACGGCGATTTTCGCGGTCACAGCGGCCTACTGGGGCGTTGGCTCCCATCCATTCACAGAACCCTTGCATCTGATCATTTGAGAATCCGCTCTCAGGATCACCGAGACACCGAGATTGGTAGCTGGAGCACTAGGCCTTGCATGTGTCCGGTAAATATGCCCGATGAGCTTATGGCGCAAGTGCAGTGAAGCAACCTCATCGCTCATCGGAATTTGGAGTACCGTCAATACACAAAAGCCAAGTTGGTTGGAGGCAGCCGAGGTGCTGATGGTCAGCCGAATACGGTGGCTGCTAGCGCCACTAGCCACTTTGGCGGTATTAGTCATCCACCCCAGCATTTCCGATGCGTCGCAAAGTGCCCCTTTCGGGGCTGCTTCAACGGTGGTGCCCTCGCCCTCCAACGAACTGCGCCCCCTAGCTACCCAAGCGGCAGCAGCCAAGGCGCCACTAAATTCGCCGGCGTTCATTTCCATGGGCTATTACCCTGGTTGGGAAATGAATAAAACCCCAGTAACCGAGGTGGATTACTCCGCATTCACCACAATCATGTCCTTCGGGATGTATCCCTCAGCCGATGGTGGAGTCGGTATTAATGACATGCAGAGCGCTGAAAACGCTCGAGCACAAGTAACGGCCGCGCATATGGCTGGGAAGAAGATCAACCTCACCATCGGCGGCGAAGGTCAGGGAACAGGGTTTGTGGGCGCCGCTGGCAACAGACACCGCGCCACTTTCGTCCGCAACATTATTAACACCATGCAAACATACGGCTACGACGGTGTGGACATTGACTGGGAAGAGCAGGTGCCCGAGCATCAGGGTGACTACATTGCTTTAATTCAAGAGCTCCGCGGCATGTTGAATGTGTTGTCTCCCGTTTCCTATCTCTCGGTCGATGTGGACACCGGTCAAATTCCGCCGCCGATTGTTGCTCAACTCTACGCGTCAGTCGATTCAGTCAACCTGATGAGCTTCCGGTTTGATGGCTTAGATCAAGTTTCTGCTTACACCAGCGCTGGTGTTCCGGCGCACAAATTGATCCTCGGCATCGGGCTGTCTGCTGATTATGTCGATAAAACCGTCGAAAACGTGCAAACCAAAGTGAAACTGGCAAAGACTAAAGGTCTTTTGGGCACATTATGCTGGGAGATTGGAAACCTAAAAACGGCAAAAACTGACCTCAGACTGCAACCGTTGCGCCGAGCAGTTGCAGGAAGCGCAGCCGTTTGAAGCCCGTGCAGCTATATTCTAGATCTCGAAGATCTCCTCGTGCCTAGCCCAATGTAGCGAACCGTAACGTCTCACCGCGTTCTGCATGCCCAAGAATTAAACGAAGCGAATCCAACCGATTCGGCGCGTCTCTTCCGACTTGGCTCCTCCAGCGAACTCAGCCATGCTGGTCCCCAGCTAACGAGCCTTTACGCTCTAATCCTCAATGCAGTGCCAGAAGAAGCTGAATTTGTCGTATGCACCGTACATAGTCGTGCATATGTTCGGCTTCTGTAATGCGACGCACACGTCGGCCAGCGCAGCAAACAAGGCGAAACCCCGGCGGCGTGCAGAGCAGCGGCGACCGGGGCGTTCCTTCGAAGTGTACCAGAGGGTGCGACATGAGCAAAACTTTGACCGCAATCACCAAAGGCTTGTCACAAGAGAGGTTCGGCGCGTATCGGCGTGCGACCTGTGGCAATGCGGCCGCACTTGCGCTCTATGAATGGAACAACGCGATCTCTGCCGCGTTGTGGGCTGACATAGCTCACCTTGAAGTACTAGTTCGCAATACGATGCATGAGCAGTTAACTGTCTGGAGCTCCCGCACGTTCAGCGAGCCACGGTGGTACTTAGACCCTGGCCGATTCTTGGCTCCGAACCGGCTTGTTGATATCGCAGCAGCTCGACAACGTGCGACAACAGGCAAGCGAGGTAAACCGGAAACTTCTGGCCGAGTAGTAGCCGAGCTGAGTTTCGGCTTCTGGCGCTACCTGGTCTCCAGCCACTACGACCGCACACTTTGGAAGCCAATTCTTAGCCGCAGCTTCCCACTTCAGCCACGCCGAAAAGCCAACTCTCGGCTCGACCTGCCGTCAGTGCGAAGCCTGAACCGACTACAGCAGCACCCCAAACGCCCTCGAAGTGACCGGTGGGCAAGGAAGCCAATCTCGAGAGCCTTCAAAACGGGGTGGCTACAAGCCTGGTCCATCTGTGTCGGTTCCATCTCCTCTCAAATGTCGGTTGCTGAGTGTTAGTATGTCGGTTGCTTATCTTCTCAAATGTCGGTTGATGGTCGGAGAACGAATATATGGCTGAGCTTGTACCTCGTTTTATCGCTTCTCATGCCGAGGAGTTTCTGGGAAGTTTCCGGGTCCTGATTATCAACGGTCCACGACAGTCAGGTAAGACAACGCTGCTCAAGCAGCTTGGGAATCGCTACGGTGGCACCTATCTCACCCTCGATGACCAGGCTTTACGGGCAGCATCCCGAGCAGATCCCGGAGTTTTCATATCGGCAGGCAATCGACCCCTGATGATCGACGAGATCCAGCGGGGAGGTGACGATCTCGTACTTGCCATCAAGAGTGCCGTTGATTCACGGGGAGCGCGGGGGCAATTCATCCTTGCCGGGTCGACTCGGTTTTTGTCGACTCCATCCCTGACGGAGTCGCTGGCGGGACGGGCTGGAATTGTTGAAGTGTGGCCATTCGCTGAACAAGAGCTGTCGCGATCAAACAGCTCATTCATTGCAACCGCTTTTACCCAAGCCGAAACATTGAGATCTGCTCTGCCCAGCGAATACGTCCGCGACGACTACTTTCAACTCATCTGCCGAGGCTCTTACCCGGAACCCATAGCCATGCAATCGGAACGCTCCCGCAACGAGTGGTACCGCACATATATTTCAGCGGTCATCGACACTGATGTGCGGGAAATGGCTCAGATTGAGACTCCCAGCAATCTAACTCAGCTGCTTCATCTAGCTGCGGCTAGTACCGCTCAGGAGCTGAACGCGGTGAAGGCCGGAAGTGATCTGCAACTTCACCGCACCACGGTAAGTCGCTATCTAAATCTGCTGGAAACCGTATTTCTTGTTCGGTTCTTGCCAGCTTGGTCACGAAATCTGGTGGCGAAAGTAGTTCATCGGCCTAAACTTCACGTGACGGATACGGGGCTTGCTGCGCATCTCCTCGGTGTTGACTCCGACGGGCTTGCCGCACGAGTATCACCTGCTCGAGGGTCGCTCGTGGAATCCTTCATCGTCAACGAGGTAGCCAAACAAGCAAGCTGGGCACCTTTTCCGGTAAGTCTGCATCACTGGCGAGTCAGCCAAGGCGCTGAAGTTGATGTAGTGGTTGAACGCGCAAATGGAAAAATTCTTGGCATAGAAGCCAAATCCACAGATTCAGTTGACTTCAAAGACTTCAAAGGCCTCATCACTCTTCGGGACGCGCTCGGCGAGAGCTTTATCCACGGATTCGTTTTCTATACCGGAGCCCGACCACTCTCATTTGGAGACCGACTCACTGCCCTCCCCATCAGCGCTTTGTGGAACTAGACACAGTGCGCTGGAGGCGTACAACGCTATTGATTACACGTAACTGGTCAGGTCGCGGTGCCGTGATTACGGATGCGCAGGTAGCCAGGGGCGCCCGTCGGCGAGCATGACGAGGGTGTCAAAGAAGTTCCGGCCGTGTTTGGCGGCGGTGGATAGGTAGCTGCGTATCGCGCAGAACTG
>JBBSOC010000024.1:0-28717 GCA_038260095.1 Mycobacteriales bacterium | reverse complement strand
TGTGCCTAAGCCGAGGCCGTTGTCGGCGCGAGCTTGTGACAGGTAGTCACCGATTGATGCGCCGAGCGGCCGGGTCAGGATGTAGGCGATCCAGAAGGCTAGGACTGTGTTCAGCTTGAAGCGGAAGGCGGCGGCTGCCACGATTGCGATCAGCGCGCCGAATATGAGCGCTGACTTCCAGTAGCCCAGGTTGAGCTTCTCTCCCACTAGGTCACCTGCCGCGGTACCTAAGGCGAACGTGAACAGGATGGCTGCCCAGTAGAAGGCTTCCCGCCGAGTCGTGTAGATGGTGTGAATGGACAAGGTCTTCTCGCTCGCGTACCACGCCGCGAAGGTCGCTGCCAGTGCGACGCTGAAGATGATGGTGGTCGTCTCTAGAGGGATCCCGTAGCTGTCCACTAAGTTGTCGGTGATCAGCGTGCCGACGATGCTGAGCAGGACGACTGCGAGCCAGTAGATTCCTGGCACGTACTTTCTGCATCTGAACTGGAAGAATAGTGTGATAATCAGCAGGCTGCCCATGACGTAGGTCGTGCCAGTCAAGCCTAGATTCAGCTTTTCGTTCAGGTTATCTGCCCCGGTTTCGCCTACTGTGGTGGCCAGAATTTTGATGATCCAGAAGTAGATCGTGATTTCTGGGACTTTGTTTAGCATCTGTCGGGCTCGTGGGGTTGCCGTGTGTAGGTGGGTACTGTTCGCCATGGCACGAGTGTTGCACAGCTACTCTGAAAAACCTGAGCCCGGGTATCCGTCCGGGGAACACTATTTCCGCGTCCGGTTTTTCTGACGAATCTAGGACCATCCGACACGGCGCTAGCTGTGATGCTTGCCCGGTTCAGCCCTCATGTCGTGTGTTGTGTGGGCGATTCGTTGGTATTGCCCCAGCGAGAAATATTCAGCCTAAAGAGGCGTCTGGACCGACCAGCAGGGTGTGGTGGACGACTGCGCGTTGCAGCTTAGGGAGATACTTGACGACTTGTGCACCGTCTGCCACCCGACCACAGCTGTCGACTACCAGGTGTTCGACGTTCGGAGCTATGCGATCCAGTCCCTGTAACGACTCGAGGTTACGGCATCGAGCAAACACAAGCCGCTTGAGCCGCGGCAGTTTAGGAAGACGACTAAAATCGATTCCCGGCCGTCGTGGACTGACGCAGAAATACTGGAGATCGGCCAACTCGTATATCCCATTAATATCCCGCATTTTGACGTCCCAGAAGTGAACCCTCGTGACGAAGCGCAGCTTCGTCAAAAAGTCGAGATTGTCTTCTTTGAAACCGAAAGTCGGTGTACCGAAAACTCCCTTCACTCTATGTCTGAGCACCTCGTTCACGCAGGCTTCCAGTTTGTCTGATTCGATTCCGATCGACAGTAGACCGTCGATGTCCGAAGAGTGAAGGTAAGCACCCTCACGATGAATAGGCATTATTCCCTCACTTTTTCAGTTTGCCTTGGGTGGTACTACGAGCCAGAGCATCGTAGTAGATGGGGAACACGTGCGGCGATTCGTAGGCGACGCCGAACGCAGGGCCAAATCCGAAAGAACAGCAGTTAGTTCTGCATATCTAGAACCTCCATGAGGAGTGACAGTCATTGCGGACCACTTTCTACCGGGGAAGCGCTCGCAGGAACCGTCCCGCAATGTCGACCGCCGGCGCGGAGGAACCGCCGTCATTCACGAATACCGCAAACGCGATGTCTCCCTGATAGCCGACGAACCAACCATGGCTACGGGGTGGCTGCTCGTCACCGTATTCGGCAGTGCCGGTCTTCCCGCAGACCGGCTCACCGGGGACGGAACGTAACTCGGTAGCAGTGCCTTTGGTTACTACTTCACACATCATCTCGTGGAGCTGGCCGATTAGGCGGCCGTCTAGTTTCTTCCCATCTGCCGCCTTCTGCTGTGCCGGTCCGGTCACCAACACTGGTTGCCGCCACTGTCCGCGAGCCACGGCGGCGGTAGCGGCGGCCATGGCCAGCGGGCTTACCGTGGTCTTACCTTGGCCAAAGGCCGCCGCGGCTTTCTCCGCGTCCGAGCCGCCAGTGGCAATCGAACCGGTGTGAGCGTCTAGTCCTACAGTCCATTTGGTGCCGATCCCCAACTCTTTACCGGCTTTTGCCAGCCCGTCATTGCCCAGCTTTGGTGCTAGCCCGGCGAAGGCGGTGTTGCACGATTGCGCGAAATCGGTACGAAACGGTACATCACCGAGCTCAAACTCGTGGTCATTCTGGAACCGCTTGCCGCCGGCCGTGACGTACTTGGGGCACGGCACAGTTTGATCGGGTGTCACGCCCGCGTTGAGATAGCCCCAGCCGGAAACCATTTTGAACGTGGAGCCGGGCGCAGTGGCGGCCTCGAAGGCCAAGTTGACACCAGAGGTGCTCGGGCCGTTCGCGGCTGCGAGGATCGCGCCATCGGAGACGCGAATCGCCACTAGTGCGCTCTGTTTATCTTGTGCTGCCAGCGCGTTGTCGGCCGCGTTCTGCGTCCGGGTATCCAATGTGGTGGTCAGTTGCTGGCCGACCTTGCCGGCGAAGGAAGCTAGCTTCAGCCCGCTTGTAGTCTCAACCGTCACGTCGGCACTGCTCGCCAATAGATCCTGATAGCGCTGCTGCAGGCCGCCCTTACCGACCTGGTCGCCGATCCGGTAGGCGCCAGGATGGGCGGTCATTTCCTCCTTCGTTACCGGGCCCACGTCGCCGAGCACCGCCCGGGCAAACTCGCGACGCGGCGCGAGTGGCATAGTCGCCTCGGTAAAATGAACACCGGGCAGGTCGTGGATCGCCGATTTAATAGCGTCGTAGCGCTCCCGACGTAATGTCACTACCTCGACCCGCTCGTCCGGCTTTACGCTGCGGATTTGCTTCAGCAGGTCAGCCGCATCGACGCCATCAGCGGCCAGCTTTGTGCCCAGAGTGGTGGCGAGTGCGGCCGGGTCGGTCACTTCTCGCGGCACCACACCCACCTGTATCACTGGACGTTCGGTAACAAGGAGTGTGTCGTCGCCGCCTCGGATGTCACCGCGATTAGCTACGCCGCGATGTACCCGCAGCGCGTCATCGCCCTTGAGCTTGGGGTGTAGGGTCGCTGGCGACCACGCGATCCGCCAATCTTCCCCCTGTTTGCGTAGCTGCACAGTGGTGTCGTAACGCCAGGTCTGTCCAGAGCCAAGGCCCCAGGTCACGTGCACCTTGGCGTGACCCTTATCGCCATCGGTGGACACGCGGTCGGCGGCGAGCTTCGGTGTTTCGCCGGCGAAGTCACCGGCCGCCTTGGCGTAGAAAGCTGGGACGTTGCCAGCGGTGGTGTAGTGAACGTCAGTAAACGTGCCTGACCGCCACGCGGTCACAAAGCCATCGAGCGCACCCTGGGCTCGGCTGTCAGAGTCGTTATAGCCGCATGCCCTGATCACGACAACGGCCCCGATCGCAAACACCAGCAAAACGGCAGCGCTGATCATGAAACGACGGCGTAGGGCTGGAGACAGACGGGCTGCTGGTGTCATGGCACCCATCATGCCGGGAGCTGGCCAGGTGCGTAGGGGTTTTGTGCGGAATCCCTGCCGGCTAGCAGCAGCAGTATGGACAGGCTATGAGCAGCGTTTTAGCCGAAACAGAAGACTCTGCGCCGTTTGCCAGTAGCGTTGTCGTATGGGCGTCACCGTGCGGCATATGCAGGAAAGTGAGTGGTCGGAGTACCGCAGCGCCATAACCCAAATCTTACGGACCAGCCACCCTCACGAGGTAGGGCATTTACCGATAGAGAAATGGACGACGCGCACCTGGAAGAACCGAGCGGCGCGGCGGGCCAGTGCGCCAAATGTTTTCTTTGTAGCGGTGACCGATAGTAAGGGGGTAGACGTAGCGGGTGAGTGGGTGGGCACGTTTGGAGTGCAAGTACGAAAGGGTACAAAGGCTGAAGGAGGAAGGTCTGTCGGAGAAATAGTGGAAGTGTGGGTAGACCCAGAGCACCGAGGGAAATCGACAGATGGCAGCGAGCCCCTTATAGACCGGTTTATGAATATGGCGGATACATGGGCGCGGCACAATAGCGATGTCCACTCGCTCGTTTTGAAAGTGGACAAGAGAAACGACCGGGCTCAAGCCGCCTACGCGAGGAACGAATTTGAGGTAGCAAAGCGTCACCATAGAGAGCACATATTCAGCATCAGTATGGTGCGAGTCATCGACGCCAACCGAAAAATATCGCCACAAAGGGTATTTAGACAGCCTGCTTGGATAGATCGCCTTTTTCCGAAACGCTGAACAGTGACGCTATCCTGGTCTCGCCCGGATTGTGATTGCCCGCACCCTAGTTTTCGAGCTGTACGTCGTCCACCCAAGTTTGGACTCCCTCGGCGACTAAGCACAGGTATCCGCGGATCGCTTGTACCCCGTCCATCGGCTCTGGATAGCACCAGGCAGCGTCAGCGATGCGCCCTGATGGAGTACGCAGGCTGCGATAGGACGCGGTGCCCTTGTACGGACACGCGGTGTGCGTGCCCGATAACTCGAGTAGGTCGCCGCGCACATCCTCGGTCGGCAGGTAGAAACGGTTTGGCAGGCCAGTCTCCGACAACAATATTGCGCGCCGGGACTCGGCGATCACTTCCTCACCGGCCACCACCCGCACGTGCCGGCTGGTGCTCCGGACGTCGACCCGGTGGTAGGGATCGCGCAGGTGCCCGGCGGCTTCCTCGTCTTCGTCGAACCAGGCATCCATCGAGTGCCAGTACAGTCCTACATAATTAATCAGCCAGCTTGCCTCAGGCAGCGGATCGAGATAGGACCACACCGCGTTGTCGTCCGTCTGGCCACCCGCCGTGACTGACCAGTAGCTCGCGTCCCCTTTGAACGGGCAGTGCGTGTGGTGGTCGGTGTGGGTGAGCACGCCGTCTTGGACGTCGCCGCGGGGAACGTAAAGCTGCGGAAGCAGGTTGCTCTCGTGGAGCAGCATCCCGTGAGTGGTGTCGAGCACTGTCTCACCGCGCAAAACCGCCCGCACGCGTCGGGGGAAGGGTTGCAACAGCAACCGGTGCGCCGGTCCATCGATGCGGTAGTTCACGGTGTCGCGAGGACGGGAGGAGAGCGGACCGTCGCCGAGTGTCAATGTCATGCTGCCAAGTCTTACACATTGGGGCAGCCGGAGCCCCTACGTCGCCGAGACTGATTGTGGGTTGGGACCCAATTAACCGGACTTTGGGCATGTCGGCGCTGCCGCTGTAGTGAATGCTCTAGGGTAAGGCACAATTCCCGCTGACATGGAGGTCGTTGTGCTCACACTGCTCGTAGTTCTGCTGCTGATTTGGGTAGGGTTCGTGGTGCTCGGTGCCGCAATCAAGGGCCTGTTCTGGCTGGCCATCATTGGCGCGGTGCTGTTTGTGGCCACGGGAATCGTTGGGTTCATCAAGCGCGAGGTGCTGAGCCGAGGCCGGAGCTAGCTTTAGCTTTACCGCGGCATGAAAGACGTCGAACTCCCGAGCGCTGGCAGGAGGGGCCCCTCCTGCCTACCCTTTCACCGCTCGGGGGAGGCGCCGGCTAGCCACCATGACTACTCCAGCTATCAGTATCTGCACGCACAGCACTGCGATGAATGCGTACTGTGTTCCGACGCTACGAGCTTCCGATAGCGATAGAAACAGGCTACCCAACGTGGCGACCCCAAGTGCTAACGCGACCTGCTGGGTGGTGACCAAGACTCCAGATCCGATTCCGGCCTGTTCGGTGGGAACTTTGGAGAGCACCACCCGAAACAGTGGGCTCATCACGAAACCCTGCCCGGCACCAGCGACAGCCATGCCCAGAGCAAGGTTTAACGGAGTGAGGTTTGGCCACTGAGTGAAGACAGTGAGCACGATGATGCCCAGCCCTACGGCTTGGATGAGCGCACCAACCCAGATCACCCGTCGTCCGTGGCTGGTAACCCACCGTGGGCTACCCAACGAGGTTATGAGGAAAGCGGTTCCCATCGGAACAAGCGCAAGCCCCGCTTGTAACGCGCTCAGATGTATACCCTGCTGTAATACGACCGCGTAGACGAACATGAAGCCGCCGAAGCCGATGAAGAATGGAGCGCTAGCCAGGAGGCCGTTACGCATGCTGGGCATCTTTAGCAGAGATGGCGGGACGAGCGGGAGACCACCAGTCCGCTCCAAACGGTGCTCTACAGCCATGAATGCCGCAGCGCTCACTGGAGAAATAGCAAGCATCAGCCACGCCCACAGCGGCCATCCGGTCGCGCGACCTTCGGTGAGTGGTATCAGCAACGTCAGCACGGTCAGGCCGAGAAGCATAGTGCCGGGAATGTCGAGTTTAGGTGGAGCGGTCGCACGTGTCTCCGGGATCATCCGGACTGCGCATAGTAGGCCGGCGGCTACTATGGGGACGTTTACCAGAAAGATAGGGCGCCACCCAAGGCCGCCGATATCAGCCGAAATCAGCACGCCGCCAAGGACCTGCCCAACAACCCCAGCTAACCCCCCGGCGGCGCCATACATGCTTATTGCCCTCGCCCGGTGAGGCCCAGCGGTAGTGGCTTGAATAGTGGCCAGGACCTGCGGAACCATCAGCGCGGCAGAAGCACCTTGCAATACTCGTGCGGCCACTAACGTCGCTGAGCTAGGGGCAAGGCCGCATAGCAGTGACGTCACACCGAACGCGGCCATCCCCGTTATAAAAAGCCTCCGACGACCGAAAGTATCACCAAGCCGGCCACCAATCACCAGTAAAAGGGCGTATGCGATGCCGTAACCGGCGATGACAAGTTCCAGGATCGCAGGCGAAGCGTGCAGGTCCTGATCGATGGAAGGCAGCGCCACGTTCACAATGAAGAAATCCACCATGGAAAGGAAGACGCCGCTCAATACTGTGATAATGCCGAGAATGCTGAGCTCTGACGGCTTCTTCGAGCTTGCGGGACCTTCTGGATTCGCGGGAAGGTTAGGCGCCAGCGGCTGGGTTGCCGCACGTGGAGCAGCTGGTGTGCCCCACTGTGCTGGCCTAGTAATTACGTCACATTGATTCGCCATGATCCCTACTATGATCGCAACAATAGCCAGGTACCAGAGCCTATTTATCCTGGTATAAATGACACCTGGACGAATCGCTCATACCGCGGGAAACTCAATATGTGACAACCTCGGCTGTTATACCTCGAATTGATGATCCCTCGACTGTGGAAGCTAGCTCTAACGGACACGGGCCAACCCCGCCCGCGCAGTTGCGCCGTAGGGAACTCGCAATTTTTCTCCGTGGCCGAAGGGAGCGGATCTCGCCTGCCCAAGTCGGGCTCCCACCTGGTGGGCGCCGGCGCACCCCTGGCTTACGACGGGAAGAAGTAGCGCAACTCGCCAATATCGGTATCACGTGGTACACCTGGCTGGAGCAAGGACGAGACATCAGCGTCTCAGAAAGCGTGTTAGACGCTATAGCCCGGACGCTGCTGTTGGATCACCACGAGCGGTCGCATCTATACGTTCTCAGCGGCGCCTCCCTACCTTCCATCGAGCTCGAATCCGCCGCGGTCACTTCCGGAATGCGAACCATGCTGGAAAAACTGGAGCCGTTCCCGGCCTGTATCCAGAACGCCCGCTACGATTTGTTGGCGTTTAACCGCACCTATGGGCAGCTTGTCACTGACTTAACCGCTGTGCCCGCCGAAGATCGGAATTCATTGTGGTTAGCGTTCACGCACCCTGCCTGGCGGGATGCGCTCCTGGATTGGGAAGACACCCTCGCGTACATGGTGGCGCAGTACCGGGCCGCGATGGCCGAACACTTGGATGATTCCACGTGGAAATGCCTGGTGAAACGGCTGCGCAACGCGTCACCAGAATTTGCGGCGTTGTGGGAGCGGCATGAGGTCAAAGGCGCGTCGAAGGGCCCCGAGAGCCGGGTGAAGCGCTTTCTGCACACAGATTTTGGTGTGATGCGTTTCTACTACACGCCGTTGTGGGTTGGTCCACAGCCTGGGACCAGATTCGTTACCTACACTCCGGCCGACGACGAATCCTTGCGGCGAGTCAAGAAACTGCATGAAAGCCTTTGCTAGCTGGGGTGGTTGGCGTCCTCGACTCTAAGCTCGATCATGATGTACCCTTACATCATGATGTTGCGGACTCAAATTTCTCTCACAGAGGAAGAGCGGCAGACCCTCAATGTGGCCGCCGCGCGCACTGGACGTTCGATCTCGGCTCTCATCCGAGATGCGGTAGGGGTCGTCTATGGAGCGGAACGCTCCGTAGACGGTGATCTCGCCGCCATGCATAGGGCGTTCGGCTCCTGGGGCGAACGCGACTTGGACGGTGCCGCTTGGGTGGACCAGCTGCGCTCGGGTACTCGTCTGCAACAAAGCCGGTGAGCGCGCTGGTCGATACCTCGGTGCTAATTGACTATCTGCGTGGTCACCGGGGCGCCTTGAAATTGCTCGAAGGAGAGCGGGTGGCCGCCCCGCTGCACGCCAGCGAGATCACGAGACTGGAGGTTCTCGCCGGTCTGCGCGCGATAGAAGAAGATGCAACCCGATTACTGTTATCGACTTTCGTCTGGCACCCGGTCGACACTGTGGTGGCTGAAGAAGCTGGTGCGCTGGGACGGCAATGGCTTCCCAGCCATCACACCATCGACGCCGCCGACTTGGCTATTGCCGCCACCGCGATCCAGTACGGCTTGCGACTACTAACATGCAATGTCCGGCACTTCCCGATGGTCGCGGATCTACACGCACCGTACTGACTTCGTTAGCTGGGGCATCACTCTTCCATCTGTTCGTCAGGTCCGTGACGGGCTGAGCAACTCGCATTGGGCCGGGTCGCCAAGCAGGTGACCACTGTATGAAGTGAGACAACTATGCAGGCGCTTTCTCGCTGACGGTAGCTCAGCAGAGCTTGACTGCGTCCGCTCGATCATTTGCCCAGTCACTCAAATTATGTGCCGCTCCGTTAGGTGGAGTGCTGTGTAGTCGATCAAGTTCAACCTCGCGACCGTCGACGTGGTCTATTAAACAGACATCTCGAGAGTCTGGGCGCGGGTAAGCAAACCAGCTGCTTGTACGATCGTGCTGCCGGTCTGGCACGTTTGCGTATGGAGCCGCTGGGCAGATCCAGACCCTGTCTAGGTCTCCGGCGTAGTTGCCGTCGGTGTGGAGATCAACTTCATGTCCCACTCGGTCGCAAGGGCCTGATAGTGCAGCGGCAGATGCGGTCTCGGTGGATCCCGTTACTGCGAGAGCACCTATCAGCGCACCGACAACGAGTAGTGTCTTTCCCGCAGCAGCCGGTCGTCGCCATGTGCTCAGCTGATTATTGGGTTTCAATGTAGTTCTCCTTACGCCTGTTAGTTTCCCGGTTAGTGGTGCGCCAACGGCAAAACTATAATGTGTAGTGCAATATATGTATATAAATGAAATCCACAGCTCTCCGTTGCGAAAGAACGAAACCTGGGGGACTGACGGCTCATCGGCGGCCATGAGCTCGCCTAACATGGGCCTGGTATGCCGGCCAGATGCCAACGTAAGAGTCCCGGTGCCGACTCTGACCGGAGCGAAGGTGGAGTATACGTAGAGAAGTTGACGTAGTAGTGAGGACGGCGACGCAAAGAACGGGTAGAGTAACGGCGCGCTTACCATCTCGCTACTGAGCTGATCAACTGTCCCAATCCAACGTGAACGAGGACGCTCCCATGGCCGCTTTTGTTGTTATCGCCGTCATTATCGTGATCGCCGTGCTCGTGTTGCTGAGTTTTGGCGTTCGCATGGTGCAGCAATACGAAAGAGGCGTCGTGCTGCGCTTCGGGCGTCTGTTGTCCGAGGTCCGCCAGCCCGGATTGCGGCTAATCATCCCGTTCGTCGACTATATGCGCAAGGTGTCCATGCAGACCGTGGTCATGGGCATCCCTGCCCAGGGCGCCATCACCCGCGACAACGTAACCCTGACTGTGGACGCGGTGGTGTACTTCCGTGTCGTTGATCCGATCAAGGCCGTGATCAACGTGCAGGACTACATCCGGGCGGTCTCTCAGGTGGCCCAGACCTCCCTGCGTGCGGTGATCGGGCGCGCGGACCTGGATACCCTGTTGTCTGACCGCGATCAGATCAACAGTGAGCTACAAGCCGTCATCGACGCCCCCACCGAAGGACCGTGGGGGCTGCACATTGAGCGCGTCGAAGTTAAGGACGTCGCGCTTCCCGAAGGCATGAAGCGTTCAATGTCCCGGCAGGCCGAGGCGGAGCGGGAACGCCGTGCCCGAGTCATCGCCGCCGATGGCGAGTTCCAGGCGTCGACCAAACTGGCGCAAGCCGCTGAAGCTATGAGCGCCACTCCAGGGGCCTTGCAATTGCGGCTGCTGCAGACGGTGGTTGACGTCGCCGCGGAGAAGAACAGCACCCTCGTGATGCCTTTCCCCGTCGAGTTGCTGCGCTTCTTCGAGCGAGCAACCGAAACTGAGCCTCCCGCGGCCTCGCCGGCTACTCTGCCACCGCCGGCTACCCTGCCACCGGTTTAGCCACCATGCTGGCTCTCGACAGCTCGGGTGCAATACTGCCCTCGTGCGAGAGTTACTGACGCTACCCAAGGCGCATCTCCATCTGCACCTCACTGGCTCTGCCCGGCTTGCCACGATCCGAGAGCTCGCTGATCAATACGGGATTAGTCTCCCTGCCGCGTTGGTAAACGAAAAATTCGACTGGGGCGAGGGCGACCGAGATTGGTCTGATTTTCAGAGCAGGTACGACGCGGCCCGGCACACGATTCGGTCTGATCACGATGTGCGGCGGATCATCCGGGAAGCGGTCGAAGACGATGCCGCGGAAGGCTCCGGATGGTTGGAGCTGCAAGTCGATCCCAGCTCGTATGAGCGCCACCTCGGGGGGTTAGACCAGGTGGTAGAGATCATGGCGGACGCGTGCCAGGAGGCGGCCCGGACCGTCGGGATCGGGGTCGGACTGGTATTGGCGGTGAGCTGGGGCTCCTCGCCGGAGCGGGCTGAGCATGTCGCGGGGGTCGCGGCCCAGTACGCGCACCGCGGTATTGGCGGCATTGTCGGCTTCGGCCTTTCCAACGACGAACGACTAGGTGAGCCTGGCACTTTCGTTTCCGCTTCCCGTATCGCGCGTGACGCGGGTCTGCTTGTGGTGCCCCATTCTGGCTACTACACCGGCCACTTGCACGTGCGTCGATGTGTCGAACTGCTCGGCGCGAGCCGAATAGGCCATGGAATCACCGCCGTGGCGAATCCGGAGACACTAGAAATTCTGGCCCGAAGGCAGGTCACCATGGAAATTTGCCCAACCTCCTACCTTCCCCTTGGGGTGCTTTCCTCGCTGGAGGAGGTCCCGGTTACTGCGTTCGAGCGGGCCGGGGTTTCAGTGGCGTTGGGTGCTGACGATCCGTTGATTGTGGGTACCCGGCTGGTGGGGCAGTACGAAATCCTGCGCACCGTTCAGGGTTTCAAGGACCAGGCTCTCGCGGATCTCGCCCGCCAATCTGTGCGCGCCTCCACCGCCCCCGCGGAAATCGCGGAGCGGCTTCTCGCTGGTATCGACGCCTGGGAGTTACAAACCGCATAGGGGTGCGTTTGGGTCCATCCATGAGCGGTAAGCCTCGACGGCAGCACCGCGATGCTGGGGGCGGGTGAGCACGTCTACGTTGTCGACCCATTGCTCGATAGAGCCGATCCCGCTGGGGAGCCGAGCTACCTCTGGATCAGTGATACCGGCGAGCAGTCTCTGAGGCACTGCCGGGTCGATCGTCTGATAGGGCCGGTCCCAGAAGGCAACGACGCCCTCAACGGGAGTGGGGAATCCGCGGTCGCGCTGCACATTCAGCAGCACCCGTGCGGCCGCGGCTAGAGCCTCCTCGCGTTCGACCCATCCGTTGGCGGTGACCGCAACGTGGAACGGGTCGGCCAGCCGGTCGGCGGCCGGGAGCGTGTCGAACATCAACTCAAGCCACTTGCAGTAGGGGCCCAGCGCTGATGCAGCGGGAACGCCAGGCGCATCAAGTCGCCGACCAGGGCGGCGGACCGCAGCCGCGATTGCATATGCTGCCCGCGCTCCGCGGTTCGCCCAACCAGAGGCAGCTGATGCCCGATGCGCTGCCAACCCGCGGCTAGAACGTACCGTTCGACGTCGGGCGGGTACCAGGTCAGCTGAGCACGCATGGCTGCCATCTCAGACGTGGTGTCGACGAAGATTGGCCCCGCAATGAC
This sequence comes from Mycobacteriales bacterium, assembly GCA_038260095.1. Lineage (GTDB taxonomy): Bacteria > Actinomycetota > Actinomycetes > Mycobacteriales > QHCE01 > QHCE01. The sequence goes on along the minus strand of JBBSOC010000024.1, from coordinate 16,513 downwards.
CTCCAGCACGCTCTGTCCGGTCAGTGTCAGCCAGTCCACCGCTGAGAGACTGTCGGAGAGCTTCGGCCGCGGGTTAACGCCGAGGCGGCTGGCGGCGAATTCGGTGACCGTAGCTAACTCGACCTTGTGGGACGTAGAAGGATCCCAGGTGGTGGGGAACCGGACCGGCAATTCCCGGTATTGCTCAGGCATATCCTGTTCCAGAAGTTCGCCTAGTCGCGGAAGCACCGCTCGGTCGGCCGTCTCGACTAGCAGGGTCAATCGGCAGCCCCAGTCATGGTCGCGGCTCATCGCGTCATCTAGGCCGAGCACATCCGACCCAGAGCCAAGTCGACCCGCTGCGTATCGCAGGGTGGGCAGTTCCCGCTGAAGGAGCGGACCGACCACATCGTGATGGAACCCTCGCGCAAGGTCGGCGCCAGTCATCTGCATCGCCAAGATCGTACCGGGAATTCCCGACTGCCGAGGAATCACGGGTTTCGCCGACAGTTTTATGGCCGCTACTTGAGAATATTGACCGCACGCGCGATGACGAGCGCGATGGTGACAAGTGACACCAGGGACTGGAAAAGCATCGTTAGCTTGGCCCACCGTGATAGTGGCATGACATCGGTAGGGCTGAAGGCTGTGGCGTTGGTGAACGACAGGTAGAGGTAGTCAACGAACTCGGGTTCCCAGTCTGGATGGGTTAGTTCAGGATTCTGCATTTGGACGAATTGAAAATCTGGCTGGGTAAGACGGGCATGCGCTCGGGCAGCTGGGCCGCCGCGGTCGAACTGCCAGTACCACAAGCCGAAGGCGATGATGTTAGTGAGCCAAATCGCCGCTCCAGCAGACAGCAGAGAAGCGGCATCTGTGCCTGCTTGGCCGTGCACCAGACCAAGTACCAGAAGGCTAGCTGACCAGGCATTAGTCACGCTCAGTAGGCCGCTCAAAGTCAGGCCAGTAGCGCGCAGTACTGCTGACTCCTTATTTAGCCGGGTTGGGTTCGCCACGATCAATGCCGCCAGCAGGGCCAGTTCCAACCCGGGAAGTAGCCAGCGAGATTGCAGCACTAACCGATCGGGTAAGACAACTTGCAGCCCGATGGCGACCAGGATCGTTAGCGCTACTGGCCAGCGATTTTCTCCGGGAGTGACTCGGAGCCAGGCCGGCACGTGTATGTGATGCGCGACGCGGGCGGTTTGTGAAGTTCCCTTGGTTGCTGCGTCGGCTATCCGGGAGGCGGCGGTGGAAGTCGCATGATGACCGGCACCTAGAAACTCCTCCAGGCGGGTCAACTCCGTACGCATGGTGCGCAGCGCCGCCAGATGGTCTTGATGTGAGTCGGTGCTTTCGCCGGCGTCGCTTGCTGGAGGCTGCTGGGCTACACCCTCAGCGCCCTCAGCAAGGGTCCGACTCGATTCATCTGGTCTGTCTGCTGCCACGCCTTCATGCTAGTAGCTGGCGCAGCCGAAGCTTACGTAGAATCGCCTGCTATGGCTCCCCTGTCTGTTGCAAGCGCTGCCGCAACGTGGACGTTCAACCCCACGGCGACGTTGATCGCGGCAGGGGTGACTATCGCTTACCTAGCGGGAGTCTGCCGGGCGCCCGCATGGCCGTGGTCTCGGACACTGTGTTTCCTAGTGGGCGGGGTGGGTAGCTTGCTGCTGCTTACCACCTCGTGGGTGGGGGTTTATGCCCATCGATTGTTCTGGGTTTACACACTGCAGGTAACTATGCTGCTGGTAGTTACCCCGATGCTGCTGGCTCTGGGGCGTCCGCTGACGCTGGCACGGCAGGTGCTGCCCGCTTCTAGTCGGTTTTTAGACAGCTCAGGATTCCGGCTGCTCTCCAGCCCGGTGATCGGCCCGCTTTTGGTACCGGTCACGCTTGGCCTGGTTTTCTTCACTGCTGTCCTGCCCGTAACCGCACGATCAAGCGGGGCGCTGCAAATTTTGCAGGCGGCGCTGGTGTTTCTTGGTTTCCTGTTTGCGCTTCCGCTGGCGGGCGAGAACGAACACCTTGGGTCTTTCTCGCTGGCGGTAGCGATGTTCATCGGGTCCATCGAGTTGCTTGCTGACGCTGTACCCGGCATTGTCGTTCGACTCCGAACCCATTTGCTGGCCCCAGGGGTCTTCAATAGCCTCGGTGATCAGCAGCATGGCGGCGCGATTTTGTGGTTTTTGGCTGAGGTGATCGATCTGCCTTTCCTGGGCTTCTTGTTTGTTCGATGGATTCGAGCCGATCGAGCTGAAGGTGCCCGCATCGACGAGGAGCTGGACGCCCAAGCCGCGCTCGCTTCTGTCGATGATGAACCTTGGGAAAAGCCTTGGTGGGAGAAGGAAGGTGACTCAGCGAGTGGGCGACGCCTATCTCGGTAGTGGTGAGGCGCGTGCTCAATCTTGTCCTGGAGTCTGTGCGGCTACACTGCTCTGCGTGGCTAATCTGACCCCTGTGGCTGATCTAAACTCAATACCGGCGGCGCCTGTCTCCCCGCGATCTTGGCGCGGGAGAGCCCTCGGTGTAATGGCTGCGATCATCGCTGTCAGCATGTTTGCCGCTGCCCCCGCGGATGCGGCAGAAGTCCAATTCTTCGATGCCTCTCATGTTCTGAACGTCACCCAAGTGCAGAACGCGGCCGCCACGCTGCCCAGCTCAGTGATGGTGAGTATCTACACGACTACCAAGGATGACGCTGACAACGGGGCCTTTGATACGACGACTCAGTCGAAGGCCGCCGCACCGAACAGCATTGTTATCGCCATGAACACGAAGTCACATCACCTGGCGATTCGAACCGGAACCCAGGCGCGCGTGACTCAAAGCGCTTCGGCCGCTGCGAGCTCGGCTTTCGCTTCGGCGTTCGGCAACGGTGACTACACCGCCGCGACCGTAGCGGCGCTAACATCCTTGCGCGGAGCAATTCCGAAAGCCGGCGCGAAGCATTCGAGGGGAGCAGCCCCGGATAGAAAGACACACTCTGATGGCGTGTCCATCACCGGTATTTTCTGCCTCCTCGTTGGCCTGGTTGTAGTAGGTGCGGTCGTAGCGTTGGTTGTGCGCTCGTTCCGAAACCGCAACCGTGTTGCCCCCTACGGCGGTGGTCCTGGCGGCCCCGGTGGCCCGGGCTATCCCGGTGGCGGCCCGGGTTATGGGCCTGGTTATGGCGGTGGCCCCGGTTACGGAGGCGGTGGCGGCACTAGCCCTTGGGTCGCGGGCGGGGTCGGCGCGGTCGGTGGCGGCCTACTCGGCTACGAGCTAGGCAAGATGGAAGGCCAACACGAAGGACGTATGGAGAACCAGCCTCGCGAGGATGGTGGCTACAACAGGGGCGGTGACAACGATGCCGGCTCTGGCGGTGGCGATTACGATAACGGCGGCGACTTCGGCGGCGGCTCAGATGCCGATTTCGGCGGCGGGGGCGGAGACGATTCGTTCTAGACGCGGGTGAAAGGCAAACAACCCACCTGTGCCTTTGATGGCCAGACTTCGTATTGCCGGAATCGGAATCACAATGAGCTTGAATACAGCACAACGACACCGGAGCCGCTTGCGGCTCGGTGGTTGGGCGAGGGTGGCCGCACTCGCCGGATCGATAGCTGCTGGATTGTCACAACGCCTTGGATACGGCCAAGGTTCCATGATCGGTGGCCGGGTGACGCTAGCGCTCTGCCCCAGCATGCTGACGCAGTTGGCTGCTGGCCGACGAGTGGTGTTGGTGTCGGGAACCAACGGTAAAACCACGACCAGTCACCTGCTGGCGGCGGCGCTGCGGACAGCGGGATTGGTGGCGCACAACGCCAGCGGGTCCAATATGCCTGACGGGATAGTGGCAGCCCTTATCGCTCACCCCGAAGCTGAGCTCGCGGTGATAGAGGTGGATGAGCTGCATCTAGCCGCAGTGGCCGACGCGGTCAACCCAGCTGTGGTCGTACTGCTCAACCTCACCCGTGACCAACTCGACCGAACAACGGAAGTCCGAAAAATCGCGGGAAGGATTGGGGAAGCGCTAGCCCACCACGTTGACACAGTGGTAGTGGCCAACGCCGATGATCCAATCACGGTGCAGGCGGCGAGCAAAGCAGCCCGCACGATCTGGGTAGCCGGAGGCGCGGGGTGGAGAGAGGACGCGGCCAGTTGTCCTAACTGCGGTGAGCTGCTGGAAGATGGTGAGAACGGCCAGTGGAGCTGCACCTGCGGGTTGGCTCGCCCTCCGGTCACGTGGTGGCTTTCTGACAACGTAGCCCACACCGCTGGGCATGCAGTGCCATTGGAGTTGCAGCTGCCAGGGCGGTTTAATCTCAGCAATGCCACTATGGCGCTCGCTGCCGCCCATCAGGTAGCGAAGGTACCTTTTGTTACAGCGGCTACGGCCTTCGCCGAGCTGAGTGAGGTGGCTAACCGATACGCCACCGTGCGCTACGGGCAACACACTGTGCGATTGCTGTTGGCAAAAAACCCGGCCGGATGGACCGAGATGATATCGGTGCTGGCTGAGCCCCGACCGTTGGTAGTAAGCATCAACGCCCAAGGGGCAGATGGTCGAGACACCTCTTGGCTATGGGACGTGCCGTTCGAACGACTCACCGCGCGGCCCATAGCCGCCAGTGGGGAACGCGCCGCTGATTTAGGGGTGCGGTTAAGTTACGCGGACCTTGAGCATCACACCACCCCTGATCCGCTGGCCGGTCTGGCGTTGCTGCCCCCTGGCCCAGTGGACGTAGTAGCCAACTACACCGCTTTCCGCCAGCTGACTCAAAGGCTCGTGCATGTCCACTGACTCCGCTGTGACTATCGGCTTGATACTTCCCGACGTGCTGGGAACCTATTCCGACGCTGGAAACTCCACTGTGCTTGCCCAGCGGCTTCGGTGGCGTGGTATTCCAGCTAGTATTCACCCGATCCTCGCTCGGGAAGCTCCGCCCACCACCTGCGATATCTACCTCCTCGGTGGAGGTGAGGATCGTGCCCAACTGTTCGCTACGAGCTGGCTGCGAAGCCACCAAACGCTGCTGAACACGATCGCGGAGCGTGCGCTGACCCTTACCGTCTGCGCGGGCTTGCAAATCCTCGGCCACACCATGACTGACAACCATGGGCAGCACCAGCCCGGTCTTGGTCTACTCGACATCACCACGACGCCTCGGCGACAGCGCGCCGTAGGGGAAATCATTACTCAGTGTCATCTTCCTGACGTGGGCATGCTCACCGGATTCGAAAATCACCAAGGAGCCACCACGCTGGGCCCTGGGACTAAGCCGCTCGGCCGTGTGGTCACGGGTGTGGGTAACGGGGACGGCCATGCCGTGGACGGAGTCCTCACCGACCACATTCTCGGAACCTACCTGCACGGCCCGGTGCTCGCGCGTAATCCTGCCCTCGCTGACCACATCTTGCGTCGTGTTACCGACCACACCCTACCGGCTATCGACTTGCCTGACCTACCAGCTTTGCGCAGCACCTATCTCAAGACGGTTGTATGAGTAACACCAAAAACTCCGCATCGAGGTAGACCTCTGCGTTAGCCTGATCGGTATCTATTTCGGCGATCCGACAGCTGAGGGCGAGGTGAGTCTGCTGTGGGTTTGACCAGCTGGCCCTTTTTTGTGGTGGCTGCCCTTTTACTCGTCGCTGCCCCAGCGGTCACGCTCGTGGTGTGGGGGAGGGTCGGCGGCCCATATGTGGCACGCGTGCTTGCCCGGTTCGGTTTGTTGGTGACCTGCCAGGTTACCGCGGTGCTTATGGTGTTGTTGGTTCTCAATGACAATTTTGGCTTTTACACCTCGTGGAAAGATCTGTTCGGCACCACCGGAGATCGGAGTGTGTACCGCGCCGCTGTACCGCTGGCAGGAGGCGGACAGAAGATTGGGCAGTGGTATGACCGGCCGCGTGTTTTGCATTCCACTCAAAAGTTCGATTCGTACACGGACGGCTTCCGCCGCACCACACTCGCTGGTAAGGCGTCTGGGCTGGACGGCGAAGTCGACGTGTGGCTACCGCCGCAGTACACAGATGCTGCCTATCGTGCCCGACAGTTCCCTGTTCTTATGTTGCTCCATGGCGTCCCTGGCGCACCATCGGACTGGGTCGAACTAATGCACGTTGCCCAACACGCGCATCGCGCCATCGATCGGGGCCAGCTGCCGCCATTCATCATGGTAGTTCCCACTATTACCCCACAAGGCCACGACACCGCCTGTAGCGACACCCCGGAGGCCAAAGTAGCTACTTGGTTGACCCGTGACGTGCGAACCATGATGCTCACCAACTTTCGCACCACCGAACAACCAGACGGGTGGGGCCTCATGGGGTACTCCACTGGCGGCTTTTGCGCGGCCAAGCTGCCCTTGCAGTATCCAAGCCTCTTCTCCGTGGGTGTGAGCCTTGCCGGAGATGACTTTGCTGGAGACCCGGCGGTACTTCCTGATTCCGATCTGCGAGAGCACAACAGTCCACTATGGCTGCTTAAACACGGCATTACCCCTAGGGTGCACCTGCTACTCATGGCCAGCAAACAAGACACTGAAAACCCGGTTGCCTACGCAGAGAGTTTGCAGGCAGCTGCGCGCAACACAGAAACCACCGTGGATACCGACTACTTTGAAGAAGGCGGCCACAACCAAGGCACCTGGGAAAAAATGCTCCCGCATGCTTTCAAATGGCTCAGCCTTTACACCACACCCCGATGGTTGAGACAAACCCAGAGTTAGACCGTTCCGGTGAGTGGGACATTGCGCCTTTGGCCGCTCATTGCGGTGTAGAATACTTACTAGTTCGCCGAAAGTTACACTACTGCTGCGCTATCCTGGTGTCAGGAGCGTAAATAATGACAACCTCCGAATTTCCTGTGGCTGACCCCGCTCCTGAGCAGGGTCAGCGTGAGCGACTGGCGAAGTTCCTCCGCCGTTGCTTCCTTGGCGATGCCCGCCGTAACGCAAAAGGTTTTGTGTCAGTGGGCATAATTGTTACCGCTGTTACGGCTATGGCGGCCACGTTGTTTGGCGCTGCGGCGGTGAGCCCCGCACTGGACTTGTATGACGGTGCCATCTGGATCTGGGATAGTGGTCCGGGAGAAGCCGCCCGAATAAACACTTCAGCCGGGCGGGTCGACACAAGGGTCCCGCTTTCCGACGCGCAAGGCCACCGCCTCAAGGCTTTCCAAAACGATCGTTATTTACTCCTGCAAGATCTTGATACTGGAACTGTTACGTCGTTGAATCTAGCCACGTTGGGCGTCTCGGGTGTCATCACCGCACAGCCCCCAGCTGACATGCGTATCGGGTTGTTCGCTGGCAATGCGCTTACTGTCGACGCCGCTCATGGGCTGGTCAGTCAACGTGATGCGGGCAGTTTTAAATCTTCGGGGCCACCATTGAAAATACCGAAAAACCTCGTCGGTGGGGACTTTGATGACAAAGGCCGATTCTGGGTGGGCTCCCCCGATACTGGGGAAGTCATAGCGATCAAGCCAGGTAAGAAAGGGAAAGGCCCCAGCGTCGATCATAAGGTTAACGTCAGCCATAAGGGGCATCCCTGGGCGGTCAGTGTGCTAGATGATGGCGTCGCGATCATGGACCCTGAGAGTTCAGAGCTCATCGCGGTAAATGGTGAGGGCATTATGTCCAAGATGGCTATCCCTCCGGTGGATGCCGCGACGACTATGCCGGCACGGGTCCGCGGGGACGTTATCCCCATCACCAACCCGGAGAATCGGAATGTAGTCGTGGTTCAAGGCAGCGATATCTCCGATGGGAGCGTGGCCCAAGGGGTTACCGCCCGTGCTCTCCCGATCTCTGGTTCAGGGAAGAAGCTGGGTACCGCGGTTGCTTTTTCCGACCGGCTGTACATCCCCGATGAAGACGCCAATCTGGTCCGGGTGATTGATCTGGCAGGCAAAAACCTCGACGACATTAACACTGCTGGTGGCCGGATCGAGATGGAAATTCGAGAAAATCACCTGGTGATGAACTCCGAGAGCACCGGTAGCGCATGGGTGATAAACCAAGAACACAAGGTAGCTGAGCTGCAGAAGGCGCCCACGGATGTGGCCGTAGGAAGCTTGCCTGACGTTGAGCATAAAGCTTCTACGACACCGCCACCGGCGCCTACTTCTTCCTCGCCAGCTTCTTCTCCGCCAGCTAACAGCCAGGGCCCCACAGACCCGGCTGCATCGTCGAGGCCTAAACCGCCGCCTAGTCCTACGAAACCCCCCGCGCCGAGGCCCAACTCGCCCGTCATCCTACGGATTTTGGGCAATAAGGACGGTAGCGTGACCGTAGAGTGGGACGCGCCAGACGCTCACGGTGCGGCACTCCAGTCCTATGACATTCATGCCACTACAAGTGCTCCGGGAGGGGACCGGACGTTTAGCGGTATCTCCCATGTAAACGGGTCTACCCTGCAACGCATGATGATTGAACCCCGGGCTCTCGTCGCGGGTGCTACCTACACCTTCACGGTGGTAGCGAGGTCAACCAATGGGGTGAGTAACCCCTCTGCCCCTAGCCAGATAACGAGATTTGAGCCTTAGGCGGCGTAGGTCAGAGATGTATGACGACCTGTCGGGAGCTCATGTCTGCGGCAGTGCCGTTGTGCCCCACTTTCCGGCAGCCCACGCCGCCATGTGGCGTTTGGCGAAGTCGCGCACTACGGGCCAGTGGTCTTTGCCGCCGGCGAGGCGCGGGCGCTGCTCAATACCGAGTGTGTCCAGTGCGCCATCGAGTAACCGGGCCGCGCGGTGCGCCTCGACGGATAGTGCATCGCGAGACAGTGACTTTGCGCTTTCTTCCAGCGCGACAAATGTTGAGGTGACTGCCAATAGCGCTGTCCAGTTCGGCTGCACGGGTGCGATGCCACCCACCCACGCACGGAATTCATCACCGTGAGCGAGCGTGTAGTAGAAGCGGTTTGCGGTGTGCTGAACTTTTAGCACGCCAGCTTTCTCCAGTGAGTCGCACTCGTCAGCGACGCTACGCTTGGCGTATCCAACGTGTTGCGCGATAGTCGCTACGGTCGCGCGAGGATGATCTGACAGAAAATACCGCAGGATTTCAGTGCGTGCGCCGAGGCCAAACATGGCCCGAAGGCGCAACCATGCTCTCGATGGCTGCGCCATGGCATCCAGCGAGGATCGGCCAGTTAACCGGTAAGGAAAAGATTCTGTTCCCAGCGGCCAGTGGCTACCCGAGTGCTTGTTGACCGTCGCCCCGAATGGCCCCCACGCATCGAGCACCTCCGCTGATCGGCCTTGTAAGAGGTTGCGGAGACGCACTTTGGACACGTAGCGCCAGTATTGGATACACCAGTCTAAAGCTTCATCGCGTAGCCGAGGGTCTGCATCCGCCAGGTATGCGGTGTGAATGATAAGTGGCTCTGGATCCACGGCCCAATTAACGTGTGTCGGTTGCCATCCCGAGACCCCCAACTCGACCCACGCTCCCCATGCAAGGGACAGCTCGTACTCCGCCAGGACGGATTGTGTTGTGCTAGAGGGCGGCATCGGTCGCCGCCACACCGAAGATCGCGAGGACCTCGATGAGTTCCTCCTTAAACCCCTCGGAAGGATCATGAGTGCGTGTCCATCGTGCTGCACGAATAAGCTCCGGCTCCGTCGGGTTCAGCTCCCGGAGGTCGGCAAGATGCTTGCTCTCTCGGATGCCGAAGTGATCAACTGCCGCATACAGCTTGAAGCACAGAAGGTCGAAGCGGCCCGCTATGTGGACCTCGAGCGTGTCGTAGAGGCGGATCTGAACTCGGCTCTCAAAGCCCTCGGGTAATCCGAAGTCGAATAATGATGCGGGTCCGTTGTTGAGCCAAGTGTCGCGTAGTCCTAACGCGGCGGCGACATCACGCGCTGCATTCGCGAGTGGTTCAGGGATCTTCTCGGCTTTGCTGTATCGACCGTCGCTAGCTATGCCGATGACGTCGAGATCGGCGGTCGGACGCTTGATGAGGCCCAAGAGCAGCAGGCTGCTTCCGCCCACGACGAGGATGCCACTGGAGATTCCACGGCCTTCCAGCACTGCACCGAGACTGCGCAGCGCCTCATCTAAGTGATCGCTCGTGAGCATATCGAGAGTATAACATGCTCAAATCGAGCGGATAACTCGCCATTTACGGGCATGTTACTTGCTTCCCAGGTCGTAATGTCGTTTAATGTCTACTAATTATTTCGCCAGCCCGGCTGCGACCTGCCGTAAGCGGGCTTTTGCGTTGCCAATGACTGGTTCTCCGTGGCCAAAACACGCGACGTCCACATCAAGGTCGACGAGGCGGCGAAATGAGGCAGCAGACTGGGCTCGGTCCAGATTGAACACGCCGAGGACCACTTCACCTTCGTACTCCGCGGCAATGTCCCCCGTGATCAGAACCTTGTGATCGGGTAAGTGCAGCGCAATGCTGCCGTCGGTGTGGCCGGGCGTCGAAATCACGTGCGCACCGCCGCCGAAGTCGAGCACATCACCGTCCCGAACCTCGTGATCAACGCGAACTGGCGGCGCGGGGAGGAGTCCAGCGGCGACACGAGCATGCAGCTCAAGCTCGAAGGGAGTGAAGTTCGGCGGCGCCCCAGACATCTCACCGCGGATGGCAGGCGCATCTGCCGCGTGCGCGATGACCTGCGCAGCACCCCAAGAGCTGACCTCGGCCGCCGACCCGGCATGGTCATCGTGAAAATGTGTGAGCACTATGAAATCAAGTTCAGTCGGGAGGAGGCCGATCCGCCGTAGTGCGGCCTCAATTAGGGGCCCTGAACCAACCTCACCGGTATCGATGAGCACGGCAGACTCTTCATCGCGCCACAGGTACGCCTGATACCTCCCCAGCACCAGCCGATACAGGTGTGGGCGCAGCTCAATGATGCTCACAACACCAGACGCTAGCCACACTCGTGAGGCCACACCACCCGGGTACGCTCCTGGCGCAAAACCAATGCGCCTCACCATTTGGGGAGACCAGCTCGGGGCGGTGGCCGTTGAGGTCATCGACGAGCGCTCCCCCGCAGACCGGCAATCGTGTCAGTGGTAGGAATGCCTGGTGAGCGACAGGGAGCAGGCAATGGTGGATGGGCTGGAACTCGCTGAGCGGGAAGCGGTAACGCTGACCAGTGAGCTGATCCAAATCGACACCACGAACACGGGTGATCCGGCGACGTTGATGGGGGAGCGGGCGGCAGCCGAGTACGTTGCGGAGAAGCTTGCCGAGGTCGGCTTCGAGACGACCTACGTGGAGTCGGGCTATCAGGGCCCGGGCAGGGGCAACGTCGTCGCCAGGTTGCAGGGATCAGATCCCGACAGGGGAGCGCTGTTGGTGCACGGCCACCTGGACGTGGTGCCCGCGGACGCGTCGGAGTGGTCGGTGCACCCCTTCTCGGGCGCGGTACAGGACGGCTACGTGTGGGGCCGGGGCGCGGTCGACATGAAGGACATGCTGGCGATGACGCTGGCTACGGCCAGGCGGATGCGCCGGGATGGGATAATTCCGAAGCGTGACATCGTGTTCGCCTTTGTCGCCGACGAGGAGGCGGGCGGTTGGCAGGGCGCGAACTGGCTGGTGGATCACCGGCCGGAGTTGTTCGAAGGGTGCACCGAGGCGATCGGTGAGGTTGGTGGCTTCTCGATCACGCTGCAGGACGGCGTGCGCGCCTACCTGGTGGAGACCGCGGAAAAGGGGCTCGGCTGGTTGAAGCTGAAGGTCCGCGGCCGGGCGGGCCACGGCTCGATGGTGCACGAGGACAACGCGGTAACCAAACTCACCGAGGCGGTCGCCAGACTGGGTCGTCACAGGTTTCCGATCGTTATGACGGACTCGGTCCGCGAATTCCTCGCCGGGGTCACTGAACTTACTGGCATGGAGTTCGGTGAGGACGACATCGAGGGCTCGATCGCGAAGCTGGGCGGCATCTCCAGGATCGTGGGGGCAACCCTGCGTGACACCGCGAACCCGACAATGCTGTCGGCTGGCTACAAGGCGAACGTGATCCCGTCCACGGCCGAAGCCACAGTGGACTGCCGGTTTCTTCCCGGCCGCCAGGAGGCGTTCGAGCGTGAGCTGGCCGAGATTCTCGGCCCCGACGTAGAGCGTGAGTGGGACGCCCTGTCTCCGGTGGAGACGACCTTCGACGGAGCACTGGTGGACACCATGCACTCGTCGATTTTGGCGGAGGACCCTGGTGCGACGTTGCTGCCCTACATGCTTTCCGGCGGCACGGACGCGAAATCGTTCCAGCGGCTAGGCATCCGTTGCTTCGGATTCGCGCCGCTGAAGCTGCCCGCTGAGCTTGATTTCTCGGCCTTGTTCCACGGCGTAGACGAGCGAGTGCCGGTGGACGCGTTGGAGTTCGGCACTCGCGTGCTGGACCGCTTCCTACGTGAGGCCTGACCGGGCGCAATGGCTGTGTCTTGTCGATAAATAATGCTGCTAACTGGGTGGCGATCCGCGTTTGCAAGGCAATTTAGGGGCTAAACTCGCTTCGTTTCGAACATTGAATGTAACCGCTTCCGCGGATTCGATTTTCAGAGGTGAACTTTGATTCGCTGTACTCGCGGGCCAGGTAGTGCACTGGTTTTGGCTGTGGCAGTCACCCTGATTATCGGGATCGGGCCGGCGGCATCGGATGCTGGTGCCAATAAAACTGCGGCCACTGAAACCTTAGCCACTGAAACTGTAGCCACTGAAATGATGCCGGCAACTATCCAGGATGGATCCCACCGCACTCAGGACGCTTTTACCGCCGCCGCCCTGGAGTTTGCTGTGCCGCGGCAACTGTTGATGGCTGTCTCGTATCGGCTGACCCGGTGGGACGACCACGGCGCGCAGCCAAGTAGCAGCGGCGGGTTCGGGTTGATGCACCTAACTGATGGTGCCGCAGTTGATGTGGACCCTGATCACGGCACAGTCAGAAACAGTGAAGCGGTGCGCCATGATCCTGCGCTGAATACTTTGTCCGCCGCGGCGCGGTTGTTGAAGCTTTCCCCCGATCGCCTCCGCGGCGATCCGGTGCAGAATGTCCGTGGTGGGGCGGCGTTGTTGGCGAGCAAGGCCAGGCAGCTGGGCCGCGGCAAACTTCCCACCCAGCTCGGCGACTGGTATCCGGCGGTGGCCGCCTACTCCGGGACGATTGACCAGACTACCGCGACGGTCTTCACCGACGACGTCTATCAGACGCTCGGTACGAATACCGAACGCATCACTCTAGATGGCCAGCGGGTCCACCTGTCCGCTACGCCGAAAGTGGCTCCCAATCGGAGCAAGCTTTTGGCGCTCAAGCTGAGCCACTCCGAGGGTAAGGCTCCAGCGCCAGAGTGCCCTGAGACCAATTGCCGATTGGTGCCCGCCATCTACCAGCAGACACCACCCAAAGGCCCCGACGAAAAGCCACTGACAGCGGGCCCCAACGACTACTGCTGCCATGCCACAGCAAATCGGCCCAAGGACGGAAACCGAATTCGCTACATCATTATCCACGACGCTGAAGGCACATATGATGGAACGATTTTGTGGCTACAAAACCCGGAATCCGCTAACTCTTCGCACTACGTGATCCGTTCCAGTGACGGACAAATTACCCAGATGCTGCCAACCAAAGACGTAGGGTGGCACTCGGCTAACGCGAACATCAATAGGCAGTCGATCGGCATCGAGCACGAAGGATACGCCGTCGAGGGCGCCACCTGGTACACCGAGGCGATGTATCGTTCCTCGGCCAAACTGGTGCGATATCTCGCGAAGAAATACGGGATACCGTTGGATCGCAATCACATCTTGGGGCATGAGGACATCACCCACGGCCATGAAAGCAGCATTGCTGGGGCACACTGGGACCCGGGAGCGTTCTGGAACTGGGACCACTACATGGCCCTAGTGCGCGGTGACGCTGACACAACCCAAAGCGTCGTTGCGGGCGAGGTAAACCAAGGGGTTGTCGCCATTCGGCCGGACTTCAACAAAAACACTCAGGCAATTCGCGACTGTACAAGCGACAAGCACGACAAGCCCTGCCGAGATCTTCCTGCGAAATCTACCAACTTCCTCTACTTGCGCACAGAGCCGCGTGATGACGCGCCCTACCTCAACGATCCGTATCTTCAACCCGACGGTTCAGCTGGCACGAATAAGATTCAGGACTGGTCGGATAAAGCCGTAGCCGGGCGCCGCTATGTGGTGGCGGAACGGCGTGGCCAGTGGCTGGCCATCTGGTATGGCGGCAAGAAAGCCTGGCTCAAAGATCCTAACGGAAATCTAACTACGCCAGTCACCAATCTTGTGGTGCGGCCACGGGCTAACAAGGGATCCATTCCGGTCTACCGGGTCGCTTTCCCGCGGCCCGATGAGTACCCCAGCGGTGTGCCTATCGACTCGAAACCCGATGAGGTAACGCCGACGCGATATACCATTCCCGCTGGTCAAGCGTATCCGCTGGCAGAGATCACGCCAGCGGCGTACTACTACGCCCGCTACGATGGGGCGCGGGTACTGCGCAACCACACACTGATCAGAGGTAAGGACCTTTACTATCTGATCTCCTACAACCATCGGCTGGTGTACGTAAAGGCGTCGGATGTCCAGATCGGACAGTAGTTTCTGAACTACTACCGTCAGTGGTTGAGCGCAGTGTCGTGGTCGCGGGGCAGAAAGATGGTAAGCACAGCGAGCATACCGAGGAGTCCGGCAAGCACTTCAAGGCTCAACTCGAACGCGCGTGCGTAGCCGCCTCGGCGTGCCAGTGGTCTCCGGTGAGTTTAGTCCACAGATCGTCGCCGAGACCGACGTCGCTTTGGTCTGTGGCGAGACCCTGGCAAGTGACACCCTCGACGAACTCGTGAAGGTGGCCAAGGACAACAACACCAAACTGGTGCTGTTTGCCGTTACTGGATGCCACTTCGGTGAGGAGTACTGCCGCACCTTCGGCATCGACGCGGTCATCGCTGAGCCTCAACCGCAGTACCTGTTCCAGGGGCCTTCTATTTTGGAGATTTATCGCAAGGACAACCAGTGAGCCCTTGCGGTTCCTGCCTCGACTGATCTGATGTCCTTGTCTGATGGAGCGGGTGGCGAGGAGTGGGGCATATGAACCAGCCGGAATCGGCCGAGAAACGAGTTACCTGGGCCGAGCTCTTCTTCGACCTCGTGTTCGTTTTCGCCGTCATTCAAGTGTCGGCGCTGCTGCACGCGCACCCTTCGTGGGGAGGCTTGGGGCAGGCACTCGTGGTGTTCATCCCGACCTACTGGGCCTGGGTGGGCACTTCCGTGCACGCCAATACCCACGACGTGGACAATCCGCTAGGCCGGATCGGCATCTTCGCGGTGGGCCTATGCGGCCTATTCATGGCACTGGCCATCCCAGGCGCCTACCATGACCGGGGCGTGCTCTACGGCGGGGCGTACTTCGCGCTGCGCATAGTGTTGGCCGCTCTGGTGTTCCGGAGCGCGACCATGGTGTTTCGCAACCGACAGGTCTTGGTCAACTCGTTCAGCATTGGCATGTTCGTGACTGGCCCACTGCTACTGGTCGGAGGCTTTCTGCCCGTTCCGGCGCGGGTGACGTTGTGGGCGCTGGCGGCGCTAATCGACCTCAGCGTGCCCGCACTGGCCCGCAAGCGGCTGGCTAATATCCGGCTCGACTCCGCACATCTGCCGGAACGCTTCGGGCTGTTCCTGATCATCGCGATCGGCGAGTCCATTGTCGCGATCGGCACTCCAGCCGCGAACGCCAGCCGTCTGTCGGTGGGGATGGTGGTCGCGGTAGCCCTGGCATTCACCCTGGCGTGTGCCTTGTGGTGGCTCTACTTCGTGTTCGCGGCGAGCGCGATGCGCCACTCGATGGCTACCGCGCCGGTACAGACAACCATCCTGCGCGTCGTGCTGTCCTACGGTCACCTGTCCTTCATCGGGGCGATCATCGCGGTCTCGGTGGGTATCGCCGAGGTCGTCGCACATCCCGAGGCGCGGATGGGTGTCGCTATCGCCGCCTTGCTGTTCGGTGGCTGCGGACTGTACCTCGCCACGTTCGGGTACACCAGGTGGAGCATGTTCGGGACGGTCTCTACGACCAGGCTCGGTGGTGCGGCCGTGGTGCTCGTGCTGCTGCCGTTAGCGCCTCGCCTGCCCGCCCTGATCGCACTCGGCGCGCTGGCCGTCACAGTCGTGCTGGTCAACCTGGTCGAATACCTACGCGTACGAACTCAGGCGGCATGAGCGCGTTTCGTTCAGCCCACGGGCGGAAGTACTGGTACTCCCGCAGTAGATCCGTGATCGCCATGGTTCGGTCGGTCTATACTGGAATCAGCGGCAGACACATCATTTGTCCACACAACCCGCGATGATCAACGTTGGTCGCGCCCATCTCGCGATACGACACCCCAAGGCCCGTGATCTTCATGGCCGCCATCTGACTAGATGGTTGATTCCAAGGGGTTAGTGGTCGTAGGCGGTGAGTGAGCGTCGTGTGGCGAGGCCGAGGGTGTCGTTGTGCCAGATCGCGGCGGTGAGGGCAAGGATGCGTTGAGCGATTCGGGTGCAGACTCCGGTGATG
>JBBSOC010000023.1:0-29281 GCA_038260095.1 Mycobacteriales bacterium | reverse complement strand
CCCAGCAGCATGCACAGGTCGATATCGGCGGCTTCGCTCACCACCTGTTCGTCGAGCATCAGCCCTATTTCCTGCGCCAGCGCCACCAACACCCGATCTCGGAGCTGGTCAGATGTAAGGGCCTCAGAGACACGCTCGGCAGGGACTAGATCTGGATCCAGGCGTTGCGTGCCGTTCTGCCAGGTCAGCAGTGAGGTTTTGCCCAGTTCTACCGCGCGGCGCAGTGTTGCCGGAACGGGAAACCGCTCACTGAAAGAACCATGCAGGCTCTGCAATACATGTAGAGCGACCGGCAACCCGACCAGATCCAGTAAGGCAAGCGGACTCATCGGCAGGCCTAGCGGGTCGAGGGCGTGATCGGCCGCGGCGACGTCCATGCCGGAGTCGATCGCGGCGAGGACCTCATTCATGCAGCACAGCAGCACCCGATTCACTACGAACGCGGTGGCGTCTTGCACGCCAACCGCGGACTTTTTCAGTTGTTTGGCCACCGCGAACGTCGTGGCTAGCGTTGCGTCATTGGTGTGCACGCCGCGGACCACTTCCACCAGCGGTAGCACCGCTACTGGATTGAAAAAGTGCAGCCCTACGACTCGCTGTGGATGCCGGAGTTGCTCAGTCATAGCACTCACCGAGAGCGAGGAGGTGTTGGTGGCCAGCACGCACTCGGGTGTCACGATCTCTTCAAGCTCGGTGAAGACCTGCCGCTTGATATCCAGGTCCTCAAACACCGCCTCGATCACCAGATCGGCATCGGCGAAGTCACTTCGGTCCGCTGAGTTGCCGATCAAGCGCTTGACCCGTGATGCGGTCGTGGAGTTCAGCCGCTTCTTCTCGACGAGCCTGTCGATATCGGAATGGGCACGGGCCACCCCAGCGGCCAACGCCTCGGAGTTTATGTCGGTCATCACCACCGGCACTAGGAGGCGGCGCGCAAACAGCACGGCCAGCTGGGTTGCCATCAGCCCAGCTCCGACGACGCCGACCTTGGTGATAGGCCGAGCCAGTGAAGCATCCGGTGCTCCCTTGGGGCGCTTCGCGCGGTGCTGCACCAGGTTGAACGCGTACAGGCTTGCCCGGCACTCGTCGCCCATCAACAGCTCTGCAAGCGCCTGCGTCTCAGCCTCGGCGCTCTGCGCGTAGTCGGCGGTGTTCGCCAGCTGTAGCAGCTCCAAAGCTTTCAGCGGCGCTGGAGCCGCACCGTGCAGCCGCTCGTCGAGGACTTTTCGGCCCACCGTCACGGCAAGGTCCCATTCCGGACCGCCGATGATTGGTGTGCGCGTCACCACGGTGTCGCCGTTCAGCACGCTTACTGCCCATTCCAGCGAGCGTTCTAGAAAGTCGGCCGGTTCGAACAGCGCATCGCCGATTCCGAGTCGGTGTGCCTGCTGCGATGTGAGCATGCGGTTCTGGCTCAACGGGTTTTCGACGATTACCCGGATTGCCTGCTCCGGACCGATCAGATGTGGCAGTAACCACGAACCGCCCCAACCAGGCACTAGACCGATGGAGCACTCAGGTAGTGCAATGCCGCGGGCGCTGGCCGAGAGCGTCCGGTAGTGACAGTGCAACGCCAGCTCTAGCGCGCCACCGAGTGCCAGGCCATTGATGAACGCGAATGTGGGTATCGCAGAGTCACGTAGCTTGCTGAACACTTCATGCCCGAGCCGACCGATCTCACGGGCCTGCTCCTGGCTGCGCAGCGTCGGCATTCCGGTGACGTCCGCTCCGGCGCCGAAGATGAACGGCTTTCCGGTCACAGCGATGGCTCGCACACTCGGCGTGCGCGTTGCGATCGCGTCGAGTGCTGCACCTAGGCCGCGCAACCCAGCGGGGCCGAAACTGGTGGGCTTGGTGTGGTCACGCTGATTATCCAGCGTCACCAGCGCGATCTCTCCCTCTAGACCAAAAGGATGGACGTAGCGGGTGAGCGCGTGAGTTACCAGCTCGCCCGGGAATTCGACGCTCATCGCGCACCTGCCTTCGTCGCATCGGGCTGGCTACTGGCGTTGCTGAGCAGTCTGTTACTAAGTCGACTCGAAATTACCTCATTTTCCAGGTCAGAGGCTGTGCTAGTCGAGCTATTTTCGTTCCGATTAGTAAAATGCGGGTTCTCCCAAATGACGGTCGCACCCATCCCCAGACCCACACATAGCGCGGTCAGGCCGTATCGAACATGGGGACGCTGCTCGAACTGCCGTGCTAGCTGGATCATCAGCCGGACACCGGAAGCCGCCAACGGGTGGCCGATCGCTAGTGCGCCGCCCCACGGATTGACCCGAGGGTCGTCGTCGGCGATACCGAAGTGTTGCAGGAACGTCAACACTTGCACCGCAAATGCTTCATTGAGTTCGAACAAGCCGATGTCGTTTATGCTCAGCCCGGCCAGGTGTAAAGCCTTTTCGGTGCTGGGGATAGGGCCGATGCCCATCACCTCGGGGTCCACCCCCACGAACGAATGGGAGACCAACCGCATTGCCGCTGGCAGCCCCAGCTCCGCGGCGGCCTCGCCAGCGGCGATCAAGCAGGCGGTCGCGCCGTCGTTGAGGCCGGCGGAGTTACCCGCGCTCACCCGGCCGTGAGGACGAAACGGCGTGCGTAGCCCTGCCAACGCGATGACAGTCGTATCCGGCCGTGGCTGTTCGTCGGCTGTGGCCAAACCCCAGCCGAGCTCAGGGTCGCGGGTAGCGATGCTGACCAAGTCTGGCTGGATGTACCCGGCCGCGACCGCCGCCGCATACTTACGCTGGCTGGCGTATGCATAGGCGTCGGCACGTTCTCGGGTCAGCGAAGAGTCGTGGTCGTGCAGATTTTCGGCGGTGGCACCCATGACCAGAGCGGATTCATCCACCAGTTGTTCCGCCACGAACCGAGGGTTGGGGTCGACCCCATCACCCATGGGGTGATGGCTCATATGCTCCACACCGCCAGCGATCCCGACATCAACGGCACGCAGCGCGATAGCCCCGGCGATGGTCGTTACCGCAGTGAGGCTACCGGCGCACATTCGATCGATGGCATAGCCCGGCGTACTGCGGGGCAGGCCCGCTAACAACGCAGCCGAACGCCCGATGGTGAGTCCTTGGTCTCCAGTCTGAGTGGTGGCCGCGATAGCCACCTCAGCGACGCGCTCCGGGGGCAGGCTGGAATTACGTCGCAGTAACTCGCGGATACAGCGAACCACTAGGTCATCGGCGCGGGTATGGGTATAGAGGCCGTGTGGGCCAGCCTTGCCGAAGGGTGTGCGCACTCCGTCGACGAAAACTATCTCACGCTCGGCCTTAGACACGGGCTCTCCTTGAGTGAAGAGGTGACAGCTAACCAACCGACCTACCTATGCTACTCGCTGGTAACCTCGGTCGGCTCGGCGATTGCCCCCGCAAGTGGTCCGGCTACTAACTGAATCTGCCACTGTCGTGCCCCTAGCCCGGCAAGTGTCGCAGCCACAGAGCGTTCGTTCACCGGCTCTACGGGCCGCCATGCCAGTCGACGCAGCGCGTCTGGTGCCAGCAAGTTCTCCGTTGGTATGCGATGTTGCGTGCTCAGTCCGCCGAGAGCCTCCCGCGCGCGGGTGAGTCGAGCGGCGGCTTGCGGGTCTTTTTCGGCCCAGCGGTAGCCCGGCGGGGGGCCTTCCGGAACGGGTGCTGGGCCGGGGTGCTCATCCTCGCTGAGGCCCCTTGCGACGCCGAGTGCGGCCAGCCACGTTGCCGAAAGGCGACGATGCGCACGACCACCGAAGACTGGCAACGCGAATAGTTCTCGCTCTGTACTGGGATCAGCCTGCGCCGCAGTGACGATTGCCGCGTCAGAGAGGACCCGACCGGGGGCGCTGTCTCGACGCCGCGCTACAGCGTCCCGCGTCTCCCAGAGTGCCCGGACCCGAGCTAGGCCGGCGCCGCTGCGGATCTGGTGGATTCCTGACGTCCTGCGCCACGGTTCGGCGCGGGCGGTGGGAGGCTTCGCGGCCACTACGGCGGCAAACTCTTGCTCGGCCCATTCCAGCTTGCCTTGGCGATCCAGGTCGGCTCGCAAGGTTTCCCGCAGCTCCAGCAGCAGCTCTACGTCGAGTGCGGCGTAGGTCAGCCATTCAGTCGGCAGCGGCCGGGTACTCCAATCGGCAGCTGAATAGCCCTTTTCGAGCCGAAAGCCCAATAACCGCTCAACCATGAGCCCGAGGCTGACGCGTTCATATCCAGCGAGCCTGCCACCCAATTCCGTATCAAATAAGTGGGCCGGCCGCAGACCAAGCTGAGCCAGGCAGGACAGGTCTTGACTGGCTGCGTGGACGACCCACTCTTGCCCGGCTATTACCCGAGCGATGGGGGATAGGTCTTCAAACGGCAGCGGGTCAATGAGCACTGTTCCACTACCGGCGCGGCGGAGCTGCACGAGATAAGCCCGACCGGTATAGCGATACCCCGATGCCCGCTCGGCATCAATGGCCACGGGACCGGTACCCGCAGCGAGCCGTCGTGCGGCGTCCGTCAGCCCGGCAGTCGTGTCTACCGGAACTGGTGTGCCCTCCCGAGGCTCAAGCAGATCGGAAATCGGCGCGGTGGAGGCTTGTGTCACGTGGTTAACCGTATCGATATTAGGACCGTGCTGGGTAACGTGGTCGGAGTCAGTTGGGGCTTCGCCCCGTATCGCTAGCTGCGCCGCCCAACCGACTAGCGCCGGCTACGCCGCTACCTACATGGGCGAGACACCTCGGCCATATAGGTTGTTTCGGTAGACTCTTCGGATAGCGTATTCTGCGTACTGGGCAAGCAAGCTCGGGTGGGCTTACGCTAAAACTATGACATATCCGGTGTCGAGTTCGCCCGCATGGGCGTCACCGGGGGCGGCTGTAGCTGGGCCGCCTCCGATTAGTCCGGTCAGCACCGGGCAGGTGTACAGCAGTGCCTACGTGTCGGCCCACGTGCCGACCTCCGCCGCACCGCAGCCGCCGGTCGCTTACCAGCCAGAGCCGGAGTATCAGTCAGACCCTTCCTATCGGCCGGTCCCATTTGAGGGTTATGGCTCCTACGGTGACGAACCAGCACCGTACGGATCGCAGCCCCAGCCGTATGACGCTTCCGGATATGCGACCAATGGTCCTGGCGATCTGGACCAGTATTACGCAGCGCAGCACGACCCTGCCCAGGCTAACGCCGCATACGGTTATGGCGAGCAATACCCCGCACAGGCCGGACCGGCACCGGAATTCGCTCCTGCGGATTCCGAGAGTGGGTCGCGCCGTGACCGGTTCGCGGGGCTGCCCAGGAACGCCGTATTAGCTGCTGTCTGCGTAGCGTTGCTGCTCGCCTCCGCAACCCTGTTAGCGATGTACGTGAGCCAAATGGGAAAAGCCACCGATGCTGCCAAACAGCTGAGCGATTCGCAGGCTAACGTGAAGCAACGCGACGCCAAAATCCAGGAAATAAATCAGTCGCTGACCGAGGCGAAGCAAAAAATCGGCAGCGGTACTGATGAACTGAACAGCTCGCAGACCCAGTTACAGAAGCTGACTAGTGACGCGACAAAGGCGAACAAAGATCTCGAGACCGCCAATAAGGATAAGCAAAGTTTGACCGGTTGCCTGAAAGCGCTGACCGATGCCAGCAATGAAACAGACCCGACCAAACGAGCCGAACTCACTCAACGAAGCCAGCAGGCCTGTGCGCACAGCTTTGAGCTCGCGGGCGTTAAGACCAGCTAATTCTTAGACGTTTTCCCGAAAAACGTCTAAGAAACGAGTGCATCGGTGACGTTTTCTCGGAAAACGTCACCGGCTGGGCAGCGAGTGAACTCCTGGCGGCGGTAAGCCGGCGGTCGAGGCCAGCAGCGCGCACCACGCTTGCACGTGCGGCGCAATGTCATCGTCTTCGGGTGTCCAGGATGCTCGCATTTCCACATCCGTAGTCTGCTCTGGACCAGCCATCTCGCCAAAGCGGGTGGAGCTGATTTGAGTAATCGTCCCTGCGATCGCGCGGTACCCGGCTTGCTGCATGTGCAGGGCTTCCGTGAGCCACGCCCAGCCTACCGGTGCGAATAGGGCATCATGCCCAATGTCGGGCTCCAGCTCCGCGGTGACGTAGCTGACGATGCGCGTTTCGCCCTGCCATGCTGGGTGCCCGGCAGGATCGTGTAGCAGGATGAGCCTCCCGGTTACTGGCTCTTCGTCGCCGGCAAGCACGCTCGCGCCCAGCGCAAATGAGTATGGAGCAATCCGCCGGGGGGCCTCGATCTCTTCCAGGGAGATCTCTGGGCGCGTATCCACTGTTCTAGCGCTCGCCACTGCCCGAGAGAAGCGGGCTGGTAGTTGTGCCGCGGTGGGCAGCTCCGCAACATCTCCTAGACCCATGCCACCTACAGTAAGCGGGCGAAGCCTACAAAGCTGGATATGACGCGCCGAATGCGGACTCCACTGCTAGCCCCGCGTTAAGCGCGTGGCAGCATCAGTAGTGTGAGCGCGCTGATTGCCGCGAGCCGTCGCGAAGCGGTGTCGGTGACGCCGGTGTGGTTTATGCGGCAAGCCGGCCGATCCCTGCCTGAGTACCATGCGCTGCGAGCCGGGCTGCCTATGCTGCAGGTCTGCCAGACTCCGGATCTGATTACCGAGATCACGCTGCAGCCAGTCCGCCGGCACAAAGTGGACGCGGCAATTCTTTTCTCCGATATTGTCCTGCCGCTAAAGGCTATCGGTGTTGATGTGGAGATTAAACCTGGCGTGGGGCCGGTGATCGATTCGCCAATTCGGCGGTCGGCCGATGTGGACAAGCTGCGCGCGCTGACTCCCGAGGACGTGCCCTACATCACTGAGGCGGTCACTGAGCTGACCAAACAGCTTGCTGACATCCCGCTGATTGGTTTTGCCGCTGCCCCGTTCACGTTGGCGAGTTATCTCATCGAGGGGGGTCCGTCTCGCGATCACGCTAAGACTAAGGCTCTGATGCACAGCGAGCCCGGTACGTGGCATGCACTGTGTGGGCGGCTAGCTGACATCGCCGCGGAGTTTTTGCGAGTGCAGATTGCCGCTGGTGCTCGCGTGGTGCAGTTGTTCGATTCGTGGGCTGGGGTGCTTAGCGAGGCTGAATACCGTGCATACGTGCGGCCGCATTCGGCCCGAGTGCTGCGGGCCTGTGGTGAGCTTGGTGTGCCGCGGATCCATTTTGGTGTCGGCACGGGTGAGCTGCTGGAGTCGATGGCTTCGGCGGGCGCTGACGTTGTCGGCGTGGACTGGCGGGTCTCACTCGACGAGGCCTCGGCGCGGATTGGGCCGGAGTACGCGCTGCAGGGCAACCTGGATCCGGCGCTACTGTTGGCCAACGAGACTGTTGTCGCTCGAGAGGTTGCGCGGGTACTTCGACAGGGACGCGCCGCTCCAGGGCATATTTTCAATCTGGGCCACGGTGTGCTTCCGCAGACTGATCCAGGGGTGTTGACTCGAGTAGTGGAGCTGGTACACAGCTACAGCACCGAGAGCACTGCTGAGTTGGTGCAGCGCCAGCGAGGGGGTGCCTAGTGGCTCCGCGGCACATCGCGGTGGTCGGCGGCGGTATCACCGGCCTGGCCGCAGCACTTGCTATCTGCGACCGCGCGGGCTCCGATGCTGGCGCTATCAGAGTCACTGTGCTGGAACAGTCCTCGAGCCTGGGCGGAAAACTTCTCAGTGGCACGCTGCGGTGGGATGGCCGCACACAGGCCATCGAGTTAGGAGCCGACGCGTTTCTTGTGCGCACTCCGGCTGCACTGGAGCTCGTCTCGCGCCTGGGGCTTAGCGATGAGGTGATGCATCCACAAACCGGTCAGGCACACATTTTCCTGAACGGCGCACTGCGCGCACTGCCGACCACAACGGTGATGGGTGTACCGGCCGATCCGATGGCGCTGGTTGACGCGGGCCTGCTGCCGGCCGCGGCCGGTCGTCAGATCTTCGCTGAACCCGATGTGCCAGGAGAGCCACTAGTCGCCGACGTCAGCGTGGGGGAGCTGGTCAGACGACGATTCGGTGACGTGGTGGTAGACAACGTCATCGATCCGCTGCTGGGTGGGGTCTACGCGGGGAACGTGGACGCATTGTCGTTGCAGGCGACCATTCCGGCTCTGGCGGCCGCACTGCGGAGTGACTCCTCGCTGCTGCGCGCGGCCCAGGCTGTGCGGGCTGTGGCTAAGGAGGGCCCCACATTCGGTGCACTGCGCGGTGGCATGCGACGGCTCGTCGATGCAGCCAAGCAGACGCTGAGCGCAGTCAAGCACCGTGGAGAGCCGGTTGCGCAAGTGCGTTGTGATGCTCCGGTTCGCCGGCTGGATCGCGTGGAGCAAGGTTGGGAGCTCACAGTAGGTTCTGAGCACGATCGGCAGCTGGTTCACGCCGACGCGGTGCTACTGGCCGCGCCGGCGACTACTTCGGCGCGGCTGCTACGCCAGGTCGCTCCTGAGGTCGCCGCTGAACTGGTCGCTATCGACTACGCCAGTGTTGCCGTGATCAGTTTAGCGTTCCCTGAGCTGGCACTGCCTGAGCTGGCATTGCCGAGCGGAAGTGGAATGCTGATTCCTAGCAGCAGTGGTCTGATCATCAAGGCGACAACTTTCGTTGACCACAAGTGGGGTCAGGCAGCGCCGGGGGTAAGCCTGCTCCGGGTCTCAGTGGGGCGACACGGTGACGTGCAGGCACTGCAGCACAGTGATGCTGGGCTTGTAGCAACTGTGCTAACGCAGCTACAGCTCGTACTCGGCCCGCTACCCGCACCCTTGGCTAGCAAGGTGCAGCGTTGGGATGGTGCGATGCCGCAGTACACCGTGGGGCACAATGCGCGTGTGGCGCGGGCACGGAACCTACTGGGCGAGGATCGAAGCATTGCGCTGGCTGGTGCCGGCTACGACGGGGTGGGAATTACGGCCTGCATCGGCTCCGCACGGCGCGCCGCCGACGCGCTGCTGGCTTATTCCGCTTGAGGATGGGTGAGTATTAGTGAGTATGAATGAGTACGGTGGCACCATGAGCCAAGACGACACCAGCGAGACCACGACACGGCCCAGCAACGCGCACGCACGGCGCGTGACTGAGCTCAACTCCGCTGTCCAGTACACGATGTGGTCGGTGTTTGCCGCACCCGTTCGGCGAGGTGACCGTGCTGATCAAGCTGCACAGTTGGCCGAGCTCGAACAGCTGTGGACCAAGCTGATTGACGCTGGTGTGGCTATTCGGGGCAGCTATGATCTTGCCGGGCTGCGGGCTGACGCGGACCTGATGGTGTGGTGGCACGCGGGCTCGATAGAGCTATTGCAGGATGCGTACTCCCAGTTGCGGCAGACCCGGATCGGTGCAGCGTTACGGCCGGTCTGGTCGCAGGCCGCGCTGCATCGCCCCGCGGAGTTCAACAGAAGCCATCTGCCGGCGTTTGTGGCTGGAGAACCCGCCCGCGATTACGTATGCGTGTATCCGTTTGTTCGCTCCTACGAGTGGTACTTGTTGCCCGATGCGCAGCGTCGCGCCATGCTCGCCGAGCATGGCGCCATGGCGCGGGGCTTTCCTGACGTACGCGCCAACACGGTCGCATCGTTTGGTTTGGGCGACTACGAATGGATGTTGGCTTTCGAAGCGGACGAGCTGCATCGGATTGTGGACTTGATGCGAGAGCTGCGGGCGTCAGGCGCCCGCCGGCATGTCCGGGTCGAGGTGCCGTTCTACACCGGCCGCCGCCGGGAGCTCGCCGACATCGTCGCCCGCTGGCCGTAAATCAGCTGTTGATACAGAGCTGATGGTTAGAAGAATGTCATAGGAAGGCGCTACCTTTCTCCATGTTGGCGCAGTGGATAGGTGAGCGAGATAGGTGATGGATGAACAGCGAGAGCGAGATGAGTTCAAGCGCATGCAGTTCACCGCGCAGCTGCAGCGTTATCGAGAACTGGTTGTGCAGTATGAGGTCGGCATAGGATTCCACCGAAGACAGATGGAGGATCTTAGGTATCAACTAGGAAGACTTGACGAGCGACTAGGGGGTAAAGCGTGAACACAGCCGAGCACATTGCGACGTTGCAAGCGTTTCTCCGCGCTGACTACGAGGAGCACGCCGCACAGCTGCAGAGTTGGATAGAGGAGGCCATCTCTCGGAGAGATAGTATCGGCGAAAGTCGATATCGAGAAAGTTTGGAGCAATGGGAGACTATGCCCAAGCCGTGGAAGTGAAGCACTAGTTTTTCGTTAACGGATCGTCCAGATTTACGTATGTGGTTGCGTTCCATGTGTAAAACTGGTGTCCTTCTACTGTAGAACACGGAGAATCAGCATGGCGCTTTCGCGGCACGAAGCAGACTTGGCCATCGAAACTTTACAAAAGGACCTAGCCGGCGCGCGGGCATCGGCCGCTCTGATACTTGGTGCAGATGGTCGTTTTGAGCAAAATGCGCGAACGCTCGCCGAGCAGCTGACGGCACTGGAGCGAAGGCCCGCTGATTTGGTTGCTATCACGGTAGGGGAACCCCTGACAGGATCGGTAGCTCCGCGCGTTACAGCGCTTGCTGTGAACTCGACTCCCGACAACCCGGCTGGTGTGCTGCTCCGCTACACGCCTACCGGCGATGTTGCGCGGACTATAACCGATGCCGCTTGGGGGGCAGGCTGCCAATGATATGCCTGGCCACGTCGTCGCCCGCTGTGCGGCACAGGGTGTAGCGGCGCCAGAAAACAATCCTGTGGCGTGGGCCATAGATCGGCTTGCGGAGGAGTTCCCCGGTCAGCCAATTGTCATCACCAGCCCGCCAGAAGGCCTCACCGATGTTTTCCAAGCAGTCGGCCGAGCCGCCTATCGCGGGCAAGTTCGGGTGGTGGTCGCGGAGTCGGCCAATCCGATACTGCGCGATGGGAGATACGGGAGTCTGTCTAGCGCCGTCTCGCTGGTACCGAGCGCCGATACCGGCTGGTCGGCCAATCCAGCTGTCCGCGAAGACGTGGCACGTCGAGGTGACGTCGTTGCGGACCTACTCAGGCGGGCAGCGGAAGCCCGCGATGGGATTGAGACTACCGCGGGGCATCTGGCAGCAGAGCTGAGACACTTGGAAGAAACAGGACGCCTGGAAGATCCAGCTGATCCGTGCTACAGCTATTTCGAGCAAGCTGACCTTGTTCTCAATGCGGCTCGCGCCGAAGCCGACCGCGGGCTGGGCCGCACATCGGTGGCTGATGGTGAACCGCCTACGGATCGTACCCGTTTGGTGCTGGCCAGCGCCGTCCGATTCAATGAAAACGGCCAGCCGTTTACTGCTTACTGTGTGCTGGATGGCGAGCCCGCCGCACCGGAACGCGTGGTCCTGCATGACGATGGGCAGCCTTACCGCGCACCCGAATGGGGCACTGACCGTATAGGTGGTGAGATTTCAGGGTGGAACCCACCGCCGCGAGCCAGAGCTGGCGAGGCAATGTTCCTCCTGGTAGGAACCCGCCTTCGTAGCGAGGGATACCCAGACGAAAGTACGTTGCAGGAGATCAAGAATACGCACTATTCGGAAGCACCTCTGGTCGTGCGGGGAAGGGCCGCGACTATGCGGGCGCAATTTATACCCGGAGCCGTGGCGGAGTCCTCAGTCACTGGCTCTCGAACGCACCCGGAGGCGGCACGCAGGCCTCTGGCTGGCGGTTCCGGCCAAGCCCGAGAGTTCCCCTCTCGCTGATTTTCTTTCGCAAGAACAGCCTTTCCGTAACTCACCTATTAAGCAACTTTCAACCGTGTAAATATCAGGGGAAGCGGCTCAGCCCAATGCGCGGTATGATGAAGTATGACTATGGAGCGGCTCACTATTACATTACCGGAAGACCTCGTTACCCAAGCCCGTACCGATGTGGCAGCCGGCAGAGCTCGAAGCGTCTCAGCATGGATATCTGATCGGCTCAGCGGTATGCTTACCCCGTCGGCTATGGCCTCAGACGCTTTCGGGGAATTCCTGGCCGATATCGAACGTCGCAATGCCCACCGAGCGGAATGGGAATCGGAGAAAAACGCGGCCAGGGCAGCGCTGGATGAACTTTATGCTGCTAAGCAGCCAATGCTCCGAGCTGCTGCATGACAACTGTACCAGTCATTGTATTTGACAGCTCCGCACTGATCAAACTAGAAAGTGCTAGTCGCCTTGATGCAATCCTTGCTGGGCTAGTTGCTGACCTGCGTTTAGGGCGCGTTCGAATCGCGATTCCAGCCCCAGTTATCACAGAGGTTTGGCGGGGTACTGCTCAACAAGCACCACTGGCTCGGTTCTTGAAGCTACCTGGAGTAACGGTTGATGTCACTGATGTCGATCGGGCTCGCAGAGCCGGTGAATCACTCCGTGGTGCACAGGAAACACGCAAAGGTGTCAGGCGACCAGGTGCCATAGACGCTCTGGTCGTGGAATGTGCCCAGCGTTGGGCCGCGATAGGCATAGTCACTGGCGATGATAAAGATATCGCGGCACTGGGAGCGTCTGCTCGAATCATCGAGCTTTAGGCTCGCTCGACCAGCCGCAGCGAGATATATGTGGGAAAGAGTGTCCGCAGGATTCGGGACCGATTGCTCATTGTAAACGTTCGGCAGCAGTTGATGTGGAGCTGGCGTTAGCACTGGACAGGAGCACTTCGCGACGCGGCGCCAGCGTGCCTAGCGATGTGCGAAGCGACTCTGCTATGTCGTGTTGTTGCGGTCCGGCGTAGCGCACCAGCGCCAGCACCGCACCAATCGTCATAACGAAGCCCGCCGCCGCCAGTGGCTCAAGGCCGGGCACGATTTTGTCGCCGAGCAGTAGCAGGCCCGCTGCCGCTGCCGGAATTGCTGCCGCGGCATCCATAGCCGCGACCGTGGCAGTCGTCGAGCCATGTTGTAGCGCGAGCCCTAGTAGTAGCTGGCCTATCCCCGCATGCGCAAGTAGTACGTATAGCAGTGGGTTGGTGATGAACCCGGCTAAGGACTCTTCCCCAGCAAGCGGGCGCGAAACCACCGCGGCCGCACCGAATGCGAGGCCGGCAAGTGAACCTAGCGCTACCGACGCCTGAGCGCCTTGCCAGCGTGCCGCCGACCGGCCAAGCACCGCTAGCAGTGGAATCAGGGCGATCAGCATTCCCAGCACTATGGGACCGAGCTGCCGGGAAGGACTTGTCTGTGCTGAGATGATCAAACAGGTGACGCCAAGCCCGAGAAGGCTTAACACAAGCAACTCTGCGCGGGGAAGTCGCCACCCGAAAACGACCACCCCTAACAGCACGGTAACGCCTAGTCCTGCCGCTACTGAACTTTGCACCAAGAACAGTGGCAGCTCCGCACGAGCCAAGAACGCTAGTATGCATGCCACAATTTGACAGCAGATGCCTAGTAGATAGCTGCGATGGCCAGCTAGGCGCAGTAGCAGCCGTGGATGCAGCGTGCGGCGAGCGACAGTTCGGGTTGCCGCTACGGCCTGCAAAAAGTTTCCCGCGCCATAGGCGAAGACGGATGCCACCAGGTACAGCCATGCGATGCTCACGGGTCAATACCTTCTGTCCGCAGCGTCAACCCCACGAGCACGGCTGCGCTAGCTTGCGTCGTCATTGTTACCTGGAACCTATGCGCTTGAACTACTTGGCGCAGGGGTGCTTGGCCGCAACGCACCTTCTTCAACGCGCCCTGACGGCTCACTCTTAGCCGATTCGGATTTCTCCTGCGGCGAAGCTGTTTGGCCTCTGCCGAGCCGGCCCACGCGATCTCGTACATTTTCGGACGGCTCGTGTCGCTGCGGCTGGGCATAAAACGCTAGACCGATCACTGCGCTCACGGTGGCCACGAAACCTACCGCGGCCAGCAGTTCGCGGCCGGGCACTATCTGGTCGCCTAGCAGAAGCAACCCGACGACGGCCACTGGCGCGGCCATTGCGTTCATAGCGGCGCTTGCGGCGGTGGTCGCGCGGCGTTGTAGTGCAAGGCCGAAGATCAATTGACCCGCGACAGTGTGGGCTAGGAAGACGTAGAGGAGCGGGTTGAGCAGGAAGCTCTGTAGAGAGTCGGCGTTGACCAGCGGCCGAGACACAATGGCTGATGAACCGTAAGCGAGGCCTGCCAGTGCCCCAAGCGCCACCGATCCCGCCGCGCCATGTAGCCGGGCAGCGAAGTGAGCGATCCCAGCAAGCACCACGACCAGCGAAGCGAGCACGATGACTGTGAGCAGGCTCAGGTCTTTCGCGGTACTGGGATTGGCGGAGAAGATCAGCGCCGCAAGTCCGGCGGCTGTGGCCAACATCAGCAGTAGTTCGACGCGGGACAGTTTCCACTTCAGTACTAGTACGCCGAGTAGCGCGGTAACGCCGATCCCGGCACCGATGGCGGCCTGAACTAGGAACAGCGGAAGATCACGACGCGCCACGAAGGCTGTTATCGTGCCGAGCGCTTGGAATGCCACCCCTATCAGGTAGGTTTTTCGTCGCGCCAGCCTGATCAACAGCCGTGGATCGAGACGCTCATCCGCGGCATCTCGGGAGGCCGCCATGCCTTGCAGAAAGTTGGCGCTGCCATAGCCAAGTATCATGACAGCCAGGACAGCCCATCCGAATATCATGGTGGAACCTTACGCGTCGACATTCGACAGCAGTGAGTCGGCAGAGCAGTGTGAAGGCGAACGGTGCGGCTGTCCCTGGTGTATCGACACGGGTTCCTCTCCGCTCTCCGTCAAGTTGCGAAAAGCCCCGGCCGAACGACTTGATGCTCCATGGATAGCCTATGTCTGATCGATTTCGGGAGCTGCAACTCGATATCACGTGCATCACTGTTCATGAAATTTTGAGCGGAAGAATCAGTCCCTGAGGAGGGCCAAGTCTTAGCCGAGACTACGTTTCAGCTTTGCGGCTGGGCCGAGATATCAATGAAGCCATGTTCCGCCTGATCGTTGCTGATACGCCACTTGAGGAACTTACTTGCCTCACGGTGCTATCTCTCAAGTGTCATGACGAAATCCCAGCGCTCAGTAGGCAGCTGCATAAACCGCGCGGCTTCGGCAATCTCATCCAGGATCACCTTGGCAAGGCGGTAGTCGGATTCCAAGAGCTGTTCACATAGATTCTCCAGGCCTACACCGTACTCGCCGTACGAAATTTCCTTTCGAAGATCGTTCACGAGACCGCTATCGATGGAACCCTCAAGATGTTTAGCGAGGACGTTCAGCCGTTTTTCTATCGAGTTTCTGCGTGGGAAGCCCATCAGAGGTCCATATCTTCATTGAGGAACTCGATAACATGTAGGTTGATATGTGCCTGACAGCTCGGGCAGCGCTGCTTTAGGTCATGCGCTCGTAAGCGTTCGCTCAGGGTCTTTGCAAATAAGGTTTGACCTCCATCGACTACTAGGACGCGCAGCTGGGCTTCACAGTTGAGGCAGATTATCGAGCGGGGTTCAGCCATTAGCGCGCCCGCAAAGTCGTCGTCGTTAAACTCGCCCCGGAGAACCTTGCGATCAAGTTCGTGTAGATCGGTGCCGTCGCTCCAATGCAAGACACAGTAGAACAACGGCAGCGGCCGAATTAGGGCCGTCAGTACTCGACGAATCCGGGAATGCTGTTGGAGTTTCCGATCTTCGAAAATATCGAAGTTTTTTATATCGTCTCGATCGGCGGCTAGTAGCTGCTCGCCGGCAACCAG
This sequence comes from Mycobacteriales bacterium, assembly GCA_038260095.1. GTDB lineage: Bacteria > Actinomycetota > Actinomycetes > Mycobacteriales > QHCE01 > QHCE01. The sequence continues at coordinate 13,671 of JBBSOC010000023.1, read as the reverse complement.
GTATCTGATCCGCTCGCCCTCAATTTCAACATGGTGTCTAACCACGGCAACGCTCCGGGTGTGGAGATAATTCGATCAAGGCGGGCAGCGCCGACTTGCTACCAAATGCGGTCCTTCGCATTGCACCCTCTTTGAAATCGTGGAGTGCCTGCCACATCTGTTGTAGGGAGACGTCTGAATTTACCGCACCGCGAAGTTTATTGATCAGCGGTTCATTCACTGGCGCATACTCCTTTCCAACCGTGCTTGCCGCCTCTGGTAGTAGCGAGCGGCTCAATCAGCTCAACCTGCATTATCCTACTACTTTAGTTATTATCCCTTGCCCTACAGATCGTCTGTTGTACCAAAGGGAAAAAACTACCTTGGGTTGGGCTAGAATACATGCCTCACCTGCCCCCCAGAAGTGCATTCGTACAGCTAGATCCCGAGATTCTGGTTTAAACTCATCGCAAGAAATGGCCTCTAGGGAAGCTCCGATCATCACGGAATCGCCTTCCTCTAGTAAAGGTGAAAAACGCACTAGGAGAGAGCGGGAACCGTTAACCAAAGGTTCGCTTAATCCACCGGCTTGAGCCGGAAGAAGCGTAATCTCAGCTTCTACAGAGTGTGCCGTATAGTCCATAGCCCAGGTCCTCTATCGGAGGTTTTGATGAATACACCTACGTTGTCCGCAACATTAGTCGTGCCCCGGACCTAGCCCGCTCTGGGAGCTCCCTAGCCGCCAAGCATCGGTACAGCCAGCGCCTTCAACGTAGAGTATCTATGGGCCTGAAGCGATTTTTTTCCAGAGCAACGTAGGGATGCCTCGACGTGGCGTGGTGATGACGCTCACCGAAGCCCAAAAGTGGCTGGAGATTAGACCGGGAATGATCGAACAGCTACCCGGATAAAGGGCTACATCGTTAGAGTTCCGTCGAGCTGTGTGGCGACTGCTTATGAGACGCTGCTTCTTCGCGCATCGCCCGTACCTCACTGGGTGTACTGAAGGCAATCATGGCTTTGCGGGTAAACCAGCCACTGCTCACGAACAGGCTAGGGCGGGGCTGCCCGGTCTCGGCGAAGAATCGTTGGAAGGCTTGTTGCCGCTTGAGGTACAGCTCAGTATAGGCCGCGGGGGTACGCCAACCCCATATAATCAGTGCTATAGCGGCCGCCGCCGACACCACACCGACGTAGGCGAAGGCGACACGCAGAACCACCAAGAGGTTGCCGGGCGCGAACGCGAGAACGAAGCCGAGCAGCCCCAGCGAGCTAGCCAGGCTTCCGCCGAAGATTCCGGTAACTTGCCGCCAGGCCCGCCGCGTTGCGGCTGCAGCCCCGGCGGCATCGGCGCTGCTATCGAGCAGGTCAATGCCCGTCTCAGCTTTGATCCGCGCCGCGACGGCTCGTGGGTCCGGCGACGTCACAGCATGGCCTCCTATCATGAGGCGGTTTGTCTTGAAGTAAGACTACTGTTCCTACGCATACGATGGGGCCATGATTGACCAGCTTCGTTTTTGCATGCTTCCCTTGCTTCCGCTTAAGGTCCAGGAAGCGAAATGGGATGATCCAGTGCTCACCCTTGCCGGACCCGGGTGGTCGCTTACCGTCTTATCACCGTGGCGGGTTATAGCGAACGCTCGGTTGCTATACAGCTGGAGCCAACCCAATGTTGAAGACTTGGTTTGGGAGCTGTGTGGGCAGTCGATCCTCGATGTTGGTGTCCAATCACCGGTAGCTCCAGTTGATCCGGTCCTGCACCTTTCCGGCGGTGGCGCAATCGAGATTTTCAGTGAAAACGCTACTGATCCTTGGGTCGTTCGCTTACCTGAGGTTACGTTTGTTGGTTCCCCTACGGCTTAGGGAGGCTACACCCGTAGGTTAGATAATTCGGTAACTATGTGAACAGGTGGTGTGATCAGAATTCTGTCTCCTAGTCGCAGTGAAGTTGAGCAAAAAACGTTGGCGGTACTTAACGGCAGTGCTTCACGCGAAGAGGTAGCCGATTGGGCCCCATTCTATGCAGTCTTCGAGCGCTAGGCGTAGCCACGCGTGAAAGTCTGGGAAAAGCTCCGGGCTTCGGCGCTCCCAGCGGGGGAGGCGAAGTCGTGAACGATGATGATTTTCGGCGGGGTTCCGGACCAGAAGGCTACGTCGTCGTTGTCTTGGCGATATGCGAATGGGATGTAAGCCTGATCGGGGTAGCGCTTACGAAGCCCGGTGTATCTGTACTGGTAGCTGTTCCCCGGTCAACATCCACCACGGCTCGAGGCTGGTAAGGCTCAACTCGACAATCCGAATAAACTCCGGCGAGTACTCAAATCCCAAGGAAGGTCGTTCACAGTAAGAACTTCAGCCATCAGCCATCAGCCATCAGCCATCAGCCATCAGCCATCAGCCTATTTTGGTAATGGTAGCTGCAACCTTTGCCGTGTGTCCTACAGCTCGAAAATTGTCTCACGGGCTCGCGGGTCGCTGTCGGGGCCGTAGCGCAGCAGCGCCTGACCGGGCCTGGCGGGAAATGCGGTAAGTGCCGGGCGCATAGCGGTGAATAGCGCATCAGCGTTTGGGCCGTAGGCGTAAAGAAATAACTCGCCCTCGCTAACCTCGCTGCCCTCGAATTCGCCGGCTTTGGCGAACCGGATGGCCTCTCCCAACCGCGTCTCCAGGCCACCCACGCTAGCAATGTCCGTTGCAGTCCCGCTAGGCCCCGCACCGAGCCGGTAACGAACGGTCACGGTGTGTTCAGAAGTAACGTGAGCGGCAGCTGGCCGCTGAGAAAAAAGTCCCATAGTCCGCCGAGTATAAGAGCTTGCGAGGCTACGAGTGTGCCGGGCTCGGTGTAGCTCGAAACGTTTACCCTCGCCCCCCAATCAGACTGCGGAGCGAAGCGAGGCGCTCTGCTGGTGCGTGTCCGGCGGCAACCCAGCTATCCAGCCCGCACGCGGGCTCGCCCGCGTGATGTCTGCAGCCTGGCGGGCAGTGCGTCGAACCCTCGACCAAATCCGGGAAGCTTGCGAGCACTGTCTGCGTATCTACGTGAGCGAGTCCGAACGTACGCACTCCTGGCGTATCGATGATCCACCCCCCGTCCGGTAGTGACAGGGCAAGTGCCGCCGTGGTGGTGTGTCGCCCTTTACCGACGCCGCTGAGCTCGCCAATGGCACGCTGTGCATCGGGAATGAGGGTGTTGACCAGAGTGGATTTACCAACACCGGAGTGTCCGACTAGGACGGAGATCCCCCCGGTAAGTTCGGCTGCCAGCTGTGTGACCGGTCGGTCGTAGCGCGTAGTGACATGGCGAAGGTTGGCGCCCAGGTAGTAGTCCATGAGTTTTTTAAGGGCGTCGGCGGAACCCGGTGTATCAGTCTTGGTTAGGCACAGCAGCGGCTCGATGTCCGCATCGTAGGCGGCTACTAAGCAGCGGTCGATGAAACCCGTGCGTGGCGGTGGATCGGTGAGAGCGACCACGATGACGAGGCGTTGGGCGTTGGCGACGACTACGCGTTCACTGCTGTCGCCGTCCTCGCTGCTGCGTCGCAGCGCCGAGGAGCGTTCGTGTAACCGCACGATTCTGGCTAACGTACCCGTCGCACCAGATACGTCTCCGACGAGTGCCACGTAATCGCCGACGATAACCGCGCGCCGCCCGAGCTCTCGGGCGCGCATTGCGGTTACGTAGCTAGGGTGCGCGTCGGTGGGCACAGGATCGGTGAGTTGCGCGGGGTCGGTTAACTGGCAGGTATACCGCCCGCGGTCTACTGCGACGACGAAGGCCGGTACGGCGTCGGCGTGGGCCGGTCGCTGCTTGCTGCGCGGCCGAGACCGACGCCCAGCACGATGGTGCAGGCGGTATGCGTCGGCGGTGTCGGAATCGTCATGCTCTCCGGAGTAGCGCCCACCCGCATTCACGTGCGCGCCGCCGCTGGGACCACGTTGTCTCCGCGCAGCATCTGGTGCCACATGTGTGGAAAATCAGGAAGTGTCTTGCCCGTGGTGGCAATATTTTCCACGGATATATTCGGAACCACCAAACCTAACAGCGCTCCCGCGTGTGCCATCCGATGATCGTGGTAGGTGGCGAATACTCCGCCCCTCAACGGTGCCGGTGTGATTGCCAAGCCATCCTCGGTCTCGCTAGCGTGCGCGCCTAGGGCCGACAGCTCAGCTGCTAGTGCGGCCAGCCGGTCGGTTTCATGACCGCGTAAGTGGGCGATTCCACGAAGCCGGCACGGGCCATCGGCCAGGGCACATAGCGCGGCGATCACCGGTGTCAGCTCCCCAACGTCGTGCAGGTCCAGGTCAACCGCGCTGATGCGGGCGCCCCCGCGCACCGTGAGGCCGCTCAGCGTCTGAATTACTTGTCCGCCGAAGGCCGTCAACAGTTCACGCAGCGCGTCTCCCGCCTGAGTGGTCTGAGTCGGCCAGCCCGGGACGGTGACCTCTCCGCCGGTCACGAGCGCGGCGGCAAGAAATGGCGCGGCGTTGGACAGGTCAGGCTCAATCTCCCACTGGTGCCCGCGCACGGGGCCTGGATCTATCCGCCAGCGTGTCGGTTGGTCGTGGGTGACTGCCACTCCGACGTCGGCCAACATGTCGATAGTCATCGCGATATGCGGAGCGCTGGGCACGTCATCTCCGACGTGTTTCACTGTGAGCCCAGCGTCGAAGCGCGCGCCGACCAGCAGTAAAGCGGAGACGAATTGCGAAGACGCCGAAGCGTCTATGTGTACGGCTCCGCCAGACAATCCGCCTCGGCCCCGGATGGTGAACGGCAGATAGCCAGTCTCTGCTCCCACCAAGTCTGCGCCGAGCTGCTGAAGAGCCTCAAGCAGCGGCGCCATGGGACGGGCGCGGGCTCGGGCATCTCCGTCGAAGCTGATGGTGGCTTTGGCGAGAACGGCGGCGGCGGGCACAAATCGCATCACGTTGCCGGCTAAACCGCAATCCACCGAGGTGTCGCGATGCCACGGACCCGGCTGCACGCGCCAAGTAGGACTACCCGTCAGGGTCGTACCTTCATCGGCATCATCTGCAGCAACGCCGCTTCCGTTCAGGCCGTGAATTCTGGTGCCAAGCGCGCGCAGGGCCTGCACCATTAATCGAGTGTCGCGCGAGGCCAGAGGGGCCTGCAAAGTGCTGTCCCCATCGCTGATCGCTGCCAGCAGCAGCGCCCGGTTTGTAGCGGATTTCGAGCCCGGCAACGGTACAGTGGCGCGTATGGCCGCAGCTGCCTGTGGGGCTACCCACGGTTGTTCGTCATCGAGCTTGCCGTCGTTGTTGTGCGAGCTGGATCCGTGGACTGTACTCATAGCTTAAGTGTCTCAGTTCGCTTACCGAGTACGGCGAGCCCAGTCGGAGATTTACTGTGATCAACGGGTAGGAAGCCAGCGGTTCCACGAATCGTTAGCCCGAACTACAACAGGGCGATGATCAGAAGCACTGGATTGCAAGACTTTCGCCCGGATGCTCCGCTTTGCTGTTCAGCTACCCGTAACGCTTTTCACCCTAGCTCGTTGGCCCCTTATAGGTACATGTACAGCTCGGACAGTTTGACGCCAATGATCGCTCAGTGACGATTGGAGTTCATGTGACCCGCGCACGACAGCCACGGCCGTATGAAGTAGAGACAGCAGCCCGCGATCCGCGGTTTTTGTCAGCCCGATCGGGCTCGCTGGAGGAGTCATGGCGCACTAAAGGTCGCTGCCAAACCGTGGACCCAGAAACGTTCTTTCCGCTGCCCACCGAGCCTGCCGATATGGCTTTGGCGCTTTGCCGCTCCTGTCCGGTAAGCGCAGCCTGCTTGCGCGCCGCGTTGGAGGCAGGTGACTGTGAGGGTGTGTGGGGTGCAACCACGCCGCGTGAGCGTCGAGCGATGTTGGTGGCATGGCGAAATGAGATGGATTCGCCGCAAACCACAATTTCACCACAACCTACAATTTTGCCACAACCTACAATGCCGACCGAGCAGCCGATGCTTAACCCAGTTGGCACTATGGGCGGACTGCGCGGATCAGGGCATGGATCTACTCGTTCATTGACCCATGCTCGCCGGGAGGTTCCAGTCCGCTCTGCCTATGACGAGCAGTACTTAACGGTGTGAGCCGGGCCAAGTTCGCCCAGTCGTCGCTTTGGCGACCGCTCATAGGTTTTGCGTAGTAACCCGTGGAAATGTTCTCCAGTCACCACGCGTTGGACCAGTTATGACCATATCCGTACCTAGTGCCACACGAGGCACACGTGAAGCTACTCCGGCTCGCCCGGCCGGTCGCAGTGACTCTGCGCACCCCCGTTGGGTTTCCGCCCAGGGCGCGGTATCGTCGGCTCGATTCGGCGGTGGGGATTACCGCGGCCGTCCGGTAACGCAGATGGCTGGTGGGTTGGTGACACAGAGTTCGGAAACAGGCGATTTGCCCGAAAGTTTGCAGCAGCGCAAGGAGCGCTTTGAAACAGATGCTTTGCCGTTTCTGGACCAGCTGTATGTCGCCGCATTGAGAATGACTCGCAACCCAGCTGACGCCGAAGATTTAGCGCAGGAGACGTACGTGAAGGCCTACGCGGCTTTCCATCAATTTCATGCGGGCACCAATCTCAAGGCATGGCTGTATCGGATTCTTACGAATACGTTCATTAATACCTACCGTCGTAAACAACGTCAGCCCCAGCAAAGCCCAACCGAGCAGATTGAGGATTGGCAGTTAGCGGCGGCAGAGTCGCATACTTCAACCGGACTACGCTCAGCTGAATCCGAGGCGCTCGAACGACTTCCCGATACCGATATTCGGGAAGCGCTGCAGGAGCTGCCCGAAGATTTCCGACTGGCGGTGTACTTGGCTGACGTTGAAGGTTTCTCGTATAGGGAGATTGCTGAGATCATGGATACACCGTTAGGCACTGTCATGTCGCGGTTGCATCGGGGTCGGCGAGCTTTGCGCCACTCGCTGGAGCGGTATGCGATTGACCGTGGGGTGATCCGGCCTAGTGATGACGCCTCGGCGCAGGAGGTTCGATCATGAGCTGCGGCAAGCATCACGAGGTGGCGTGTCAAGAGGTTCTCGCGGACGTCTACATTTATCTCGACGCGGAGTGTGATCGCGAAGCCAAACAGCGAATCAAACAGCATTTAGAAGAGTGCGGTGAGTGTTTGCGGGAGTACGGCATCGAGCAGGAAGTCAAAGCCTTAGTGGCGCGCTGCTGCTCTAGTGAAGGCTCCCCGGAGGGTTTGCGTGACCGGCTGCGTGCCAAGCTCGACGCTGTGACGCGTACCTCGCCGTAGCCCGCGCCGCGGTAGTGGAAGAATAATACTTGACAGGTGCAACGCCTTCTGGCTGTAGTGCTTCCGGGGTCCGTGAAAGGCAGAGCATGGCTGACGAGATACGTGCTGAAATGGTGGCCAACGTTTGGAAAGTAGTTGCATCCATGGGCGACACGGTGAGCGACGGGGACACATTGGTCATCCTGGAATCGATGAAGATGGAGATTCCGGTGCTCGCCGAATCTGATGGAACCATCACCGAACTTGCGGTAGCTGAGGGCGACGTCGTCCAAGAGGGCGACCTTATCGCCACGATCGAGTAGGCAGTTACCCATTGTGGCCGCTTCCAGCAGAATTGCCGATGCCGACATTGGTTTGTTGCGAGAGCGGTCGCCGATAGCGGATGTGGTCTCGGCTCGCGTCACGCTGCGATCTGCTGGTTCTGGCAGCCTTAAGGGTTTGTGCCCGTTTCACGAAGAAAATACTCCGTCGTTTCACGTGAGTCCCGCTCGCGGCGTCTTTCACTGTTTTGGCTGTGGGGTCGGCGGTGACGTCATCAGCTTTGTGATGCAGACAGAGCTGCTTTCTTTTACCGAGGCAGTAGAGTGGTTAGCGGCCAAGTCTGGCGTCGTGTTGCGGTATACCGACGCAGATGGGCGTGGGTCGGCGCACCACCCGCGCTCGGCGGGGCAACGGCAGCGGCTCATTGCCGCACATGCCGGCGCGGCACAGTTTTACGCCGAGCAGTTAGAGGGTGTCGACGCAGAAGCCGCGCGGGTTTTTCTGCGCGAGCGCGGTTTTGACCAAGCCGCCGCGGAGCTCTTTGGATGCGGATTTGCACCCGGCGGCTGGGATTTGTTAGCTAAACATCTACAGCGTGCGGGGTTTACCCAGCAGGAGTTGATTGCCGCGGGGCTCTGCAAAACTGCTCGTTCTGGTTCCCTGATCGACCGATTCCGCCGGCGCTTGCTCTGGCCGATTAAGGATCTGACCGGCGACGTAATCGGTTTTGGTGCGCGCCGCCTGTTTGACGACGATGATGGCCCCAAGTATCTTAATACGCCGGAAACCCCGATTTACAAGAAGTCTCACGTGCTGTACGGGGTCGACCTAGCCAAACGCGACATCGCCAAGCAATACCGGGCAGTCGTCGTAGAGGGCTACACCGACGTTATGGCCTGTCACCTCGCGGGCGTGGCGACGTCGGTTGCCACCTGCGGGACGGCCTTTGGCTCTGACCATATCTCGGTACTTCGCCGCCTTCTGATGGATCAAGACGAGTTTCGCGGTGAGGTCATCTTCACATTCGACGGTGACGCGGCCGGGCAGAAGGCGGCGCTGCGGGCATTCGATGACGAGCAGCGTTTTGTGGCGCAGACGTTCATCGCGGTGTCACCCGACGGGATGGACCCATGCGAGCTGCGGTTGGCGAGCGGAGACTCGGCGGTGCGCGATTTGGTGGCTCGACGTGAGCCGCTCATTGCCTTCGTGCTGCGCAACTTTGCCAGTCGTTATGACCTCAATACGGCTGAAGGTCGGGTAGCCGCGTTGCGAGCTACCGCGCCACTGGTGGCCCAGATCAAAGATCGCTCGCTTCGACCCGAATATGCACGCAGCCTGGCCGGCAGCTTGGGGATGGAAGTCGAGCAGGTGACCCGAGCGGTGGCCCAAGTTACTCGGGGAACAGGCCGACCGCAAAATCGGGGCGCCAGTTCAGCGATTTCACCCACTTCTAGTGGTCCGGCTCGCCCTAATCCGGAAGACCCAAGTCTGTCGGTGGAGCGTGAAGCGTTGCGCCTGGCTGTGCAGTGCCCAGCATTGGCTGGTGCGCAGTTTGATGCGATCGAAGCCGAGTGCTTTACGCATCCGGTATATCGCACGCTGCGCGACGCAATCGCTGCGGCTGGAGGGGGCACCATCGGTGCTCTGCCGTCACGCTGGGTATCGCTGCTCGAAGAGCACTGCGCAGACGCGCTGAGCAAGTCGACACTTCGAGAGCTTGCGGTAGAAGGTCTACGTAGCCCCAGCGAGCCCGACGCGGCTTATTCGTCCGTAGTACTGGCACGGTTAGAAGAACTCGCTGTAACACGCAGAATTGTGGAGTTGAAGTCGCGGTTACAACGAGTGAATCCAGTGACCGATTCGTCTAGCTACGGGAAGCAATTTGGGGAACTGATTGCTTTGGAGCAGCGCAAACGAGGCCTACGAGAGCAGGCAATCGGTGCTACCTAGTTGGAACTACCCGCAGAATTGGCGGCTTTAGGGGAGTGCAGTCGGCGATGCAATGGACTCAGCGGTCAGCAATTCTGCTTGTCCATTCTCGGGCGCACTGTGGCGGCCGGTAAGCAGGCTAGTGACCTTGTCGCCCAGCTTAGTGTTCGCAAACTTGGTGTTCACTACATCCTTTGCCGTGTTCACCAAGGCGCCAGTCTTTGCCTGAATCAGGCCCGCAGTTTCTTGTACCTTGGGATGTTCGGCAACCCGGCGTGAAGCTTGTGCGATCTGTTCGTAGCGTTCACGTCCGGCTCGTGAGCCCAAAACGTACCCCACGCCTAAACCTGCCAGAAATGCCAGCTTGTTCCGCATGTGTGCCTCCCCTGGATACTGTGGCCGTGCATCTGGCGTGCGCCCACCATCGCTGCCTAGCTAGGCCCATGCCGTGTTCTCTTAATCTAGACGCATCTGCGACGGCGTGTGTCTCGAGGGTGTCAGGTTTTGCGAGCCTGTTGTGCCGCACGGCTACACGTGAAGCTGCGTAATCTCCGGCAGTCTAACCATGGCACCGGGGTTTAGTTCTGTAGTTCGCCTGCGGTAAGGTTTTGTGCGGCAGTCCCCTGTAGCTCAATTGGCAGAGCATTCGACTGTTAATCGAAGGGTTACTGGTTCGAGTCCAGTCGGGGGAGCAGTTTTAGCAAGTAGATCGGCTAGGCGCTTTTTCAATAAGTGCCTAGCCCATACTTTACTCATACTTTTCCTCTGACTGAAGGTCAAACACGTCCTCCAACGCTGCGGCAACATCCGGATGGACGGTCTTCCGACCGAAGTACACATCCTGAGTCATCGATGGCTTCGCATGCCCCAACTGATCCGCTGCCTTGCGAGCGGTGAGCCCAGCATCGTCAATCAGGGTTGCAGTGGTCTTTCGGAAACTATGGGAAACCAGCCAGGCGAACTCGCCTGTTCCTCGAGCCTCACGAAAGTCGCGTTGAGTATTACTAGGATCTCGAAACCCTCCGATGCTGTCAGCAAAGATCGGACTGTTCATAGAGGAATTTGCTAGAAAGCGACGCTGCAACATAGCCAGCGCCCACGAAGGTAAGAGAACCGTACGTTTACCCGCCTCGTTCTTTGTGTCGGTGCGAAGCAGTCCTTCACCCGTCACACGGATGATGGTGGAGGTGATATCGACACTTCCAGCTGCAAAATCCACCTCCGACCACACCACGGCCAACGCTTCACCGATGCGGAGGCCAGTAGCCAACATGAATCGAGTCAAGTCCGGAAGGTCCTTACGCACGGCAATTTCGTCGGCTTCTAACTGAGCAAGTAACGAGGTGCGTTCCTCCTTGGTGAGCGCACGGGGACTCTTCTTAGGTTTATTCGTAAGACGATCAACTTCCCGGACGGGATTGGCGGTAATAGCGCCGTAACGCACAGCGAGACTCAAAACGCCCGAAATGACACTACGGCAGCTTCGAGCAGTAGGCGCACCCGCAGCTCTTTTAATTACTGCCATTACCTTGTCCAACACAGGCGTTGTTACCTCTCCCAAACGGAGTTCTGCTAAGGCGGGAAGCACATGATTTTTCAGATGTTTTCGATATGTTTGCAGACTCCCTATGGAACGTTCGCCATCTCTCACCAAGACTGAGAACTTGCCAAGCCATAACTCTGCCGCGCCGGCAAAACGGCTTGTTAGGCTTAGCTCTCCTTGGCGAGTTACTGACGAGCGTCGAGTAAGCGCGATTTTAAGGTTATTTTTTGCAGAGGACTTCGTTTTCCCACTCCGCTGCACTTGACGAACCACACCATCAAAATCTCGGTATTTGACGGTTGCTTTGTAGCTCTTAGGATTCCCCTTGTCGTCGGTGGACTCGACATAAGTTCTGACCTCCCCCCAAGAACCCAAGGAAAGCGGTGGGCGTGGCATTAGATTTCTCCTTTCTACAACGCGTATTCTTCGGTGCTTTCAATCCATTCGAGAACTTTTGTTCGTTGGTAACGGATATATCGCCCGATTCGTTTACCTTGGGGGCCGTATTTTTTAGTACGCCATTGGTAGAGGGTTTTTACCGGAACGCGTAGAAACTCGGAAAGTTCCTCAACCGTCAATAACTCAGACATGATGTCTCCTATCTTTTGTTTTAGGGTCAGACGATGGCGAGGTATCATACCGATGGAGGCTTGGTTGCATTTGATGCCGTAGGCGCCCGTAGATATTGAAGGCTATTCAAACGCTCTCTGCTTAAACCTATGAGCTGCGGTACTTTGACTTATGAATAACCTCCACACATGTTTATGATTCGTCTGCTATTGCATGTCGTGGATATTTTTTGAAGAAGTGGATGGTGATGTGGGTGGTTCCTTCGCCGGGGTGGGGTAGCAATCGCGGTGTGTAGCGGATGGTTGATTGTTTTGTTTCGTATTCGCGGTACAAAAGCTCAACAAAATGTTTGGTGGTGTGGTAGGTGCCGATGGTGCGTATTTGCATGGTTTCGTGATCAGCAACGGTGTTCATGACTACTGTCCTTTCTGGCTGGGTTTTATGTGGGCTGGTTGGTGAAGGCGGCGGGTTGTCGTTCCCGAGCTGCTGCGGCAGCTGCGAGGGCGAGGGCGGCGTCGGCGGTGGTGAGCCAGCCGGTACCCCGGTAGGTCCAGTCGGCGAGCACGACGGTGGCAGTGGCCTCATGCTCGGCGCCCAGCTCGTGAGGTTGAATCGCTGTGGGATTCACACCGTGGATAGCGGCCACACGGCGGGCGTTGCGGAGCCGGGTCAGTGTGGTGGAGTAGTGCCGGCTCTTGGTGGAGTAGTGGCCGTTGAAGCCGTACTGGTGGGCCCCGCGACGCAAACCCTCATAGGGGCCGGGTTCCTCGGCGGTAGTTGAGAGGCAAGGGTGTCGGATGCAAGGGTGTCGGATGCAAGGGTGGCCCAGGGTCCATGCGGCGTCTACGAGGCGGGCGGTGTGGTTGCCGTCTGGGTCGGCGTAGTAGCCGACGGTCTCTGATGTGAGCCGGCTGGTGGTGAGTCCGGTGGTTTCGGTGCTTTTCGTGGCGTATTTGGCGAGGTAGCCGGCCACACGGTTTTCGGTGAGGTCCTCACCGGCAAGACCGGTACGTAGGATGCGTATATCTGTTTGCTTGCCCCACTGCACCGTCCACCCGGTCGGGTTCACGGGGTGGGCTGGTGTTTGAAGCGCGGTGCCAGTAACAGCGTTGCCGATGACTGTGGTCAACAGCTCGGTAGTGACACAGGGCGGTGGTGCAATGATTTGCGTCGGATCATCGGGGTTGTGGCCGTCTAGGCGGAGGAGGGCGTGGAGGTGGACGAGGCCGCGGTGTTGAAATTCGGCGACTTTCGCGAACCGTATTTTGACCTGCACTCGGTGGGCGGTGGCGATTTTGGTGAGTGCCCGTGTCCAGGCGATGGTGGTGCGTGCCCATAGTTGGGGCAGGAAATGGTTCCACACCACATGGTGGTCGTGGTCATAGCACTCCCGGCATAGGGGTGTTCCGACACGTTTGTCGCCCTCGTGGTGTTTAGCGGCGCAGTACAGTGGCCGGCCGTGGGGGCAGCAGGGTTTGGTCCGAAAATGTGGCCTACACGCCGTGACCGGGCCGCTCCGTTTGTGCTGTATCCGGGAATGTATGGGGCCAAACGACGGAGCGGTCAGGGTAAGAAAAACCGCGGGGTGGGCGGTAACGGTGTCGGGGACGCCTTTCCCCCCGGCGAGGCCGGCTTTAATCAACTGGTAGGTGTCATACTTGTACACCCTCGAACACGCGGGGCAGGCTTTTTCCCGCCGGTTCCCACACGGCTTATACACCAACCCATCCGGCAATGCAGCGGTATCAAAATGGTTGAGGACCTCACCGGTGGAGGTGTTAACGACCGTGGATGTGCCAGCCAACCGGATAGGTCGAGTACAGCCCTTCGCGCTCTGTGCGGCGTGCAGCCAGGCGCCGACATTGGGGGTGTTCAGTCGCCGGGTGAGGCCGCTGGCGCGTGCGATCGTTTCGGGTGTGGCCAACGCCGGGGGGCGTGTGATGAGGGTGGCATCGGTGAGCGTTCCAGCGATGTAACTGGTCAGGTCGCGGTGCCGTGATTACGGATGCGCAGGTAGCCAGGGGCGCCCGTCGGCGAGCATGACGAGGGTGTCAAAGAAGTTCCGGCCGTGTTTGGCGGCGGTGGATAGGTAGCTGCGTATCGCGCAGAACTG
>JBBSOC010000022.1:0-29502 GCA_038260095.1 Mycobacteriales bacterium | reverse complement strand
CCGGCAATCGGCTTACCCGAACCGAGAAACATTTTCACAGCCTCATCCCGAAACTCGGGAGTATATACTTTACGCTTCACAAGAACCTCCAGACAAGAAACTTTAGCGGACACACCGTCTGGAAAACCCAACACACCTCAACCCTACCTCCGGCGTCCGGGCTGCTGAACTATCTGCCCCAGCTCCGGCCGGAGGGGTAACGCAAATCCTTAATTCCACGGATCCGCTGCTCACTGCCCCCGACCGCTTGGGTGACGGTTTGCAGCAGGACCTAAACCGCCCACCAGTAGTCGTTACGTTTCCTAGGGATACCCCGCCTACGCCAGGCGGCGCTCCTAGCGGGCCCGGTTCGCAGCAGACAGGACGGCCTTCAACGAGGCGGTGACGATGTTAGGGTCGATACCCGCACCCCAGTACGTCCGCCCGTTGATCTCGCACTCGGTGTAGGCCGCCGCGCGAGCGTCGCCGCCGGCTGAGAGCGCGTGTTCGGCGTAGTCCAACACTTGCACATTCAGGCCCATGCTGCTCAGCGCGGCCACGAACGCCGCGACCGGACCATTCCCGCTTCCGCGTACCGTGGATACCACGCCGTCACGCGCAATATCGGCAGTCAGCTGATCGCCGCCACCCACATCGCCGCTGGCAGCGCTTGCGACGCTGCGGTGACCACGTAGCTCTACCGGCCCCCCCGATAAGTACTCCGCGGCGAAGATTTCCCACAGGCGCTGCGCGCTGACTTCTCCACCCGCGGAGTCGGTGTGTTCCTGCACCACGTGGCTGAATTCGATTTGCAGCCGCCGCGGCAGGTCCAGCTGGTGCTCGGTCTTCATCAGGTACGCCACGCCGCCCTTGCCGGACTGCGAGTTGACCCGGATCACGGCCTCGTAGCTTCTCCCGACGTCGGCCGGGTCGATCGGCAGGTATGGCACCGCCCAGTGCAGCTTGTCGGTCGTGACGCCAACTAGTTCAGCCTCACGCGCCATCGCGTCGAAGCCCTTCTTGATCGCGTCTTGGTGCGAACCGGAGAACGCGGTGTACACCAAGTCGCCGCCGTAGGGGTGCCGCTCGTGCACGGGTAGCTGATTGCAGTACTCCACGGTGCGCCGGATCTCGTCAATATCGGAGAAGTCGATCTGTGGATCGATACCTTGGCTGAACAGGTTCAGCCCCAGCGTGACCAGGCAGACGTTTCCGGTGCGCTCGCCATTGCCGAACAGGCAGCCTTCGATCCGGTCCGCGCCGGCCATATACCCCAGCTCGGCGGCGGCGATCGCCGTGCCCCGATCGTTGTGCGGGTGCAGCGACAGCACCACGTTGTCCCGGTAGGCCAGGTTACGGTCCATCCACTCGATGGAGTCGGCGTACACGTTCGGGGTTGCCATCTCTACCGTGGCCGGTAGGTTCACAATCACGGGCCGGTCCGCGCTGGGCTGCCAAATATCGGAGACCGCGTTGCAAATTTCGGCGGCGTACTCCAGCTCGGTGCCGGTGT
Source organism: Mycobacteriales bacterium (assembly GCA_038260095.1). Taxonomy (GTDB): domain Bacteria; phylum Actinomycetota; class Actinomycetes; order Mycobacteriales; family QHCE01; genus QHCE01. The sequence continues at coordinate 28,010 of JBBSOC010000022.1, read as the reverse complement.
AGGACTCTGGGGAGTATTCGAAGAAAATATCGGTTTGCGGGGCGGCTTCGGCCAACTTCAGGCAGGTCTGCGCTCCGCGGGTGGCGATGTTGGTGATCCCGGCCTTATCCATGCCGAAGACGACCCGTCGCTGCAGAGTCGACGTGGAGTTGTACAAGTGCACAATGGCCCGGTCCGCGCCGGCAATCGCCTCGAAGGTCCGCGCGATCAGCTCGTCGCGGGCCTGGGTAAGTACCTGGATGGTGACGTCGTCGGGGATTAAGTCGGCCTCGATGAGCTGACGCACGAAGTCGAAGTCAGTCTGGCTGGCCGCGGGAAACCCGACCTCGATCTCCTTGTACCCCATCCGCACCAGCAGATCGAAACAGCGCCGCTTGCGTTCAGGGCTCATCGGATCGATCAGGGCTTGATTACCGTCCCGTAAATCGACTGCGCACCATCGGGGCGCGCCGCTGATCACGGCAGCTGGCCAGCTGCGATCAGGTAGTGATATTGGGGTGAAAGCTTGATATTTTTGGATCGGCATCGAGCTGGGCTGCTGCGGCTGGCTAGCTACTCGGGCTGACGAAGTTAGGGATGCCGAAGTTAGAGGTTCAGCGGGATGCGGTGACACGGTTTCTCCTAGTGTTGACTGTCGGCGCTGGATATTCCAGACCGGCAGGCAACGCAACTCCCCGCGACGAGGAGCCGGTCAGCTAGGACCCGTCGCGGCGGAGAAGGAGCGCCCGTGTGTGCCACACGGCTGTTACCCTACGCCGCGGGCGCCCGGCCTCCACCCGGGAGGTGGTGCACGATAAAAATTTTTGCACAAGTTCTCTTAACTTGGCAAAAATGCGCTGCCGCTGACCTGGTTGTTTCATCGACGATGATGGCAGTAGCGTGCAATCGTGCACCATGTCGTTAGGGTTCTTCACATGACCAGCCGCCGACCCATGTGCATATTGGCGCTGGTGGTAACGCTAGTTGCCGGTGCGATAAGCGCGGGCTGTTCCGCGGCCCCGACCGAACGTTTGCGACTGGTGCTCGGTGTGAATCTTGAGCTTTCCGGCAGTGGAAGTCAGTTGGGTCAGGCACACCGAGCTGCGCTGCAGCTTGCTGTGCGCAATGTGCAGGATTCGCAGGGCGTGAGTGTGCGACTGATCTTTCACGACAACCGAAGTGACGCCGATCAGGCTCGAAGTATCACCGAAAATTTTTTGCACGATGACACGGTCTCGGCGGTTCTCGGGGGGAGTGCCGCCGTGACCGCTACCGCCATGGCCGCGGCGTCAGCGGCGGCCGGCACCAACAAGCCGGTCATGTTGTTGGCCGCGGATGCACCGACGATCAATGCTGAGCAGGCACAGAATGTATTCGCCATGACCGCCGGCGCCGATGTGGTTGCCGATGCCTTACTCGCCGGACTCCGGCGGCGCAACATAAAGCGGGTCGCCGCGCTGGGCTCGAAGAATGACTACGGACAGGCTGGGGTTGCAGAGCTGAAAGCACATGCGGCCGATTTCGGCATCACCGTTGCGGATACGCCAGGCTTCTCACCTGACGGCAAGGACCTTGAGCAACCAGTGCGAGCAGCGACTAGCGACTCCGCAAACGCCGTGGTGGTGTGGTCTCCGCGCGGTATAGCGGCCACCGTGGCCCAACACCTTCATGAAGCCCGCGCCAACGCGCAGCTGTATTTCACCCCCGGCGCCGACACTCAGGAGCTAGCAGCCGAACCAGTCGCCGACGGGGTATCGCTGGTGTCTTCAGCAATCATTGCCGCGGGTAACACCGCAGCTACCTATCCTGGTGCGTTACGTCAACGCCAGTTCCTCGCCGATTACAGGCTGCGATTAGGCGTGTTGGCGCCGGAGCTATCAGCGTCGTTCGACGCGGTTGACCTGTTCGTTCAGGCGGCTCGCGATGCACATAGCGTCCAGTCGGGCCGGCTGCGAGAGCAGCTAACGGAGCTGTCTTTCGAAGGCTTCAACGGAACCTATGAATTCACCTCTACCCGGCACAACGGCCTGGCGCGAAGCTCTTTGGTCGTGGCGACGCTGCACGGCGGGGCCTGGTCGTGACCTAGAGCTTGCGACTCTCTAGCGAAAGCACGAATTTCGACAAGTTGGCCGAAGTTGTTGCGATGCAACCCGTGCCAGGCGGTACGTTGGACACACGTGCGCGTCAATAGTCGAAGGATGTCATTGTGCCAACGTGGGTTTGGGTTTTAATCGCGGTTGTACTGGTTGTGATTGTGGTTGGCTACCTCATCGCCGCTTACAACGGTCTGGTCCGGCTACGTAACCTGGTACAGGAGTCATGGCGTCAGGTAGATGTGGAACTGCAGCGACGCCACGACTTGATTCCTAACCTGATCGAGACCGTGAAAGGCTATGCCGCGCACGAACGCGGCGTGCTGGTTAGCGTGATCGACGCGCGTAACCGCGCTGTGGCCGTCCGTCAAGCGCCCGGCAGCGGCCCCGCCGAGCAAGGTGAAGCGGAGTCTTTCTTGCAAGCCGCGCTGGGACGACTGTTTGCCCTCGCCGAGGCGTATCCAGACCTGAAGGCCAATCAGAACTTTCTCGCACTCCAGAGCCAACTGGCCGAGACCGAGGACCGAATCGCCGCCGGTCGGCGCTACTACAACGCCAACGTGAGAACCATGAATACAAAGGTTGAATCATTCCCGTCCAACATTGTTGCCGGAATGTTCCGATTCACTCGCGAGCAGTACTTTGAAGTCACCGATCAGGAGACTCGCGCGGTGCCTGCGGTTGACTTCTCCGGTGTCGGGGGAAGCGGTGCCGGTCAGGGTTCGGCAGCACAGATACCGCCCGGCCTTCCGCCGATGATCTAGTGCTTGGGGCCGACGCGCTCAGGGGATTCAGGCGTTGAACTTTCGGTCTTTGGCGCGGCCCGACGCTTGGCTCGGTACTCCCGGGCTAGCTCGACGAAGATCGGTAGCAGCGATATGAGGACCACCAGCGCAATTACGGGCAGTAGATAGCGGTCTATCGCGCTTGGCGGAATAGCATCTCCAAGGAAGTGGCCGGCGAGGATGACTCCGTCCGTCCAGATTACGCCGCCGATTATGTTCCACAGCAAAAATTTACGCGCCGGCATCTCCAGCACGCCGGCCAGCGGATTGAGGAACGTTCGCACAATGGGGATGAACCGCGCGAGCACCACAGCCTTAGCTGGACCAAACTTGTTGAAGTAATGCTCGGCTTTTTCCACATAGATGCGCTTGAATAATCGCGATTCGGGTCGGTCAAACATGGACCGCCCCAGTTTCACGCCCAAGTAGTGGCCCAGCTGCGCGCCGAGGATCGCGAAAATCGGGCCACCGATCAGGAGCGCAGGCAGCCCCAGCGGTTGGCCGACCAGACGTGCGCCAACGCTAGAAGTGACGACTCCGGCCAGAAAAAGCAGTGAATCGCCCGGCAGGAAGAACCCAATGAGTAGCCCTGTTTCAGCAAAGAGCACAAACCATACCCCGAGAACGCCGAACGTGCTGATCAGATCCCGTGGGTCGAGGGGGTTGAGCGCGCTGTGCTGCATGGCGTCGCCTAATGCCTGAAATGTTTGGGGAGTATGCACACTGCGAGGCTACCCGCCGCACGGCTACCCACCCGAAGTGACTGGGACGCGATCGCCTGCGAGATACTGCGAGCAGACTTAAAGACTGAGCAAACTTCAGAACCAGTGCCACCTCAAAGACAGTGCCATCTCACGTTTGTAGGAGTAGGTCATGCCCATCGCCACGCCCGAGGTATATGCCGAAATGCTCGATCGCGCGAAAGCGGGTTCGTATGCCTATCCGGCAATCAATGTGAGTTCATCGCAGACCCTTAATGCGGCGATCCGGGGTTTTGCCGAAGCCGAGAGCGACGGCATCGTTCAGGTGTCGCACGGCGCGGCACAGTACTTGTCCGGTAGCACCGTAAAAGACATGGTTACTGGCGCCACTGCGCTTGCCGCGTTTGCCCACGAGGTGGCGGTTAACTATTCGGTGAATATTGCGCTGCACACTGACCACTGCCCGGCCGACAAGCTGGACGGTTTTATGCGCCCTTTGCTGGAACTCAGCGTGGACCGGGTGAACTCGGGGCAGTTGCCACTGTTCCAGTCCCACATGTGGGACGGTTCAGCGATCCCGCTGGGGGAGAACCTACAGATAGCGCAACAGCTGCTGGCGCGCTGCCGTAAAGCCAATATCGTGATGGAGCTAGAGGTCGGTGTGGTCGGCGGCGAGGAAGACGGCGTTGACAACGAAATCAACGACAAGCTCTACACCTCCGCGGACGACTACTTACGCACCCTCGACGCGCTGGGAGCTGGTGAGAACGGCCGATACTTGCTCGCCGCCACGTTCGGCAACGTGCACGGGGTATATAAGCCCGGCAACGTCAAGCTTAAACCGTCTATTTTGAAAGAGGGACAAGATGTAGCGGCAGCCAAGCTAGGGCTGCCGGCTGGTTCGCAGCCACTGGACCTTGTGTTCCATGGCGGCTCGGGCTCGCTGATTAGCGAAATCCACGAGGCGCTTGACTACGGTGTGGTGAAGATGAACGTCGACACCGACGCCCAGTACGCGTTCACCCGCCCGATAGCCGATCACATGTTGCGCAACTACGATGGCGTGCTCAAAATCGATGGGGACGTCGGCAACAAAAAAGCTTATGACCCGCGCGTTTATGGCAAAGCCGCTGAAGCTGGCATGGCGCAGCGCGTCGTGCGGGCATGTCAGGATCTACGTTCGGTTGGTACCGCGATCGGTAAATAAGCGGCTAGGTGGCCCTAGCTTGGCGCTTCTGGTCGGGCCCCATCTGATGCAGCCAAGCACCATACGACAAGTGGCGTCGGACACATCGCTGGGTTAAGGCTGGGGTAATCGCGGTGGTTCATGTGAGTATGAGTGGTATGCAGACTGCTAAGAATCTACTAGCGGCACCGGCTCCTGTGGTGCTTCCGGAACGACTGGAAGTGCAGGAGGCACTACGAAAGGTTGCGTCAGGAACGGTAAGCGTCGTTGACGCAGCGGCACAGTTCCCCACCGAAAGCGTGTTTTGGGCCATACTTGCCGAGCGGGCCCAAGACGACCGCAACGTGATCACCGCGTACGCCTACGCCCGTACCGGTTACCATCGTGGCCTGGATGCGCTACGCGCAAACGGCTGGAAAGGCCACGGACCGGTGCCATGGTCACACGAACCCAACCGTGGATTTCTGCGCTGCGTCGCCGCACTGGCCCGAGCCGCGGCCGCCATCAGCGAAACCGATGAAGCCGCCCGCTGCACCCAGCTGCTGTTTGACTGTGATCCCGCCGCGGCAGAGCTGCTGATTTAGAGCCCGCTCTTAGAGCACTCGCTAATAGGTCCCTGCCGGTGTTCCACATGTTTCTGAGCCGCCTTGCTCCACTTTCGTCGTAGGCGGCGGCTCCTGCGGCCTTGGCAGATGCCCTATTGGCGAGCGCTCTTAAATACGTCGGCCAGACAGCGCAGCGGCAACCCGGTCCCGAATGTGGTCGAAGTTTTGGGCGAACATGTTACCGGGGCATTCAGTTTCTGCCCAGTCGCGGTGTCGTTGTAGCGCTACTGCCGCACGCGTCGTGCCGTTGGCCGGGTTGACGTAGGTGATGTTAGCTGTTGGGTCGATGCTGCACAGCTTGCACAGCGCGGTCAGAATGCGCACTAAAGTTTCCAGCGCCGCCGCCGTCGGATTGACGCTGGTGAAGTCGCCGAGCAAACAGATACCGATGTTGCCGGAATTGAATCCTTGGACGTGAGCCGCGGTGACGGCCTTCGGGTTGAATCCCCGAATGGGCACCCCGTCAAAAATTGGGAACAGCTCCTCGCCGGAGTGGCGCCCCTCATACACGTTGCCTTCCGGGTCGATGAGCAGGTGGTAGCCAATGTCGCCAAACTTCTCATCCACCGCTTGATATCGGTAGATCCCGCGCACCGCGGCCTTTCGATCTGCATCTACACTCACCGCCGTGTGATGCACCGTGAGGGCTTGTACCGGGTAGAACTCATCTGAAAAGAGGTTCTCACCATTCGGGCCAAACCTGAGGGACTCGTCGGCTCCCCACCCCGCGCGAGTGTAGAACTTGGTACCGGCAGGTTTGTGATAGCCCGGAAGAGTGGTGTAGGGCACGGCAAAACGGCTCTGGTTCGGTCCGGCCGTAGTGTTTATTGTGACCACCTGTGCGTCGGAAACGCCGTTAGGTAGGTCAAGCTGAAACCCAGTGGCGTTCGGCGTGGCACGCAGTAGCTCCGTCGCGGGTTGGTCTGGCGCACCGTCGCGGCCGTGGTGGGACAGATGCAACGCTTGCCAAGCGCCAGGCCCATTCTTACTGTGAAACCTGATTGCTCCCGCGCGGTCCACAGGCGCATCGAACCGCAGGCCAACGTACTCAATAGGTAGCTCCGCGGGTACCGTCGCCCGGCCGACGCGCATACGCCGCGCCAGCGTGGCCGGAGTGTGAATAGTTTCAGCCGTCGAGTCGCCGGTTGGAGGGGCCGAGCGCAGCGTTTCAGCAATGGCTGGAAACCCCTGCCCCAGCAGTGCTGCGGATGTGACCGCGGTTGCACCGGTCAGAATTTGTCGTCGAGTAGGCATACGTTTGGATCTCAGCTTTCGTTTCTCGTAGCGCTCATGCGGGGGGCTCAGCGCAGACTTTGGGCAGTTTACCGCTAACGATCGGCAAAGGTCGGCCTATCCCGGCAAGTCACTTGCCGGGAAGAGCTACAGCCCCTCGGCAACACTGCTGGCGATGCGCAACCACGCCTCTTTGCTGGCGTTGCTGATGCTCTCGTAACGGATCGGTTCACCAGAGTCGATGATCGGTTCATACGGGGCGATCAGCACAGAACGCGTGCGGGCCAAGAAATGCCGTTCGATGGCGGGCAGATCGAGCCCCCGCCTACTTGGCGGCATCGAAACCACGGTAACCGCGTGTCGCACCAGTGAGGAGCGACCGGTCTGCTCCAAGTGATCGAGCATGCGGGCGGCCGTCTCGGCAGAGTCACCGCGTGCCGACATGGTCACCACCAGTTGATCGGTCTGGTCAATCGCGGACTGCCAGTTCTCCGCGCGTACGTTGTTGCCGGTGTCCACAATGATGAGTTTGTAAAAGCGGCTCACTACTTCGCGAATATGCTTGAACGCCGCCGCGGTCAGCATCTCACCGGCCGTAGCTGATTCATCTGAGGCCAGCACATCGAACATCGCCTCGCCTTGGGAGCGGACGAAGCTGGACAGGTCTCCGACTTTTCCGCCAGGCCCGAGGAAGGTGTCTAGTGACTGCAACACGTCCCGCACAGTGTGGGAGTGGAAGTCTGGTTGGGCTCGCATCCCCAAGGTTCCCTGGGTCTCGTTGTTGTCCCACGCCAGAACGTAACCACCGCGGTTTTGCCCGAACGTCATAGCCGTCATGAGGCTTGCAACGGTTTTTCCGGCACCGCCCTTGGGGTTGACCACCGTGATTTGTCGTAGGCCACCGAAGTTACGTCGAACCGTAGTGATGAATTCTCGGTGCTCTTCCTCTTTCTTCGACATGGGGGGCGCGAAGATGCCGAACGTGAGCCGCTTCACTAGCCCAGGCAGCCCCATCGTTGCCTCGGGTGTTTGTGGTTTATGCGCTCGTCGCGCCGCAAACTCCTCGGCAGTAGGAACGAATCGGCCAGGTATGTTCTGCGGCACGCCGTAGCTGCTGCGCGGCTGTGTTGCGCTGAACTCCGTTGCGTTGAACTCGGTGGCGTTGAACTCCGCGCCGTTGGGTTCCGCAGCATTGAGCTCTGCAGCCCCGAACTGGGCTGCCTCGGCGAGTGGCTCGGTGTACTGAGGTAACTCAAACTCTTGCGGTGGCCCCGTTGAGGGTTGGGCTTGAGCGTCGAAGAAAGAGGAGTGGTCAGCATGTGGTGGCTGTGGTTCGGCATACTGAGCGGCAGCTTGCTGCGACTGCGACTCCGATGAGCTCGAGTAGTGCTGCTGCGGGGTCGGCGGATACTGCTGACCACTCCCAGGCTCGATCGGTTGCTGCTGAGCTCCGGGTGGATAGCCTGAGTATTCCTGGTACTGCGTTTGCTCTTGGTAGGCGTTATATTCAGCCGGGGGCTGCAGCGAAGCGCCACCGTGCGAGGGATCAAACGGTGTCTGTTCCGGCGCATAGCCGGCTGGAAATTCGGAGTATTCGGTGCCCTGGGCTGGCGGGAACTGTTGTACTGCTTCAAATGCCTGTTGCGGTTCGCTATACGGATGCTGCATGTACGTAGCTTGCTCATCTACCTGTGGCTGCTGCTCTGGATACGCTTGCTGTCCCGCCACGTAACCTTGTTGGTGGGCTTGTTGGTCGGCTTGTTGGTCGGAATAGCCGGGCTGGTCAGCGTAGCTAGGGTGGTCGGAATAGCTCGGCTGTTCCGGGGAAACGTAAGCGGGAAACTCCGCCGATTGCGGTTGCTGAAAGTCGTCCGAATGTTCGTTCGCGCCAGGATATTGTGTTTGCAAATTAGGCGGAACCTGCTGCGTGGCCTGGTCATATGACTCGGGATACTGCTGTGCCTGCTGAGGTGTAAGCGCGGTTTCCTGAGCGTCGTCAGGTTCTTCAGGCTGTCCCTGCATATTGACATTCGCGGCAAGTGCAGCATCGGCGGCAATCTGGCCTGCGGCTGACTGCTGCTGGGATTCGGCCGGCGGCAGCATGGTGGTTTCTTGTGCATCTGATGCATCTTCTTGTGCCGGGAAAGAGGCGAACGCTTGACTACCGTGCATAGTGGCGCCCAGACCCTCATCGTGTAGTTCGCTCAGTGCGGCTCCCGGAGGACCAAAGGTTTCTGCGTGCTCTTCTCCGGAATTATTCGGCAGTCTCCAATCTCCGATAGCAAGCCGGGTGGTCTCGTCATCGACAGAACTGGTCGACTCTTCGGCAGCAGCAGCATAACGCGCCGACGGATCCACGTGCCGGGTTGCTTGCTCGTCGTCGGCGCCCAGCGGTGTGCTGAAGACATCGTCGGCGTCGTCTTCGGGCGAGGTCTGCGCCTCATGCGTCACGCGCTGAAAGACCGTGCGTTGATCGTCGAAAAACGCATTTCCTGGAGCTTGTGGCGGCGCCCAAGCCGGCTGTGGCTGAGGTGCGGTTTGGGTTTCGGAGTCAGACTCCACCGGCTGGTTAGAGTTTCGGTTGGTGTTCTGCACAGATAACACCCCCTACTAGAGTTTCGGCCGGTTTCGGTGAGCCTACCGTCATTGTGCCAGAGTTTAGATGGGCTCGTCTGTTATGCCGCTATAGCCGCCTCACCCTAGCGGCTTAAACTGAACCAGATTGCGCTGTATCGCACACTATTACCACGTGTACAGCATTACCACGTGTACAGCGCCCAGGCGGCTCGTTCCACCCACCACGTGCACGCGTGGCGGAGGACTCCGTCTACACCGTCATCGGTGAACGGCACACTCGGTTGCTCTCGCAGGGGGTCCGCGGCCCCCTCGACCGACCGTGCGTATGGCGCTGGATACAACCGTATGGAGACCGCTCTGCCGTGTGCTCTGCGCACCTGAATTTCTTTACCCACCGACACTGCTAAACCGACGGAAACCGTTCCGTCGGTTGGGTCTGCCGCGCTTAACAATGGCAGCGTTCCAAGCTGGGAGTAGCCAGCGGCGTTTCCGATGGCGCACGCGAGCAGCGGTTCTCCTGGATCACATAGTGCAGCGTCGTCAACATCGATACGCGCCCACCATGCCATCGGCCTACCCTGTGTTTCGTGATGACCGGCGACAGCGCCACCGAGCAGGGCGCCGTGCAGCGTGATGCTGCCCCGATCGTTGCGAAACAAGTCGAAGCGCGCCACCGTGCCGGTAACGACCGCCGCGGCTACCTCATGCGCGGCCATGGGTAGCTGTAGAGCGCGGGCCAGATCTGGGAGGCCGGGGTCAGCGTCAAGCGGAAGTATCGCGAAGGGCACAAGGTCAGGGATCGTTCGATCGATCGCCAGGCCGGCGCGCTGTGGCTTTCCCCCCGGCCCGAACACTCTTTTCACCATCCGTCGTACCACCGCGCGGGCGAGACCATCGGAGCCGGCGACCACTAGTCGGGCTTTCTCGTCGTGGGCGAGTGTCAGCGTGGCGTCGATGTCGGCATCGGATTGCGCTGGTCGGATCTCGACCTGTTCAACCACCGAGTACGCCCGCAACGCGTCAGCGCAGCTCAACACCGGCACTCGGTTATGCGAGCCCGGGGCCAGAACAACAACATGCACGTGGGTAGCCTTTCAGGCGTGCCAGCATTGGTGATAATTGGCGCCCAGTGGGGCGACGAAGGTAAAGGTAAGGCCACCGACCTTCTCGGTGGCCGAGTTCGCTATGTCGTGCGGTATCAGGGCGGTAACAACGCCGGCCACACCGTCATCACGCCCGACGGTCAGCAATACGCTCTGCATCTGATTCCCTCGGGAATACTCACACCCGGGTGTATACCTGTGATCGGCAACGGCGTTGTGGTTGATCCGGGTGTGCTCCTGGACGAGATGGATGGCCTCGCCGAGCGCGGTGTCGATGTCTCACGGTTGTTGCTGAGCGCAGATGCGCATCTGATCATGCCCTACCACCGTGCGTTAGATAAGCTCACTGAGCGCTATCTGGGTAGCTCGCGAATCGGTACGACTGGCCGAGGGATTGGTCCAGCGTATGGCGACAAAGTTGCTCGGATTGGCATTCGCGTAGCCGACTTGCTCGATGCCAACATCTTCCGCGCCAAGCTCGAGGTGGCCCTTCGGGAGAAGAATCAGCTGCTGGTGAAGGTATACAACCGCAAAGCGATTGATGCTGATGCGGTATGTGAGGAGTACGCAGGTTACGCCCAGCGGCTCGCCGGCCACATCTGCGACACTCGGCTACTGCTTAATGAGGCTTTGCAGCGTGACGAGAACGTGCTTTTGGAAGGATCTCAGGGCACGCTGCTTGATGTCGATCACGGCACGTACCCATTTGTTACTTCGTCAAGCCCTACCGCGGGGGGCGCCGCGGTAGGGAGCGGTATCGGTCCCACCCAGATCAGTCGGGTCATCGGGATTTTGAAGGCATACACCACGCGAGTAGGTTCGGGTCCTTTTCCCACCGAGTTGCTCGACGACAAAGGCGCGTTCTTGCGAAAGGCGGGCGGTGAGATTGGCGTCACCACCGGCCGGGACCGGCGCTGCGGCTGGTTTGATGCCCCAATAGCTCGATACGCGGCCAGGGTGAACGGCATCACCGATTTCTTTCTCACCAAACTCGACGTACTCACCGGGCTAGACAGCATTCCGGTGTGTGTCGGATACGAGGTAGATGGCAAGCGCTGCGACGACGTGCCGATGACCCAGACGGAATTCCACCACGCCGTGCCGGTGTATGAGGAGCTGCCCGGCTGGAGGGTAGACATTTCGAATGCCCGGCGGTTCGAACAGCTACCCGTAGCCGCGCAGCGCTACGTGCGGCGTCTAGAAGAGCTCTCAGGGGCTCGGATCAGCGTGATCGGAGTCGGACCGGGTCGAGACCACAATGTGGTACTACACGATCTTGTGCTGGATCAGCAACGGGTTCCGGCTAGGTAAGGTTTGCTTACTACCCCATGTATGAGGAGTGCACCCAGGTGACTGACGCCAATACCGCCTTGCGGAAGACCGACCCGGACATCGCCGAGCTGGTGCGCGCTGAGGAGCGCCGCCAAGACGAAGTAATTCGGCTGATCCCGTCGGAAAATTACGTCTCAGCTGCCGTGCTGGAAGCCACCGGTACTGTGCTAACCAACAAATACTCCGAGGGCTATCCGGGAAAGCGCTACTACGAAGGTCAGCAGTTCATCGACCCGATCGAGCAGTTAGCCATCAACCGGGCTACCGCACTATTTGGCGCCGATCATGCCAACGTACAGCCGTATTCGGGATCTCCGGCCAACCTCGCGGTGTATCTGGCGTTCTTGCGGCCCGGTGAGACTGTGATGGGCATGTCGCTCCCGATGGGCGGCCACCTTACGCACGGCTGGGCTGTTTCGGCCACAGGCACATGGTTTAAGTCCGTGCAGTACGGGGTGCGCCACGACACTGGTCAGCTAGATATGGACCACGTTCGCGATCTCGCCCTGACCGAACGCCCTAAGCTGATCTTCTGTGGCGGCACCGCGATTCCGCGCACGATTGACTTTGCGGGTTTCGCCCAAGTCGCGCGCGAGATCGATGCTGTACTTGTGGCAGATATCGCTCACATTGCTGGTTTGATCGCCGGTGGCGCGCACCCGTCGCCGGTTGGCCATGCGGATGTGATCACTACGACCACGCACAAGACGCTCCGGGGTCCACGAGGTGCGATGATCATGTGCACTCAGCAACATGCCAAGGCAATCGACAAGGCAGTCTTCCCTGGTTTGCAGGGGGGCCCGCACAATCACACGACTGCCGGCATCGCGGTGGCATTGAAGGAAGCGGCCACGCCGGAGTTCCGAACATACGCTCACAATGTGGTGGCGAATGCGCGGGCGCTGGCGGCGGGTCTCACTGAACGCGGCTTCGAGCTCGTCTCCGGTGGCACCGACAATCACCTAATTTTGATCGACCTGACGTCTAAAAATGTCACAGGCAAGGCGGCCGCGAAGGCGCTAGATGCTGCTGGCATCGAGACTAACTACAACACAGTTCCCTTCGATCCGCGCAAGCCATTTGACCCCTCTGGCCTGCGGATCGGCACCCCATCGATGACTACTCGGGGTATGGCTCCAGAGCACATGGCGCAGGTAGCGGGTTGGATGGATGAGGTCGTCACTGCGCTTGCCAAAGGGGATGCTGACGACGTTACGCCGCGAATCCGGCAGCAAGTCGTGGCACTGACCCGCGCATTCCCTCCCCCAGCTTAGAGTTCAACCTGGGTTCCGTACCCGTCGGGCTCTCCCGCTAGGTGGTGATGCCGCAGACTCGCCAGTCGTCGTTTTCCTGGATTACTTTGAAGATATATGTGGTTTTGGTGGGTGTGTCTTGCCCGGAGAGGTTAACTACGGCGTCCACGGCAACGTCGACCCGGTACTCGGTGTCAGATTGCTTGCTGGCACGGCCAATGCTGTACTCCAGCTTACGGAAACGCTTAGCTCGATCAGCGACATCTTGCTTATTCTTGGCTAGCTCCGCGCAGAGTAGATCTTGAGCCGTATGGACGTCTTTGCTGCGGACGGCGCTCATGTATTTCCCCACTATGACGCGGGGGTTGTCTTTGGGCTGGTCCACACCCACAAGCCAGTACCAGCCCAGGGTGAAAACGCCGGCCACGGCCACGACAGCCAGAGCGATCAGAGCGCTGCGTTTGGCGCGCTCACGATCGGAGAGTTCGATGCTTGATTTCATAGGCCATCCTTCACCAGGTCGCGACCGGTTGAGAATAGCGGGTCGATCTGGTGGAGAAAGTCCCGGTGGAGGGAAGAGACCCGCAGCAGGTCTTATCCGTCAGCGATGAGCGCCGAGTGGACGCTCGCCCAACCGGCAGGATCGCTTTCGGGATTTTCTAGTCCGTAAACGACCACCGTGTTATTTCTGTCGATGCTAGCGATACCGCTATATAACATGCGTCGGTTGGAGCCGCCAGTGACGTCATTGCCCATCGTCCAGGTCGTGAGGTCACGGCTGGTCGCGTAACGGAAAGGGAACCCTTTGTGGTCCATATCGCGGTAGGCCAACGCGTATAAGCCATTGTGGAGTCGGGCGATAGTGGGCATACCGGAAGTTTTGCTGGTTATCCGCCGCGGCGTGCTCCAGGTCTGTCCTTTATCGCTGGATTGGACGAGGAAAGCCCCAGATGTGTCGCTGGCACCACGAGGCGCGTCGTACCGCAACGCCATGAGTAGCCGGCGGCCATCGGCACTATCAACCAGAAGCTGGGGCTCGGCCCACTGTCGCCCTGAAACCCTGGGAACCCCCGTTCCCCACGGTCTCCACGTTCGTCCGCCATTAGTGGAGCGGGCAAGGCGCACATACCATTTCCCGTCGTATGCCACGTCGGGGTTGTCGTTTCCATACAGCGCCGCGAGCACGCTGCCGTCGGGCAAAGTTTTCAACGACGCCGGGTAGGAGATGTCGCCGCCATAGCCAGCTTTAAGGGGTGTTAGCGGTCCCCAGGTCTTCCCGCCGTTCTTGGAGCGTATGACGTAGGAACGGAAGTCACGAGCCGATGTGGCTGACTGAGCTTCGTAGCGGACCACACCGATGAGCAGGGTTCCATCGCCAGCTTCGGTGATTCCAGCCGGCCCAATGTTGTACTTCTGGGACTGTTCGGACGCGATGATCCGAGGCTTGCTCCATCCGCACTGGGCGCGGGGGTGGATTAACTCGCTGAGCATGATCTTTCCGCCAGCGCTCTGATGCCCCGTGCCTAGCCACCAGGTAGCAAGAATACGTCCGCTACTGGTGTGCGTGACAGAAGGAAACGCGGCGTAACCATCGTTGTGCTCCCCGGACTGCAGTACGCAAGCGGAAGAAGTCTCTACCGGTTTGCTGTCTGCCATCGCCGGGCTTGCCACCAATACGAGGACGAGGAAAACAGCGGGCACGATGGTCGATAGTTTTTTCACGGCGGCCTTCGAGGTGAGTGATGAAAGTATCGCCGCATTCAGTGCGACCAATTCACTCTACGGGGTCGGGTGGCTGATCGCAGGCTCTTATGGAAGCGCCAATCGGGTGTGTGAGTGACATGGGCTTGAAAACAATGGACTGCCCAGTAGCGGACACAACGCCCGTTATTGCTTTTACTACTTTTAGATTACATTTCTCACAATTGTGGTGTTCAGATCAATTAGGTCTAATACTAGTCAAGCTCGCATATCGAATTGTTAGGTGTGGCGAGAAACCAGGAGCGGCTTTAAGAGCTGTTCGGCACTGGCAGCGCCGGTGCCGCCACAAGCGGAGGTGTTCTCAACATGAGTAAACGATCAGCCGTAATCAAAGCATCGCTAGCAACCGGTCTTACCGCGGCAGCATTACTTGTTGCCCATCAAGCAGTCGCCGCTACGGAGCTGGCATCTCCCGCACCTGCCGGACTGCCGGCTTTGCCCGCGGCGGTGCCACCTGTACCAGCGGCGGTCCCGGCTTTGCCTGCGGCGGTGCCACCTGTACCAGCGGCGGTCCCGGCTTTGCCCGCGGCGGTGCCACCTGTACCAGCGGCGGTCCCGGCTTTGCCCGCGGCGGTGCCACCTGTACCAGCGAAGCTTCCTACAGATGTAGTTCCTGCGCCGGCGGGGCTTCCTGTGCCACCTGTACCGACTCCGCCGGTTGCGGTGCCGCCCGTGCCGGGTGCCCCGGCTGTACCTGCCGTCTAGTGCTTAGAGGTGGCTGCGCGGCATGGCACGCCGCGCAGCCACCCTACTTGCGCTATCACGCAACTCCGTCAGCTCAACGCCTCGTGCGTTTAGGGCTCCGGCAACACGGCGGTGATCTCGCCGCCGTGCACCTCGGTGATCCAGCCGCCAACGCGGCCGATCTTGAGTAGCTGCTCCAGGCTGGCTGGGCTGCGCTGTGGTGTACCGCTGTGAGCAGGCCACACAGTTCTCGCGGCTTGGGCAGGCTCGAACCAGCGGCTCAGCGCGGGAACGGCACCGGGGCGCCGCATGATGTGCCGGGCTTGATTGAGTTGTTCGATCATGTGCTCCAACTCAGCGTCGAGCGCGGTCAAGTTGAAGGCACAGAATTCCGCGGTCCGCTCCGCGGTAGTCCCAGCCACGCGAGTTACCTCAGCGAACGCATCGCCGCTCATAGCCAGAGACAGCGCAACCGGTGCGACCGGGGCAACGGTCGCGGTGCGGGTCACAGCGCTGGCCACCAAGTGCGGAATATGGCTAATTCGCGCCATGGATACGTCGTGGTCAACCGCGCTCATCGGCATCACCCGATAGCCCAGATCGGTGATGAGCTTAGCCAGCGCAAGCCAGTCCGCCAGGGCGCTGGAGCTTTTGGTCACCGCGTCAATGCACAGCACCCAGGGGCGCCCATCCAGCAGGTTCGCGTCGCTTGCGGTAAAGCCAGCGTTTTCAAAGCTCACGACGGGATGACCGCCGATCCAGCGCGTTCCCGGATATTTGACTCGGATGTAATTTTCCACCGGAGCTTTAATGGACGTGATGTCGGTGAGTAGACCCCGATAGCCGGTGGCGAAAATATCGCGCAGCACGTCCTCCACTTCAGGCGTAGCCACCGCTATAACTGCTAAGTCCGCGCCAACAACAGCTGCGGGGATGGTGCTCATAACCTGCTCGGCGGCGCGGTTGGAGGTGGTGGCGGCAATCGCTCGGGCCGCCGCTCGCGTTTGCGGGTTCCGGTCGAAGCCACAAACCGGATAGCCCGCGGCCACGAGGCGTTTCCAGATGGAGCCCCCCATAAGACCCATGCCCACGATAGCGATCTTGTTGAACATGGTGCTCCTTCGAATTCGAACCGTCCGTCTGTATCGCCTGACTGTTTGGACAGAAGTTGAAAACGAACGTCTTTTTGTGGCCCCGCGGAGTTAACTTTAACGTAACGGTGGCCCTAGTTTTGATGCATAAGAAATTTCATTTTGTTACGGGGCCGTACGCAAAGTGTGGGTGAGTTCCATGGTACAAAAAATGGCGGAAGTGGTGACGGCATTAGTTGCGGCCTTGGCCGCGGGGGCAGCATCGCATCATGGTGCGGTGCCAGATGGAAATGACTCTGATGTTGCTCGCACCGCGGCGGTAACGCCTATTTCCAGTTCGGCCGCCGCTCCCAAGTTCTGCCCGACATCCTTGCCGTTAGCCACTCCGGTCAATCTACCGACGCCGGCTACCGAGGGCACTGGGGTCCAGCCGGAAACCACTCCCCAATCAGCCAGCGCGTCCTCGGACGAGGTGCCCGCTGTTACCGGTGGTGAGGCGGCCAACGACGAGGTAGCCGAGCCCGGGCGGGATTATAGCTCGGCCACCGAGAGCGAAACGACGAGTCCCACCGCCACCGTTGCTGAGCAGGGTGGAGCTGACGGTTGTTTCGTGGGCACACCGGCTACGCCGATCGCTGAACCAAACACGACGGATTACATGGCGGCGACCACACCCACCAGGCGGCGAAATCACCGAGGAGAAGAGCAATCGCAAGGGGATCGCCCACAGCGAAATGGGAGCTCTCAGCAAAGAGAGGCATACCCATCCCGAGATCAGTACGATCCTAGTAACCCTTCTGGGTCTGGAGACGGATCTACACGCAGACCTACCGGCTCACGCTCACACCGGCCTACCCGCCCGTATCAGTCTGCAGACGGATCTGCGTACGGATCTGATGGCCCTTCTGGGC
Organism: Mycobacteriales bacterium; assembly: GCA_038260095.1. Lineage (GTDB taxonomy): Bacteria > Actinomycetota > Actinomycetes > Mycobacteriales > QHCE01 > QHCE01. Next base: position 10,716 of record JBBSOC010000022.1, on the reverse strand, counting down.
CTGGAGATGGGTCTGGATACCGGCCCGGTTCACACGGGTCTACCCGCCCGCAGCACGGGTCTGCAGACGGATCTGCGTACGGGACTACTCCTCAACCCGGACCTGCGGCCGGACCTATACAAAGGCCTACTCGCCGACACCAGGCTCCAGTGAACCCCGCCGCCGCCCCCGCACCTCCGGCACGACCCGGCCCTGCATCCTCGGGTGGAGGATGTGGCTCTCTAGGGTCAGGTCCGTCGAGTCCGGGGGTAGCGGCGGCAAAGTTCGCCTGTAGTAAGCAGGGCATGCCCTATGTCTGGGGCGGCAACGGTGGTAAGGGGTACGACTGCTCTGGGCTGACCGACGCGGCGTATAAAGCCGCTGGTGTCTGGCACGGCGCTCGGGGCACCGCCCAAGACCAGTATAATAAAAGTCCACGTTTGCCAGCCGGAGCTGATCACAAGCCGGGCGACTTGCTGTTCTTCGGCGACTCCCCAAACAACGTTACTCATGTCGGAATGTCGCTGGGCGGAGACCGGATGGTGAATGCGCCTGACTTCGGTCAGGTCGTGAAGGAGCAAAGCATCGCGGGTAAGCCGAAGTACATCGGCGCGACTAGACCTGCCGGTCGGTAGGGTCTGGAGTTCTGGCGGGTGGCATCTGTGGGGGCTAGGCGGGTACCTGCGCCTAGCCCCCACAGATGCCACCCGTACCCTCATATCGTGCGCGTTTTGGTGATCGGCAGTGGTGGCCGCGAACATGCGTTGTGCCTCACATTCGCGGTGGACCCCGCCGTCACAGCGTTATGCTGTGCCCCCGGCAACTCTGGTATCGCTGAGCTTGCCGAGTTGGCGCCGGTCGAGCTTTCCAGCCCGGAGCAGATTGCGCGGTTGGCGGGCCGCTGGAACGCCGACCTGGTAGTGATTGGACCCGAGGTTCCGCTGGTGGCGGGGGCAGCAGATGCGGTGCGACAAGCCGGTGTCGCCTGTTTCGGGCCGTCCGCCGCCGCGGCTCAGCTAGAAGGCTCAAAGTCCTTCGCCAAGCAGATCATGCACAAAGCTGGCGTTCCTACCGCGGTGTCTCGCACCTGCTCATCCATGGCGCAAGCCACCCAAGCTTTCGGTGAGTTTGGGCCGCCATATGTGGTGAAAGACGATGCGTTGGCCGCGGGCAAAGGAGTGGTGGTCACCACCGATCGTGACGTGGCACTCAACCACGCCATGGCGTGCGAGCGCGTCGTAATCGAGCAGTATCTAGATGGCCCAGAGGTGTCATTGCAGGTAGTCACCGATGGCGTTACGGCCGTGCCCTTGCTGCCAGCGCAGGACTTCAAACGCCTCGGCGACGGTGATGCTGGCCCTAACACTGGCGGAATGGGCGCTTACTGCCCGCTGCCATGGCTGCCATCAGGGTTTACCGAGCAGATGATGTCCAGTGTGGTGCACCCTACGCTCACTGAGCTGCGCCAGGCGGACATCCCATTTTCGGGCATGCTCTACGTCGGTCTCGCGCTTACCAGTGCCGGGCCCAAAGTCGTGGAGTTCAACGCTCGCTTCGGTGACCCTGAAGCTGAAGCCGTGCTGCCCTTACTTGCGACTCCACTGGCTAGTCTGCTACACGCCGCGGCTACCGGAACGCTCGCCCAACAGCCTGCGCCGCGGTGGCGAGAGGAATCCGCGGTCACTGTGGTGCTCGCCTCACGCGGGTACCCCATCGACGCCCACTTCGGCGAGGAAATCACCGGCTTCCTTGGTGGTGCGAATCGAGAGAGCGCGGATCAAACGGGCGCGAATCAACCGGGTGATGAGGGACACATCTTTCATGCTGGCACAGTTCGCGATGATCGTGAGCGGCTCGTCACTAGCGGGGGCCGCGTATTCGCGGTAACGGGCGTGGGGAAGGACCTGGCTCAGGCGCGAGATCGGGCATATCGCGCCGCGTCCACGATCACCTTCGACGGAGCGTATTTCCGCCGCGATATTGCCGCGGCGGCGATCGATGGTGTGCTTACTAAAGGTGCGCGGCGGTGACAATGGTCCCGAACGTGCTCGCCTCGCGATATGCCTCGCCGGAGATGACCGCGATCTTCGCCCCACAGCGCCGAATCATTGCCGAGCGCCGGTTGTGGATCGCGGTACTGCGCGCGCAGCATGAGCTTGGGGTTGACGTACCAGAAGGTGCGATCGCCGCCTACGAGACTGTGGCCGAACAGGTGGACTTCGAGTCGATCGCTACGCGGGAGCGGCGCACCCGGCACGACGTAAAGGCGCGCATCGAGGAGTTCAACGCTCTCGCTGGACACGAGCAGATACATAAAGGTCTGACCTCGCGGGATCTCACGGAGAACATTGAGCAGGCTCAGTTGCGTGACGCTCTGCTGTTGCTCCGCGACCGGATGATTGCCACGTTGGCCCGGCTGGCGGAGCTTGCCGCCCAGCATGCCGCGTTGGTGTTGACTGGCCGCAGTCACAACGTCGCCGCGCAACCCACCACGCTCGGTAAGCGGTTTGCCACGGTGGCACAGGAACTGCTAGTGGCCTTTCACCGTGTCACAGCGTTGATCGAGCAGTACCCGTTACGTGGAATTAAAGGTCCAGTGGGCACGGCCGCGGATACCCTGGAGCTATTTGGCGGCGATCGAGCCAAACTCGCCGAGCTCGAGCGCCGGGTGGCGCGGCACCTGGGCTTTAGCCACACGCTAACCAGTGTTGGCCAGGTGTATCCCCGATCGCTGGATTTCGATGTGCTCGCCGCGCTGGTGCAGGCCAGCGCCGCCCCGGCCAATCTGGCCACCACCATCCGGCTTATGGCTGGGCATGAACTAGTGACCGAGGGTTTCCGTGCAGGGCAGGTGGGTTCCAGCGCCATGCCGCACAAGATGAACAGTCGCTCCTGTGAGCGGATCAACGGCCTTGCCGTCGTGCTGCGAGGCTACCTGTCGATGATCAGTGAGCTGGTCGGTGATCAATGGAACGAAGGGGACGTGTCGTGTTCGGTGGTTCGGCGGGTTGCGCTGCCGGACGCTTGCTACGCCGCGGATGGCCTGTTCAACACTACGATCACGGTGCTTGATGAGTTTGGAGTATTTCCGGCGGTGGTTGGTACCGAGCTTGCGCGTTACCTGCCATACCTGGCCACCACGAAAGTGCTGCTGGCGGCGGTGGGCGCCGGGCTCGGCCGGGAGCGCGCCCACGAGATCATCAAAGAACACTCGGTGGCAGCGGTCCTGGGCGCCCGCGAGGGCCAAGACTGCGATCTGATCGGCGCGCTGGCGGCCGACCCTCGCCTGCCGCTATCTCGGGCGCAGTTGGAGGCGGTGCTCGCTGATCCGCTTTCACTCACGGGCGCAGCGACCGAGCAGGTCGCTGACGTAGTGGCTCAGATCGAACCGATTCTGACCGCCAACCCTCACGCCGCCAGCTACACGCCGGGATCACTGCTTTAGTGTCGTGTAATCGGTGTTCCGTTTAGGGTGCTGGATGTTCAGGTGGATGGATCGCAAGGCGGAGAAGTTCCAGGTAGCGGTGTTCTACCTGGAACCTTCGACAACGTAGCGAGGCGCCGCCTGAGCGCCAGCAGACGAACGACGATATCGATTACACGACACTAGAATCTACTGGTGCTACCTCTGCAAGTTAAATATTGTATAAAATGAACCCCGGCGTGGTACGGTCTTTGGGTGTTTCGGGAGGTTAAGTGGACAGAAAGATCAGAACAACACGTAGCCCGTCACACAGTTACACCTGAAGAAGTAGAGGAAGTCGCAAGCTCCGCAGACAGTACTGAGACCCTAAGTCGGGATGGCACCACAGCAGTATTTGGCACAACTCTTGCTGGCCGATATCTAATCGTGCTACTTGCTGAAGCTGAAGATGGACGCGATTACGTAGTGACTGCAAGGAATATGAGCGACAGAGAGAAGCGCGCGTTCCGCGAGAAGGGGCGTTACCTATGACGAAGATAGACGAACTTGCAGCTTGGGCGGATGGGCATGATTTCTCTGCAGAAATTTCTCGAGCTACTCCACGCAGCGCGCCTAAAGAAGAGCTCATGATCTCTTCTTCAATCCGCTTAACCAAAAGCATCATGGATCAGGTACGAGCGCGGGCTCAGGCCTCTGATGTTCCGACCACAACCTTGATGCGGCAGTGGATACTTGACAGACTCGCGGCTGATCCTGGTGAATCCGTCGTTTCTGTCGTCGACCTGCAGCGCCTCATCGCGGAACGGGCGCATTCCGCCAAAGCCGCTTAGAGCCAGTTTCGCTACAGTTTAATTCCGTAGTGGAGAAGTTGTCTGCTGACCTTTGAACGAGGAGCTATCCCTTATGGCCCGCGTCGTCGTTGACGTAATGCCCAAGCCCGAGATTTTGGACCCACAAGGCCAAGCCATTGCGCAAGCGCTGCCCACGTTGGGCTGTACTGGCGTGCGAAGTGTGCGGCAGGGCAAACGCTTTGAGCTGGAAATCGATGGTGTACTCACAGCTGCGCAGCGCACCGATATCGAGCGCATCGCGGCCAGTTTGCTGACCAATCCGGTGATTGAAGACTTTGTGCTGCGAGTAGACGACGAGGCTGACGTTGTAGACACTGGCCAGCTCCGATGAGCGTTCGGGTAGGGGTTGTCACGTTTCCCGGCTCGCTCGACGACCGCGACGCACTGCGCGCGGTGGCCGCTGCTGGCGCCGAGCCGGTAAGTCTGTGGCACGCTGACGCCGACCTGCACGGGGTTGACGCTGTTGTGCTACCCGGCGGTTTCTCCTACGGTGACTATTTGCGTGCCGGCGCGATCGCCCGGTTCGCCCCCGTGATGCGCCTGGTCATCGAGCAGGCCGCAGTCGGGCTGCCGGTGCTGGGTATCTGCAACGGATTTCAAGTGCTCTGCGAAGCGCATCTACTGCCCGGAGCGCTCACCCGCAACGATCACCAGCTATTTCGCTGTCAGGATCAGCAGCTGGTCATTGAGCGCACCAACACAGACTGGACTCAGGGCTATGAGCCTGGCCAGACTGTGGTGATCCCACTCAAGCACGGCGAGGGCCGTTATGTCGCGGATAGCAAGACGCTCGACGAGTTGGAAGCAGACGGCCACGTTGTGGCCCGCTACTTTGGCCAAAGCCCCAACGGCGCCGCGCGTAGCATCGCAGGAATCAGCAACGCAGCCGGAAACGTGGTGGGCCTGATGCCACACCCCGAGCACGCAATTGATCCGCTGACCGGTCCATCAGCCGATGGGCTGCAGTTCTTCACCTCCGTACTGCAAAGGCTGGTGGCATGAGCTCTGGTTCCGTCGACGTCATAGACACCGTGACGCTAGCCAGCCAGACTGCCGATCAGGCTCAGCCGTATGCGCAGCTGGGCCTGGGAGACGACGAATATGCCCGCATCCACCAAATTCTAGGACGCCGTCCTACGCAGACCGAGCTGGCAATGTACTCGGTGATGTGGAGTGAGCACTGCTCGTACAAGTCCAGCAAAGTGCACCTGCACCAGTTTGCGGAGAAAGCCCCCGCTTCCGATGCCTTGCTCGTTGGCATGGGGGAGAACGCTGGCGTGATCGATGTGGGTGGCGGCCTTGCGGTGACATTCAAGATCGAGAGCCATAATCACCCTAGCTACGTTGAGCCTTATCAAGGTGCCGCCACTGGCGTCGGCGGAATCGTCCGCGACATTTTGACCATGGGTGCTCGCCCCATAGCTGTGATGGATTCGCTGCGCTTTGGTGCGCCCGAGGCAGCTGACACTGCGCGGGTGGCAAGCGGGATCATTGCCGGAGTTGCCGGGTATGGCAATTGCCTAGGCCTACCTAACATTGGTGGAGAGGTAGTATTTGATCCCTGCTATCAAGGGAATCCGCTGGTAAACGCGCTCTGCGTCGGCGTAATGCCGGTCGGCCAGATTCAGCGCTCCGCGGCTACAGGTGTCGGTAACCTGGTTGTACTACTGGGCGCGAAGACCGGGCGTGATGGCATCGGTGGCGTGTCGGTGCTGGCCAGCGCTGCTTTCGATCAAGACGCAGCGGCGCAGCGGCCCAGTGTTCAGGTAGGCGACCCGTTCACCGAGAAACTGCTCATCGAGTGTTGCTTAGAGCTTTTTGAGCACGAGCTTGTGGTGGGGATCCAAGACCTCGGTGGAGCTGGACTCACCTGTGCCACGACTGAAACCGCCGCTGCTGGTCGCTCCGGGATGCGGGTGTATCTCGAGCGAGTACCGCTGCGGGAAGCTAGCATGGCGCCGCACGAGATCTTGGCCAGCGAATCCCAAGAGCGGATGCTTGCTATCGTGCGCCCAGACGACGCGGCTTCGGTGCTTTCGTTGGCACAACGCTGGGGCGTGCACTCGACCATAATCGGCGAGATCACTGACGGAGAACGCTTGGTGATCACCTGGCACGGTGAAGCGGTGGTAGACGTGCCGCCGGCCAGCTTGGCCGACGAAGGTCCGGTGTATCAGCGGCCAATGCGTCGTCCTGTCGATTTCGACGCGATACGCGCCGATGATGCAGGTAAGCTTCCGCGACCGAGTAGTGCTACCGAGCTTCGGGACACGCTGCTGACCCTGGCCGCCAGCCCTAACCTGTGCAGCCGAGAGCCGGTCACGCGGCAATACGACCGATACGTGGGCGGCAACACCGTGCTCGCCCAGCCGGCTGACGCTGGTTTGCTGCGTATTGATGAGCAGACGCAGCGCGGCATTGCGCTGGCTGTTGACGGTAACGGCCGTTATGCCCGGCTGGATCCTTACGCGGGGGCGCAACTTGCGCTCGTCGAGGCGTATCGCAATGTGGCCACTAGCGGTGCCCGCCCGATTGCTGTGACGAACTGTCTGAACTTTGGCAGCCCGGAAGACCCGGAAGTGATGTGGCAGTTCGCGCAGGCTGTGAGTGGGCTCGCTGATGGCTGTCTCGCGCTGGGAATCCCGGTCACTGGCGGCAATGTCAGTTTTTACAACCAGACTGGCGAGACGCCGATTCACCCCACCCCCGTGATCGGGGTGCTGGGTGTGAGCGCAGACGTCACCAAGCGGATTCCTTCAGGTTTGGGAAGTGCTGGCGATGCCATTGTGCTGCTGGGGCAGACCCGCGACGAGGTATCCGGTTCTGAATGGGCATGGGTTGTTCATCAGCACCTGGGTGGCGTTCCGCCAATGGTGGACTTTGCCGCCGAGGCGGCTTTAGCCGCGGTACTAGCCGATGCCGGGTCGGCGCAGCTACTCACTGGCGTGCACGATCTCTCCGACGGTGGGCTGGCGCAAGCGCTGGTCGAGTCTTGTCTGCACCGCAAGCGGGGCGCTTATATTGAGCTGCCGACCGGCTCGGATGTATTCATGCAGTTGTTCTCAGAGTCTGGTGCGCGGGCTCTGGTATGTGTGCCTGGCGGTGCGGCCGCCCAACTGCGGCAGCTGTGCGCGCAGCACGCGGTGCCCTACACCGAACTGGGCGTAGTTACTGGCACCGCGCAGCTGGAGCTGCGGGGTCAATTCACGCTGAGTCTGGACGAGCTGGCTCGCGCGCATGCCACGGTTCCCACCGCTTTGCTGGCGCATGCCTAGGTCAGTAGTAGCCCCGGATGCGGTGCGCGCGGCACTGACGGCACTGGATGCTGGTGAACGCCCTGAGCCCGTTACGTTGCAGGCAGCCGTGCTGCATTTGCTGCATGCGCTGGCCCGACAAGCACCCGGCCGCGCAGTGGAGGTACGCGTGCCACCGTACGGAGCTGTGCAGTGCGGTACAGCTCAGCACGGTAATCCGAACATCCCAACCGGGCTACAGACTCCTACTCACCGCCGCGGCACGCCGCCTAACGTGGTCGAGACCGATCCTGTGACGTGGCTGTTGGTGGCAACGGGGCAGCTGAGCTGGAGTGCGGCAACCCGGGATGGCCGGCTAACCCAGAGCGGGGTCCGTGCCGACCTTTCTGCGGTTCTTGTTGGGTTGTGGTAGCGGGAGCGCGGCGGTCCGTTAGCCATTGCCCGTCAGGTTTACTGTCCACTAGAGCTGGTGAAGCCACTACTACCGCGAGCGTATTGCCGGTGCTGGCCGCTTCCAAGGAGTGGGGCTGGCTGCCCTCGAGCAAAGCCGGCATAGCTCGCCGCTGCCACTCTCCGTTTACCAGTAGCGGCTGATCGCCTATTACCTGCAACGCGGCTGACCTGTCTAGGTCAAGCTCACCGACAAAACCGCTCGGAATCCGTATAACCCACAGGTCTGATACTCCGTTAAATTCTCGATAAATCGGTACAGCAGCGGGCACACTCACAGCAACGTAGTCCGGGTGGAATACCAGCATGTGTCGCAATATTGGATCGGCCCACTTGTTTGCGGCTTCGCTTAGAGCGCTGCTTGGCCAAGCAGCGGGAGCGAACATGTACGTTTCGGCGAATTTGATTTCATGTTCGATGCGTTTACCCAGCCGCTCTAAATAAGCGGTAAGCTCCGCTCGGTCGTCGGTGTCTAACCTTTCTAATCCGGAAACGACACCAGCTCTGCGCTGTTTATCAAGGTGGTTGAGGTAGGAAGTGAGGCTCACGATAATCCTGTAATACGCAAGAAGGGGCGCCTTGGCGCCAAGGCAGTCGAAGCGCCACGCAAATGACGAAGCGGAATTGGCGGAACTCGCGTGCAGCGCGGATTGTGATACTTACCGCGGCACTGCGACACCCTGGTGAAAGCGCGTACGTGGCTATCCCTGCGGACGGAAGCCGCGCGCTACCCAGGTTTGCGGTAGTAAACGCTTAGCGGCAACAACACGCGGTGGACATGCTACACATGCAACAGACAGCTACGTCGGCGTCGAGCTGAAACGACCGGGAAAGCTGTTGAATCTGCATGGCGTCTATGAAACCACGTTAAGCGCTTAGCCGCAATTTTCGCACTGAAGGCCCATAGGCAAACACTGTCAACTATGATGGGCATGTGCCCAAAGGTGACGGCAAGCTCACTCACGATCTCGACCCCCAGGACAAAGGCCCGCAAGACGCGTGTGGTGTTTTTGGCGTCTGGTCGCCAGGTGGTGAGGTTGCCAAGCTCGCATACTTCGGGCTGTATGCGCTACAACACCGGGGGCAGGAAGCCGCGGGTATAGCGGTGAGCGATGGCGCCAGGTTGGTGGTATTTAAAGAGCTCGGTCTGGTGGCCCAGGTATTTGACGAGTCCACCTTGGCCTCGCTCAACGGCACCTTGGCTATCGGTCACACTCGCTACTCGACGACTGGTTCATCGGTGTGGGAGAACGCCCAGCCTACGTTGCGTTCCACCCCCTCTGGCACTACCGTCGCTCTGGCCCATAACGGCAATTTAGTGAACACGCCGCAGCTGGCCAAGCGGGTTGCCGACCGTAACTTGACGGACGGCGGCCCGGTTTCCACGAGCGATACCGCTCTCGTGACGGCGTTGCTGGCTGACAGTGACGACGGCATTCACGCCGCGGCCCTGCAGTTACTTCCGGAGCTACAGGGCGCCTTCAGCTTTGTTTTCATGGACGAAACCACGCTGTATGCGGCTCGGGATCGACACGGAGTGCGCCCGCTAGTGCTGGGGCGACTAGAGAGCGGTTGGGTGGTAGCAAGTGAGACTGCCGCGCTCGACATCGTTGGCGCTTCGTTTGTACGAGAGGTCGAGCCAGGTGAGCTGTTGGCGATCGACGCCGATGGGCTCCGGTCAGCGCATTTCGCGCCGCCCTCGCCGAAGGGCTGCCTATTCGAATACGTCTACCTCGCGCGTCCCGACACCACGTTATCTGGTCGAAGTGTGCATGCGGCTCGGGTGGAAGTGGGTCGCACCTTGGCCCGGGAATGTCCCGTGGATGCCGATTTAGTGATTCCGGTGCCAGAGTCCGGCACGCCGGCAGCGGTGGGATATGCCCAGGAGAGCGGAATTCCATATGGCCTAGGACTGGTGAAAAATGCCTACGTTGGACGGACGTTCATTCAACCCTCGCAAAGCATCCGACAGCTGGGCATTCGGCTTAAGCTCAACCCGTTGCGGGACGTTATTCGAGGTAAACGCCTCATAGTTGTTGACGATTCGATTGTGCGCGGCAATACGCAGCGCGCTTTAGTGCGAATGTTGCGAGAGGCAGGTGCCCTTGAAGTTCATATTCGAATTTCTTCGCCACCGGTGAAATGGCCGTGCTTCTATGGTATCGATTTCGCCAGTCCCGCTGAGCTCATCGCTAATGGGATTAGTGTTGATGAAATCCGGAAATCTGTGGGTGCCGATTCGCTGGGCTACGTTTCGTTGGATGGTCTGATTGCCGCAACCGACCAGCCAGCCTCTCGGCTCTGCCGGGCGTGTTTTGATGGCGTGTATCCGATTGGTATTCCGGGTAAAGAACACTTAGGAAAGCACCAACTCGAACAGCATCACCTCACCGCCGATGCCGCTAGTCGTAGGTGATAGCGCCGTGCTGCAGATCGGAGAGGATCGAGTGTGAGTAACGCCACCAGAGGCCGGGATACGCAGACTGCGTCCGGAGCCTGGAGTAGCCCGGGCAACGTAGGTACCTACACCAGCCCATCGGGAATCACGTATGCCGAATCAGGCGTTGACCTAGAAGCGGGTGACCGCGCGGTTGAGTTATTCAAACCCAAAGCGCGCAAAACATTTCGGCCTGAAGTGGTCGGCGACCTGGGCGGATTTGCCAGTCTGTTCGCGCTAGACATTTCCAAGTTCAGCAAGCCACTGCTGGCGTCCTCCACTGATGGCGTGGGCACCAAACTCGTCGTGGCTCAGCGGATG
>JBBSOC010000021.1:0-29959 GCA_038260095.1 Mycobacteriales bacterium | reverse complement strand
CAGTAGCGAGGGTGTCCAAATCGACGTCCATGACGGGTCTCCAAAATTCGACATTGGGTTAACAACGCCGATCCTGGACACCCCCGCCCTCAAACCCCAGCAGCCACACCGACAACACCCCTTGGAATCAACCATCTAGATTAGGTCCGGAGGGGATTAGCCCAGTATTCAGTAATCTCCTGTCACACCCGCAGCGTAGCGTAGCCAGCATGCCCACTACCTCTCTCGTTCCTACCGAAGCCATCCGCTCGGCCGCGCCGTTTCGCATGGTCAGCGATTACGACCCCTCGGGTGATCAACCGCGGGCAATTGCTGACTTGGAACGACGGATCCGTGACGGTGAGAAAGACATTGTGCTGCTCGGTGCCACTGGCACCGGCAAATCCGCTACCACCGCCTGGTTGGTAGAGAAACTACAACGTCCCGCGTTGGTGATTGAACCCAATAAGACGCTTGCCGCGCAAATGGCAAATGAGCTTCGGCAGTTCTTCCCCGACAACGCGGTGGAGTACTTCGTCTCCTACTACGACTACTACCAACCCGAGGCGTACGTCCCGCAGAGCGATACCTACATCGAGAAAGACTCCTCGGTTAACGACGAGGTGGAGCGGTTGCGCCACTCGGCAACCATGAGTTTGCTCACCAGGCGTGATGTGATCGTGGTAGCAACCGTGTCGTGCATTTATGGCCTTGGTGCCCCCCAGGAGTACCTGGAGCACAGTGTGCAGCTGGAGCTAGGCCAGCAACATGATCGGGACGCTCTGCTGCGCCGATTGGTCGACGTGCAGTACACCAGAAACGACGTAGCTTTCACCCGCGGCACGTTTCGCGTCCGGGGAGACACCATCGAAGTTTTCCCGGTGTATGAAGAGCTCGCGGTGCGCATCGAAATGTTCGGCGACGAGGTGGAAAAACTGTACTACCTGCACCCTCTCACTGGAGAGGTAGTTCGGGAGGCCAGCGCTGTACGCGTGTTTCCAGCTACGCATTACGCCGCCGGCCCAGAGCGGATGGAACGCGCAATTTCTGCTATCCAGATTGAGCTTGCGGAGCGGTTAGCCGAGCTGGAGCGTCAAGGCAAACTACTGGAAGCGCAGCGGCTACGGATGCGCACTGCTTATGACATTGAGATGATGCAACAGGTCGGCTTTTGCTCTGGCATAGAGAACTATTCACGGCACATTGACGGGCGACCGCCCGGTTCAGCCCCCCACTGCCTGATCGACTATTTCCCAGACGATTTTTTGCTCACCGTAGATGAGTCTCACGTTTCTATACCGCAGATCGGCGGAATGTATGAGGGCGATGCATCCCGGAAACGTACCTTGGTGGAGCACGGATTCCGACTACCTAGCGCTATGGATAATCGTCCGTTGAAGTTTAATGAATTCCTGGAGCGCACCAACCAAACCGTGTATTTGTCTGCTACCCCAGGGTCATACGAGCTGGACCGTACCGGGGGCGAGTTCGTGGAACAGGTGATTCGGCCCACTGGCCTGCTCGATCCTGAGTTGGTAGTCAAACCCACCAAAGGACAGATCGACGACCTGGTCCACGAGATCAGAGTGCGAGCGCAGCGCGATGAGCGCGTCTTGGTTACCACCCTCACCAAGAAAATGTCCGAAGACCTCACTGACTATCTGCTCGAGCTTGGTATTCGCGTGCGCTACCTACACTCAGAGGTTGACACGCTGCGCCGAGTGGAGCTGCTGCGTCAGCTCCGCAAAGGTGACTACGACGTGCTGGTCGGAATCAACCTGCTTCGGGAAGGGCTCGACCTGCCTGAAGTCTCCTTGGTTTCCATCCTCGACGCGGACAAAGAAGGGTTTCTGCGCAGTGAAACCTCGCTGATCCAAACCATTGGGCGGGCGGCCCGAAACGTTTCCGGTCAGGTCCACATGTATGCCGACACCGTCACCAAGTCCATGCAGCGGGCGATCGACGAAACCGACCGACGGCGCGTTAAACAGCTGTCGTACAACACTGAGCACGGCATCGATCCGCAGCCACTGCGGAAAAAGATTGTGGACATCCTAGATGGCATCTATCGCTCCGCTGAAGATACCGACAACAGCGAACTGCTCGGTGGTAGTGGGCGCCAGCAAAGCCGTGGCAAATCGCCCGTTCCTGGTCTGTCCTCGCGCAGGGGGAGTGAGGTCGTCGCTCGCGGTGCGGGGATGGCGCGAGCCGAGCTAGCCGACCTCATCGCCAACCTCAACGAACAAATGCTCGGTGCCGCACGAGAGCTGCAGTTTGAGCTGGCGGGGCGGATCCGCGACGAAATCAATGAGCTGAAGAAGGAGCTAAGGTCCATGGACGCCGCTGGGGTTGTTTGAGTTCGGGACACAGTTTTGTGATAAGCGACGATGAGTTACTCGGTTACGTCCCATACCGCTTCGAGCGGTGCAATCGCTAACTCATCCTCGGTTAGCCGGCCAACGGGTACGCGGCAAAGGACGACTCCTCCGGCCCATCTAGCTCCCGCGGATCGCCGAAGGCGTCGTAGACCGCCGAGATCGGAGTCTCCAGGACTGGGTGCGAGCTTAATTTCAATACCGAAAATGTGTCCGCTCGTCGTTTCCAGGACGAGATCTACCTCGCGAGAGTCTTCCCGAAAATGGAACAATCTAGGGGGCGACTCGTGGACGCTGCTTTGCACCCGCACGTCATTGGCCACCATGGTTTCCACTAACGCCCCGGTGAATTGGGGGTCGCGTGACAGTGATTCTTCCTGGTCTCTTCCGGCTAGGGTAGCTGCGAGCGCGCTATCGATGAGGTGCAGTTTAGGCGCTTTAGTAACTTGCCCGGTTGCATTGCCGGGTACTAACGCCGGAAGATCCCACATGACGTGCAAACTGGTCAGGAGATCCCGATAAGCGGCGACAGTGTGGCGATTAATTTCCAACTTTTCGGCAAGCGGACGATCTTTCGGCGTTATGGATGCCGTAGCCGATGCGTAGAGACGCAACATACGCCGGAGATTTTCCACATCACGGACGCCGCCTATAGCTGCACCATCGGTGATAACGGATGCATTGACCCAGTCCAGCAGCCCGCGACGCCTGCTGGCAGCCGACTCGCGATCGGTCACCAGTGGGAATCCGCCTCGGATCGCTTCAGCTATCAGTGCCTCCCGGCTAATCTGCTCACTGGGACGCCACCCTCGCAAAAAGCTAGGTCCCTCAGCGAGTAGTCGGGCGACGAAATGCGGTTCCGGTCGGTCATTACGCTCGTCAAGAGTGAGCGTGCCCAAATTTATGTCTGTGAGGCGACCACCGAGAGACTCAGCCGCATCCGTAACGGCCTCGATCGAGATCGATCCAGTTAATAGCCAGGATCCCGGGGCTTGGTTCCGTCGAGATAGATCGAGCTTGATGACATCAAGTATTGCTGGAACTCGTTGGTACTCATCTATGAGCACTGGGCGGGTCAGGCGGGAGGCATACCCGGCGGGATCGGCGGCTAGGGCGGCTCGTTCGTCGGAGTCGTCGAGCCGAATGATCGTGCCTCTACGGCGTTCTATTTCGGCGACGCATACAGTCGTTTTACCGGCTGCTCGAGGTCCGGATACGCGAACAGCCGGCGCCTCGTCGGTGCAGTGTATTCACACGCGTACTGTATCAGCCACTTTATGGTCGGCACAGTAGCCAGTTTATGATTATCGTACCGACCACTTTAAGATACTTGCAGCTGGTTACGCTGTTCCCGTCAGGGCCGGTGACGACGCCTCCCGATAGGGGGACTCGCAGCTACCCCAAATCTTCCTCAAGTTAAGCTAATTGCGGGAGGGGAGTATTCCTTCGCGGCGGAATCGTCATCACGGTCGGCTAGTTCTCATGTCGGCCCGGTTCCCCCGGCCGTCGCCTAGCAGCTATGGCGGAAGAGACCTCCGGTTCGAGAAACGATCGGCTCAGAGCTGACCCTGTCGACCGGAAGGTTTTCATGAATGTGCCTATTTGGCTGTGGATTGCCACGGCTACTGCACTTGTTGCGATTCTATTGGCCGATCTGATCATCATAGGGCGCCGACCGCATGAACCGTCGACGCGCGAATCCAGCTTCTGGGTGATCTTCTACGTTGCCCTAGCGGTGCTATTTGGTTTAGCTGTTCTGCTCTTTGCCGGTCCCAGTTATGGTGGCCAATTCTTCGCGGGTTGGGTCACCGAATACAGCTTGAGCGTGGATAACCTGTTCGTGTTCGTGATCATCATGAGCAGATTCTGCGTGCCTCGCGATTACCAGCAGAAAGTGTTGATGGCGGCCATCGTACTAGCGCTGCTAATGCGCGGAGTGTTCATCGCAGCCGGTGCCGCGGCCATCAACCAATTCATCTGGGTCTTTTATATCTTTGGTGCATTTCTGCTGTACACCGCCTATCAACTTATTCGCTCTGATGATTATGTGGAGTACAAAGAAAACGCGCTAGTGCGATGCTCGCGTCGCGTGCTGCCAATGACCGACGATTATGACTCCGGCAACCTGCGCGTTATACGTGGCAGTCGCAAGCTGTTCACCCCCATGATCGTGGTGATGGTGGCCATCGGCACGGCCGATTTACTTTTCGCCGTAGACTCCATTCCGGCCATTTTTGGGCTCACCAAAGAGGCCTACCTGGTCTTTGCGGCCAACGTTTTCGCGCTGATGGGGCTGCGCCAGCTGTACTTCCTGCTCGGCCACCTGTTGGAGCGGTTGGTATATCTGAGCCGCGGCTTGGCAGTAATCCTGGGGTTCATTGGGGTGAAGCTCGTGCTGGAAGCTATGAACGAGAATCAAATCGGCTTCATCAACGGCGGCGAGCCAATCCCTTGGGCGCCACATCTCCCAATCTGGCTGTCGCTGGGCGTGATCGTTGTGACGCTAGGGGTTACAGCTGCGGCTAGCTTGGCGAAGAGCCCAAAAGAAGAACGTGACCCGCGCTCAATGGTTCGTAGCGGCATCAACTGATCGGTCAGGGGCCGGAGCTGTGAAGGGTGTGCTGGCCACAGCCCAAAGTGCGGTGCTACCGCTGCTTGATGAGCCACTGGGCTACAGCCGCCACAAAGGCTTCCAGTTCGGGCAGTCGGTCAAGCTGGGCAACAACGCGGCGGTCATCGGTCTCGGCGTATTCGTGCACGAGAATGTTTCGAAATCCAACTGCCCGCGCCACTGCCTCGGCTGCCGGCAGCCTTAGCACCTCGTGCGAACCTAACCGTCGAATGGCGTCGGCGTTACTCTCCGCAACCGGCCACCCCTGTGCCGCGATGATGTGCTGCGCCACCTTTGCGCAGCCTTCGATTGCGGTGATGAAGTAATACTTCAGCGCAGCGAGTGTGATCTGCTCGCTGAGCAGCATATCTCGTCGCGCATTAAAACCAGCCAGTACAGCAATATCGTCGGCAACCCGGCTTAGTAAACGGTCCAGCCGCTCGGCATCAACCACGGTGCGATCCATGAGCCAGCTCGGCGCGTCGTTGCTGGTAGCGCCCACGTAGGGCAGGGATATCGTCGAGATATCGCAACCGTGTCTCCGCCTGCCACCGAACCCGTGACGCCGGATCGTCGTCAAATAACAGCTGCCCGTGCTGCGCGATCCTGCCCGCGAGCCACAGCGGTGCGGTATTGAGCACCACGAGATCGACGTAACCCGGCAGTGGCACCTCCCATGAGTCAGGTGCTTGACCTTCCCACCATGCGCCGATATCAAGGTCACTATCGGGACGCGTTGAGCCATCCACGGCCCGGCTGCCGTGCACCAGCGCGAACCGGGCTCCGGCCGCGCGCAGCGCAGCAATGACTACCGCTTCATCTACGGTCACACTCACTAGTGTGGCACCCAGTCCTGGGTGAAGCTATCTGCACGCATATTGTGCTGACCTCCTCGCTGACCCCATTGGCACACAATGAATTCGGTCTTCTATCTACATAGACACGACACTAGTTGCTGCCTTGCGCACCCGCCTGCTCGGCTAGGTAGGTAAGAACGGCGAGTACCCGTCGGTGGTTATGTCCGCCAGGGACCAACCCGAGTTTGCCGAAAATGGCGTTGATGTGTTTTTCGATGGTTCCTTCCGATACCACGAGTTGTCGAGCGATCGCCGTGTTGGAATGCCCCTGCGCCATCGCGGTGAGTACATCCCGCTCTCGGGTGGTGAGCTCAGCTAATCGATCGCGGTGGCGGCTCCGGGTCAATATCTGTGACACCACTTCAGGATCTAGCGCTGTACCGCCCGCGGCCACCCGCTCCACGGCGCAGATGAAATCGCCGACGTCAGCGACTCGATCTTTGAGTAGATAACCCACGCCGGAAGTGTTCTCGGCGAGTAGCTCAGTGGCGTATCGCTCTTCTACGTACTGGGACAACACCATGATTCCCACGTCGGGGTAGGCATGACGGATCTCGATAGCCGCCCGGATGCCTTCATCGGTGAAACTTGGCGGCATCCGGACGTCTACGATCGCGACGTCTGGACGGAACTTCGCCACCGCGGTGAGAAGGTCTGCGCTGTTGCTCACCGCGCGGACCACAGTGTGGCCCTCTTCAACGATGAGCTGGCGCAGGCCTTCCCGCAGTAGCACCGAGTCTTCAGCTATGACGAGACGTAGCGGTACTGCCGGCACGGTATCTCCACGGTGATGCGGGTGGGGCCACCCGCTGGGCTGTCGACGGTCAGTGTGCCTTCCAACGCTGCTACCCGTTCGGTGAGGCCGGTTAACCCTGTGCCCAGCGTTGGATCAGCTCCACCTTGGCCGTCGTCGATCACTTCGATCATGAGCCGATCGGTCTCACCGTGCACCGTGACGATGACTCCGTGAGCCTGGCTGTGTTTTGCTACGTTGGCGAGCAGCTCGGCTATGACGAAGTATCCCGCAGCCTCCATGGGCGCAGGTGGTCGCCCTGGCAGTGTGACGTCTACCGTGACTGGTAGCGGCATTTGGGCCGCGAGCGCGGACAAGGCCGGGTCGAGGCCGCGATCGGTAAGCACCGCTGGGTAGATGCCGCGTGCTAGGTCTCGGAGCTCAGATAGCGCGAGTTTGGCGTCGGCATGAGCCTGTTCCAACAGCCCGTCGGCGGCTTGTGGATCGCTTTGGAGCTGCTTGCGTACTCGTCCCAGCTCCATAGTCAAGGCCACCAGCCGAGCTTGCACGCCATCGTGTAGATCCCGCTCAATCCGGCGCAGATCACCGACCGCGGTGTCCACAGCGTGGTCGCGACCTCGCTCAAGCATCCGAGCTCGTTCGGCGGCACTTGGGCCAAGGAGGCGCTGCACCAACACTCTATTGGCTTTCGCCAGTAAGGCAATGCCGAACGGGATGGTGAGTAGCGCGAGGCTCCCCGCGATCAGCCTGCCTTGCGTCCCACTTTGGGCCCCGGGGATCGTTGGATTCAGTTCGTGTATTGCATTGAAGGGCCATGTCAAATCACCCTCAAACATGTCAAAAGCCACGCTCAGTTGCGCGACCCACACAATAGAAACAGCTGTTAGCAGGAAAAACAGGACGGTATAGAGAAGTGCCCGCCAAGAAGTGATGTCGGTGAACTGGTGTCGAATCCAGCTCAGCGGCCCAGGGCGCGGCGGGCGCATCGGTAGCGGCTCGGCGACCGTCACATTGAGCAATCCCCGCGCTCGTACACGTTCGACGACGGCAAAAAGCCGTGCTCCAGCGAGCGCTGCGAGTAGCGCAACCGCGGCTAAACCAGTGAGAATGGGCACTTCCCACCACATCCGGAGTGGGTTTATTTCCCACATCTGGAGTCGGTTCACCTCGAAATTAAATTGGTTCCCGGGCTCGTTGACCAGTAATACAGCTGCTAGTACTCCTAGAGCACTGATCGTTAGATGTAGGCCGTCTTTGACAAGTCGGCCAGGGCGTAACGCGGCTATGGCGGCGCTACGCATGCTGATTTTATGAGTAGTTTTCATGTCCTCAACGTTGTCATCGTAGTGGCCCCATTCCCACTAGGCGCTCTTCCATTTTTAGCTGGGGGATAACCACCAGAGGCGTCCAGAAACCTTGATTGCAGAGCACTTCGCACAGAGCAATGCAATTAATTACGTGACACTAGATGTATGACCCCGAGCGGTGTCAACTGAGCAGCTCAGGCTGCGGTCCTCTCCCCAAGAGCGCAGAGCATGTCATCGGCGAGTTTGTGAAGTTTTTTCGCGTCGCGGCGAACACGGCTGATGTCAGTCAGGCCACTTGCGCGCACGGCAGCTTCACGAATGTAGGTGGTGAAGGGCATGCTGGCCGCTTTGGCCGCTGCTTCGATTTGGCTAAGCTCACCACGTTTGAAACGCACGGAGACCACGCTTGTCAGGTTAGGTGAGATCTCTGCGTCAACAGGTTCGCCAATTTCGAGTACCTCGCGGTGTTCATAGAGCCACTCTGCGTATTCAGCTTCAGTCATCTCACTTGGGTTCATTGTCATTACCGCACCTCCCACGCTGTGATTGGTCGAGCTTGAAGATGTTCTAGGTCGTACACGAAGGCAATCCTTACGGCACGGCTCCGCGAGTTTTGCCATCGGCCAGGTAGTCAGCTGTACGTCCGCTTCTGTTTCATCGGATGACGGTTCTGCTATCAAAGAGGACGTGTTCAATCTCCGCTATTGTTACCCGCCGGGTTGCATGTTCTGAGTTAGCTCCGTCCCATCTAACTTCAGCTATCCGTAGAGGTGGCGCTGGCCCTCCTGTAATACATTTTATGGATTAATGCAGCACAAGCAAGTAGTATTCCGAAGTTATTTGGACTTCTGCGGCTTCCCACATTCGCCATAGCCGTCCACAGCTGGGACTGGTAAAGCGACTTGGATCTGTGCAAGAAATAGCTGACGCGCTGAGCGTTGGCACTAGCGGTACGGGGATGTCACTTTGGAGCAGGTGGGTCGAACCGCCAGCTGTTCACCTTGGCCCCTAGGGTTCGCGTATGCGTAATGCCTCACCGTCCGGCCGTTTAACCTTGTCGTGGGTCGGTAAAGAAAAGGCGCTGCTCGGGACTGTAGACGGTGGCTATGAGTGGGTGGATCGCAATGACCCGCGCGTGACTGAGGTGCGGCTACTGCACGAGCGAGACACCGTGGGCGAGGTTGGGCCGGCTTCAAAGGTGGCAGCCGACAATCTGTTGATCGTCGGTGACTCCTATGACGCGCTGCATGCACTTTCGCGTACCCCTGAGTACGCGCGGGAGTACCTCGGCAAGGTCAAGCTTGTGTACATCGACCCACCGTTCAACACCGGCCAGGCGTTCGAACACTACGACGACGCGCTGGAGCACTCCGTCTGGCTGACCATGATGCGCGACCGGCTGCTGCTCATCCGCGACCTACTCGCCCCCGACGGTTCAGTCTGGGTGCACCTCGACGACTCCGAAATGGCCTACTGCCGGGTGCTGATGGACGAAGTGTTTGGGCGGGCGAACTTCGTAGCGACTGTGGTGTGGCAGAAGGTGTATGCCCCGAAGAATTCCGCCCGGCACTTGTCCGTCGACCAAGACTACGTGCTGGTGTATGCGCGGGATGGTGAGACGTGGCGGCCAGCTCCTTTGCCTCGTACTGCCGAGATGGACTCGGCATACCGAAACCCGGATAGCGATCCACGCGGGCCATGGAAGCCCGGTGATCTCGTCGCCAATAAGCCGTACAGCCTTGGTGTCTACCCGGTGACAACACCAAGCGGCCGTGTTGTTGCTGGACCGCCGCCTGGCCGGTATTGGCGAGTCTCGCTACAGCGGCTAAACGAACTAGACCAAGACAGTCGTATCTGGTGGGGACAATCCGGTGACAACATTCCTGCCCTCAAGCGATTTCTTTCAGAGGTAGGTGAGCGGGTCCCACAGACGCTCTGGTCTTACGCCGAAGTCGGTCACAACCAGACCGGTAAGAATGAGATCCAAGCATTGTTCAACGGTGTGCCGCCCTTCGCCACTCCGAAGCCGGAGCGGCTACTGGAGCGCGTGATTCACATCGCCACCAACCCCGGCGACGTCGTGCTTGACTGCTTCGCCGGGTCGGGCACCACCGCCGCTGTGGCGCACAAGATGGGACGGCGCTGGGTAACCGTAGAGAAAGAGCCCGCAACCGTCGAGACGTTCACGCGTCCCCGGCTGGAGAAGGTTGTGAGCGGCGAGGACCCTGGCGGGATCACCGAGTCTGTCGGCTGGGGCAAAGGTGGCGGGTTCCGTGTGCTGGCGGTTGGTCCGTCGATGTACGACCTACAGGACGGCCGCGCGTTCCTCGCAGAATGGGTGACCAACGGGGCGTTCGCCGAATCCGTAGCCGCGCAGCTGGGTTTCCGGGTTGAGCACGACTCGCCGTTCTCCGGCCGCAAGGGGCGCTCTCGGTTGGCGGTGATCGATGGCATCATCGACGGCGAGGTGGTCCGTGCGGTGGTCTCCCAGCTCGGGGATACCGAACGAGTCGTCCTCGTGGGTAAGGGAGTCATGCCGGGCGCCGGCGAGCTGCTGAAGGAACTCAGCCCGGGGTCTCGGCTGCGCAAAGCTCCCCGCGACCTACTGAAACGGGGAGTACTGCGATGAGCTGGCTGGAGTACGACACGGGGCTCATCGATGAGATCGCCTCCCGGATGGACCTTCGGGCGCCGAACAAGGCCGCGCTGGATCGGATTGTCGAAAGCCTCAGCTTGCAGCCCAGCAGCCCCGATTCCGTCACCCCGGAGCTTCGCGAGGTCGTGTGCGACCTGGCGACCGGAGTGGGGAAGACCTACCTGGCGTCCGCGCTGGTGGATTACCTTGCGGCGCAGGGAGTCCGCAACGTCCTGGTGGTCACCCCGGGCAAGACGATCCAGGACAAAACCATTGCTAACTTCACCCCCGGGCATCCCAAGTTTGTGCCCGGTGGGGAGCACCGGCCGCTGCTGATCACGGCCGAGAACTTCTCCCGGGGGCAGGTGGGCGATGCGTTGCACGAGCCCGACACGCTGAAGCTGTTCGTGTTCAACGTGCAGCAGCTGATCCGGCCCGCCGCGAACGCTTCCCGCCGAGTCCGGGAGACCGACGAGTTCATCGGCGGCGACCTGTACTCCCACCTGCAAGCCGCCGGCGATTTGGTGGTGATCGCCGACGAGCATCACGTTTACCGCGCTCAGGCCAAGGCGTTCTCCGCCGCGATCCGGGAGCTGCACGCTCGCGCTCTCGTCGGGTTGACGGCCACACCCGACCCGGCCGACGAACACAAGGTGATCTACCGCTACAGCCTGGCCGAAGCCATCGCGGACGGACTGGTCAAGGTGCCGGTGATCGTCTACCGGCAGGACGGGCACAAAGACATCGAAACCCAGCTCGCCGATGCCTGCCACCTGCGGCGAGTGAAGGCGGCGGCCTATACCACCTGGGCGCACGGCACCGGCGCCACGCCGGTCAACCCGGTGCTGTTCGTGGTCTGCACGACCGTGGAGGACGCCAAACAGGCAGCGAACCTGCTGGCGGGGGAGTCCTACATCGGGGACCCGGCGGCGGTGCTCGAAGTGACCTCGCAGTCCTCTGATGAGGCCTTGGCCGCGCTGGCCGCCGTCGAAGAGCCCGACTCTCCGATCCGGGCCGTCGTCAGCGTGGACAAGTTGAAGGAAGGTTGGGACGTCAAGAACATCGGCGTGATCGTCGCGCTGCGCCGTCTTGCATCCCAGGCACTGACCGAACAGATCCTCGGCAGGGGGCTTCGACTGCCCTACGGCCGCCGAGTCGGGGTGCCGATGATCGACCAAGTCGATCTCGTTGCGCACGACTCCTACAAGCGGTTGCTGGAACAAAAAGACGCGCTCATCCAGCGGATCGTGCCGACCGGTGACAGCGTAGCCACTGGCGAGCCGTTAGCCGCGAACGATGAGACGGCATCCGATGAAGAAGTTGCCACCCGTGCGGCGGTCGGGTGCGTGCAGGAGATTGCAGAGCAGGGCAGTCTGCGCCTTGTGACGCCTGCCCGGATCATCGACGGCGAACGGGTAGATGGCACCGCCGGGCTGATCCTGCAGGAATACGGTGTTGTCGAGGCGCAAGGCCAACGCGACGCCGCGCAGTATCGCGTTCTCCAGCGCGTGCCGGGTGCGCCCACGATCGTATTTCCGCGTCGTGAGCAGGAAGTCCTTTCGGTTCGGTTCAGCCTGTCGCTGGTCTCCGACGTTGACGCGCGAGCCGCCGGCGCCGGATTCGCCCAAGAGATCACCATTCCGCTGGTGCGTGAGGCGCTTACCGCCACTCGCACGCTCGAAGGTGGCGTCCATGTGCGTCGGGAAGCCCAAGCGGCCGGCGAGGCGACGCAAGGGTGGCTTCCGATCGCCCGGGTTGCGCAGGACTTGGAATCGCGGATTCTCGGGCTCGGACTGGTGGAGGAGTCGCTTCCGGAGCTGAACGCGACCCGTCGGGTGGTGCGAGAGTTCCTTTCGGGCGCGCGGGCACAGGCAGGTGCTGAGCTGAACTGGGGAGCCGAGCGTGCCCACCAGGCGCTGCAAGGAATCGATGCCCTTATCCAGCAGAAATACAACGCACGGCGACTCCAACCCCAGTACGCCTTCCGTGAGGTGAACGTCCCGGTCGAACCCCGACCGATGCCGACCGATGTGCTTGACCGGTACGCGCTTTTCGAACGGGGACGCTGGTATGAAGGATGGCGAAAGTCGGTGCTTCCGGTCGCGTCGTTCGACGCGCAGACCACCGAGTTCGCGCTGGCGAATCTGCTGGACAACAGCCTCAACATCGCGTGGTGGCTGCGGCTTCGCACCGATGATCCGGCGTTCATCGAGCTCGATACCGGCAGAAAATATTATCCAGATTTCATCGCCCTCGATACAGCTGGTGTGCGTTGGGTGATTGAAGGCAAATCTAACCGTGACGCCGACGCCCATGAGGTGCTGACCAAGAAGGCCGCTGCACAGGAGTGGGTGCGGTTTGTCAACGATGACGGCCGCTTCGGTACTTGGCGCTACCTTTTCTGCACTGAGGCCGCGATCAAGAACGCCCGCGGCGGCTGGGATGCGCTGTTGGTGTCGACGCGAGCCAACGAGGGCTAGTACACGGGCTCACTAGCACCGCCCAGATCAGCCAAAGATATCCTCAGCTGTGATACACCAGAGGTTTGGGTCGGTAGAGGTTATTTCTTCGCGGGCGCACACCGCATAGCGGAGATGTTCGATCTCATTGGTGAGAGCAAGGGCTTTGCGGCTCAGCTGGGCGCGGATTTTATCGCCGTTCACGCGGCGCGCCCACTTAGCTTCCCCAACGAGCACTGGATTGCGGCTGCGACCAGCGAGCGCGACAGCGTCGATTTCGTCTTGCCCTCCACCGTGCCACCATGGGCCGATCGCGACAGTCCGCGGATCGATGTCAGCGGCTCGTAGGCGAAGATAATCCCGGAAGGCTTCTTCCCAGACGGGCCCCATGTGATCATTAATGCCATCGAGGACAGCCGGGAGCACTGTGTCGCCAAGCCCTCGGTCAATCTCATTGCGGTACGGGGTGAGGACGGCGAAATAGAAGGCCAAAAAATTGTCGGTGAGCCGGTAGATTCGGCGTCGAGTGCTGCTCTTTTCAGTAACTGGTTGCATCCGCTCTATAAGGCGGAGTGTGATCAATTCGCGCAGCGTACGGCTGGGATCAATACCGACCGCGTCAGCGATTTCATTGTGCTTAGTGCGACCCTCAGCGATGGCCCGAAGTACCTCAGTGAGACGCCCGGCATGTTGTGCCTCAGTAGCGAGAAGATAGTCCCCCTCCACAATCATGGGAGCGTTTTGCCGGCAGGCGAGCGCGGTGAGGTTTTCTTCCAGTGAAGCGCCCGCGTCCCACCAGGAAAGGTAAAGGGGCATACCTCCGACAATGCCATACACCATGGCCCGCATCGTTGGTGACAAATCGGGCAGCATCTGGGCGGCCTCATGCGGACGGAATGGGTGAAGGTGAATGTTAAGGTCGAACCTGCCATACAGTGGCGCCCGGTATTCCTGAATTGCTTGCATAGTGCGTACGGCTGAACCGCATAGCAGAATGCGCAGCTGAGTCTTTTCCCGGGAAAGGTCAAGGAAAGCACGCAATATTCCAGGTAGTTCCGGCGATTTGGTAACCATCTCTGGAAATTCGTCCAACACAAGAAGCAGCGGTTCCTCGCGAGCCAAGGAAGCTAGATGATCTAGCGTCTCCTCCCAGCTGCTATAAGGACGGGATGTCAAGTTCCGGGCGCCCCCGAACTGGGCTGCGGCAACCTTAAGGGAAAGCTGTGCGAGCTCGCCGGACTCAGTACGCCCCAAGCCCAGATGGAAGATCGCACGACGTCCCTTAGCAAACTCCTGCACTAGCGAGGTTTTGCCTACTCGACGCCGGCCCCATATCAGGGCTGGGCGAGGATATGGCTTCTCCCACCAGGCTTCTAAGGTTTTTAGCTCGGTACGACGATTCACAAATGACACGACATAAGCGTACCAACATAACCGACAAATTCGTCACCGACATTCTTGTCACTGACAGTTTTGTCGGTGAGGGGCTCCCGGCGCGGGATAGTTTCACCGGGCCATCTCACCAACCGCGGCATTTCCAATCCGGCAGCGAGGGGCGCTGCGCTCCCAGCGTTGTGTCGTCTCCGTGGCCCGGGTACACCCAGGTGTCATCGGGCAGCGGAGCGAAGAGCTTCTCCGTGACATCGCGTAGCAGGGACGCAAAGTCACTGGCGCGACCGAATGTGTTGCCCAAACCGCCAGGGAAAAGACTGTCACCGACCCACAGATGGGGTGGGCCAGCCGGGTCGTCATAGCGCAGCGCGATCGACCCGGGAGTGTGGCCTCGCAAGTGGATCACGTCCAGCGTGATCTCACCGAACGACAGTGCCTCGCCGTCGGAACACAGCTGCGTAATAGTCGCGCCGATGGTGGGGGAGTCCAGCGGGTGGGCGATCGTGACAGCGCCGGTCCGCTTGGCAACCTCACCTAAGGCTTGCCAATGGTCGGCGTGACGGTGTGTGGTGACGATCGCCGCAAGCTTTACCTCTGCCACCAGCTCAAGCAGCATTACGGGTTCGTTCGCGGCGTCGATCAGCAGCGCTTCATTGCTGCGCCGGCATCGCAGCAGGTAGGAGTTGTTGTCCATCGGCCCTACGGATGCTTTGGTGATATCCAACTGGGCTAGCTGTCGCGTCTGTGGGATAGTCACACGGTTTCCGGTATATGTCATGGCTCCCATTTCGCCTAGCCTAGGCGTATGCCCACGCCATCCGCTGTTGACGCGGTCGTCGCCTTGCCGTTGAGTCGGCGCGCCACGCGACAGGCGTTGCGCACAATAGCAACCTTCGTGGTGCGTAATGGTGGATTCGCCACCGCTGTGATTGAACGAGTGGGGCCTCACGCCGCCCGCATTGTGCTGATCGGGGTGAACGGAACCTGGGGTGATCAGGTGTTACCCGGCGTGGCTGCCGCGCAACGGATATGTCGGCTGGCCGGAGTGGACGTAGCGCAGTCGTGGAGTCAGGAACTTGCCGCGCGAATGGATTTGGCGTGAAACACAGACCTGACCGTGCCGTTATGGGCTATTCCGGAGGGTGAGTCCTTTCCACACTCCACGCTGAACCTTCTCGATTCCCATTATCAGGTAGCCCAGCGCGACGAACCCGATGATGAAGTTGATGACGGTGATAGCGAACTGCCCCGCGCTGACCGTCTCAAGGTTCAAGAACCGATACACATAACGGTTTGTGCCTGGCGGCCTTTCGATAACAGCAGCTCGGATGAGGACGAAGCCTAAATAGAACACTGGATACACCGACCAACTCAGCGGATACCACCAGCTCGGCGCCGTGGATCTAGGACCACCTATCAACCAGTCCGCAGCAACCAGGATTGGTACCAGTGCGTGCAAGAGCACGGTATCGAGCTGCTGGTATGAGCCGTCGAGCAAAGTCGCGTACACCACTCCGGTCACAATGATGTACACCACCACTGCGCCGTGTAGCCATGTCGGTGGTGGTCGCCAGCCGCGCTTGTGACCAACGAGCAGGTATCCTAGTCGCCAGAAGTAATACCCAGCCACCAATATGTTGCTCTGTTGGGTGAAGTAGCTGAAATTGTCCACGTTTCCATG
This sequence comes from Mycobacteriales bacterium, assembly GCA_038260095.1. GTDB lineage: Bacteria > Actinomycetota > Actinomycetes > Mycobacteriales > QHCE01 > QHCE01. The sequence continues at coordinate 13,909 of JBBSOC010000021.1, read as the reverse complement.
GGTGTGTAACACCACTCCCCACGTTGCCAGCAGTGCGATGAGCCCAGCCCAGCCACCAATCAGAAGCATCCTGCAGATGCGCACAGATGCCTCCTTACGAGGTGATTAGTGAGTCAATGTCGTTAACGTCAATTAGTGCGCTCCGCTCGCGGTAACCGCAGCCTAGCCTGACGGTGGTAGTGCAAGCTTGGCGTATGGTGGAGCCCGTGGTTGACAAAATTCCCGCAGTGCTTACGCGCGGCTTAGTTAAACGCTATGGCGATATTGAGGCAGTGCGCGGCATCGACATTGAGGTCGAGCCCGGAGAGACGTTTGGGTTCCTCGGTCCTAACGGTGCCGGCAAATCCACCACGATCAAGATGCTGTGCACCCTATCGGCACCCACCGGTGGCTCGGCTAGCGTCGCTGGCTACGACGTGGTTTCCCAGCGCGACCAGGTACGCGGCAGCATCGGCCTGGTGTTTCAAGACACCACGTTGGACGGTTACCTCTCCGCCGAACAGAACTTGCGCTTTCACGCTGAGCTGTACGGCGTACCGCGCGGCGAGCTCGAAACACGTATGCGCAACGTGCTGGGCATGGTTGGGCTGGCTGACCGCCGCCGCAGTTTGGTGCGAACATTCTCCGGCGGCATGAAGCGTCGGTTAGAGATTGCGCGGGGGTTACTGCATTCACCCCGTGTGCTGTTTCTGGATGAGCCGACCATCGGTCTGGATCCGCAGACGCGCAGCTCCATCTGGGCCTACATTGCCGAGCTGAAGCGGCTCGACGACATCACCATTTTCCTCACCACGCACTACATGGACGAGGCGGAATACTGTGACCGGATCGCCATCATCGATGATGGTCGAATCATTGTGACCGACACCCCAGAAGCCCTGAAAGCGACCGTCGGCGCCGACCAGATTCGGCTGAGCACACCCGATGACGCTGCCGCGATCGCGCAGCTGCGACAGCATTTTGGAATAGAGGCGCAGCTGCGTGAGGGTGCTGTCACGTTTTCGGTGCCGCGCGGCGAACAGTTTGTGCCCCGGCTATTCACCGAGCTGGATATGGTGATCGAGTCGGTGAACGTCTCCCGTCCGTCGCTGGATGACGTGTTCATGTCCTATACCGGCAACACGATTCGTGATGCCGAAAGCTCGTCACCAGATTGGATGGCAATGGTGGCTCGCCGATGAGCTCGCAGCAAACCCAAAGTTCTGTGGGCGGTGCCGGCCCGGTGACTGCACTGGTCGCGGCTCCAGCTGCGGTACACGGAGGTATAACTGCCGATCTGCGAGCGATCAAAGTCGTGTGGAGTCGTGAGCTGATCCGGTTTAGCCGGGATCGAACTCGCATAGTGACGGCACTGCTACAGCCGGCGCTGTTCCTATTTGTGCTCGGGACTGGGCTCTCCTCATTGGCCAACGGGAGCACGGGCGGAGTGGATCTGCGCACATTCATGTTCCCCGGCGCGTTGGGGATGACCGTACTGTTCACCGCGGTTTTCTCCGCGGGTTCGATCGTATGGGATCGCGAATTCGGGTTCCTGCGCGAGATGTTGGTGGCTCCAGTGAGCCGCACATCGATCGTGTTGGGCAAGTGCTTTGGTGGAGCCACCGTGTCCACGTTGGAGGGTTTGCTGGTTCTAGCCCTGGCCGGTTTAGTCGGCGTGCCGTATTCGCCAGCGTTGCTGCTGATTTTGGTGGGGGAATGCGCACTGTTGGCGTTTGCGCTCACCGCTTTCGGTGTGATGGTGGCCGCGCGGATGGAGCAATTTCAGTCGTTCATGGCGGTTGTGCAGGCTGTGGTATTCCCGATGTTCTTTCTGTCCGGCGCGCTATACCCGTTGCGTGGTTTGCCCACCTGGCTTCAGGTGATTACGCAGTTCAACCCGTTAACCTATGCCATCGACCCCATGCGCCGTGCCGTCTTCGACCACATCGATGCCAGCCCGGTAGCTCGTGACGCTCTCAACACTGGTGTGCATTGGTGGGGGTGGCGGGTTCCAACGCTGCTGGAATTGGCGGTCGTTGCCTGCGCCGGCGTGGGAATGATGCTGCTTGCGGTCGCAAACTTTCGTCGGGCCGAGTAGCTCCGTAGCAACGAATAACGGTCGCATTTCCCTGAGAGATCTCTTCTTCGGCTTATTGTACATTTTTCTAAATAAAATGTACAATACACTTTATGATAACTCTGTCTGTCACTAGCGCTCGAGAAAATCTACAACGCACGATAGAAACCGCGAATGCTGAACCCGTGGCTCTACAGCGGCACGGGAAACCCGTAGTTGTCATGCTGTCCCCCAGCGCTTATGAATCGATGCTCGCGGGCCTGGAGGATCTTGAGGACATTGCCGCCTACGATGACGCTATGGCCGATCCCAGCCCTAACATTCCATGGGAACAGGTTAAAGCCGACCTAGGTCTATGAGTTACCGCATCGAGCTTCGGCCCGCAGCGGCGCGTAGCTTGAGAAAACTTGACCGGCAGAACCAAAAACGCATCGAAGGCGCGCTAATACTGCTAGCCCAAAATCCATATCCACCTTCAGCCACAGCATTAAAGGGACGGCCAGGTTTCCGGGTACGTATCGGAAACTACCGAATCATCTACACAATCGACCAGGACCAGCTCATCGTTGTGGTAATTGATCTAGGGCACAGACGCGATATTTACCAGCAGTAACCGCTTATGACATGGTGCGCGATTGCAAGCTACTGCCATCACCCATCGTCGATGAAGCGACCAGGTCAGTGGCAGCGTGGTTTTGCCAAGTTAAGAGAACTTGTGCAAAAATTTTTATCGTGCACCACCTCGTATGAGCTGTTCAGCTCACGATGTCTTTCGTAGTAAAGCGCCACCAGGCGGCGGAAAAGAGCACCGTCGCATACATCAGCGTTACCCACGCGCCTTTAGCCATCTCTTGCGTTTGGATAGGAGTGCTGAGCAGCCCGAGCCATGCTTCGCTGTAATAGCTGGGCAGTGCCTGGCGCAGCTGACCAAGTGCGCTGATCGCGCTGAAAATCTGCGTCACGATGTGAAACATCACCGCACCTCCGACCGCTCCGATAGGGGAGTCGATGCTCACCGAGAGCAAGAAAGCCAGCCCCGCAACGGGTAGGAAGCTCAACCCGACATAGCCGGTGATTGCGGTCAGACGCAGCAGCGCTTGGCCGGTTGGCAGTTTCGTCCCTGTGTGCAGCTGGAGCGGTTGCCACCCGTACACGGCCGTGCCGACAGCCAGTGCCACGCCTACAAGCAGCACGATGACCCCTATGGAGCAGAGCAGACTCACTGCCCATTTGCTGGCAAGTAATCGGGAGCGCGGGACCGGTGCGGCAAGCAGGTAGCGCAGACTGCCCCAGCTGGCCTCGCTGGCAACGGTGTCGCCAAACAGCAGCGCCACCAGCACCAGCAGCAAAAACGCTGTCGCTACCAACGTGAAGAGGGCAAAATTCAGGCCGCCGGCGGTGGCTACGGTGACCAGGCTGTCATATGCGCTGGCTTGTTTTTCGCCGCTGTTGTCTGAGGAGCCGAACCAGAATGCCAGTATTAACAGCAGCGGTACGATGGCGGCAAGCCCAGCGGCAATATGGCTGCGTCTGCGCCGAAGTTGACGCGCGAGCTCCGTCCGGATAGACAGTGTGCGCGCTGGTTGATATCCGGGGGCGGGCGCCCTCAAGCTGGCTCGTGGACTTGCCACTGCTACCCCGACATGCTCACCGACCTCGCCGAATTTTCTGCTCATGCGTCTACTCCGCTCGTGGGTTCGGCTGAGACGGAATCGACCATGATGGGGTCAACTGTGGGATTGACGGGGGGCTGCTGGGCTATTAGAGAAAGGAAAGCGTCTTCAAGTCGGCGCCGCGGTACTACCCGCTCTATGCCGATCCCGGCGTTCACCAGCGCCGCTACCATCGCGCTGCGATCACCAGGCGCTGTGACGACAAGTCCCTCCCCGGTGTGCTGCACAGCCTCCACCTGCGGCAGCTTCCTGAGCAGCTGCGCCGCACGCTCGGGATCGTCTACTTCCAGTAGTACTGTTGTCGAGCCGCCGATTACCTCGCTGACCCCTCCGGCCGCAATGCTGCGGCCTTGGTGCATCACCACCACGTGGCTGCACGTTTGCTCCACTTCAGCCAGTAGATGGCTAGACACCAGCACAGCGCGGCCATCCACGGCGTAGCGTTGCAACACTGAACGCATCACGGCGATCTGTGGCGGGTCCAGTCCGTCAGTGGGTTCATCGAGCAGCAGCAGACGCGGCATGCCTAGCATGGCTTGGGCTATGGCGAGTCGTTGTTTCATGCCGTGGCTGTAAGTACGGACTTTCCGATCGATGGCTTCACCCAGCGCGGCAACCTCCAGCACATCGTCCATGTGGGCGTCTTGTGCGGGACGCCCGGTCGCCCGCCAGTACAGTGCGAGGTTCTCCCGACCGGACAGGTGCGGCAGAAAACCGGGTCCTTCCACGAGCGCGCCCACGTTCGACAATACCGGCGCGCCCGGCTCACTGCGATAACCGAAGATTCGCGCTTCACCACCGCTAGGTTTGATCAGTCCGAGCAACATCCGCAGTGTGGTGGTTTTGCCAGCGCCATTGGGGCCAAGTAAGCCGACGACCTGATTGGCCGCAACTTCGAACCCGACGCCTGAGACAGCGATGAAGCCACCTCGATAGGTCTTGCGCAGGCCACGCACCGCAAGCGGAACATCTCGCAGTGTGACATCAAGAACGGGTTTGCCACGGCTGCCGTGCCTTCGCCGCCATCGAGCAATGCAGACCGCCCCGACCACACCAGCGAGGACCACCGCAATGCTTACCGCCAGCACGAGCTGCCACCCATTATCCTGACTGGTCTGCGCTCGTGCGGTTACTTGCGGCAGTGTGATGCCAGGGCTGTTCTTCGCCAGCGCAACGGTGTATAGCGCTGGTTCGGCGGGCCCGCTGTATGCCTGGTCCGCGGTAGCGAGCACCAGCCGGAGTCGGTGACCTTTGTCGAATGTGTATGCCGCCGCCGGTAGCGTCACGGTGACTGGCTTGGCGTCACTGAGCGAAGATGTAAGACCGGTGAGCCGCAGCGGAGCGGCTGCGTCATTAATCAGCCGCGCGTCCCCGTTGTCGTTGACGTCGTATAGTTTGGCAAAAAGTACCGCCTCTGACGTGCTACTACTTACTCTGATTCCTACCGTGGGCGCGCCAACGACGGTGACCGGCTGATGCAGTAGAGCTGAATCGAACTGGGCATGTTCCCCGTTGATCTCCCGGTCCGCCCCAGTCACACTGGGCACATTGCCGGCGAGGCTAAGCAGCGCCCCCAACCCCGGTAGCGAGGACAGCGCCGCTGGGGTGCCGTTGGGCGGATTAGCTACGTGCTGCGCCGTACCGGTGAGTGCGATGCCTCGGGCGGCGGTATTCCCACTTAGCCCAGGATAGTGGGCTGTGGCGTAACTCGTGATGCGTACACCTGGCTGCGACAGTCCGAGACCCGAGGCGTTGGAGTAACTGAAAGAGCTAGCCGGTTGTGCTTCGCTTCGCTGCAGGTAGTGGCCTAACCACTCGGAAGTAAGGTCGCGCAGCCTGGTGAGCTCGGCGTCGGTAGGCGCACCGGCGTCGTGGCCGCCGTTGAACCACGCCACGTGTACTGGCGCGCCGTTAGCCGATATTCCACGTGCGTTGGCGTCGGCTTGATCAAGCGGGAATAGCGTGTCATGGGCGCCCTGCAGTAACAGCGTGGGAGCGCGGATTCGGTCAATCACGCTAGCCGGGCTAGAGCGATACAGCAGCTGCTGAGTCTGCGCCGAGGCGCGTCCGGTTGTGGCCGATTCCAGATACATCCGGCACACTGGTTCCGATAGCCGCCCGCAGGTTGCGGCGCTGAGCTGATTGGCGTTTGACGGCTGATTCGCTGCGTTTGCTGAGTTGACTGCGTTAGCCGAGTTGACTATGCCTGCCGGGTTAGTCGGGCTGCGCAATATGTTGCTCCCAAACAGCGCCCCAGCCCAGGCTTTTTTGAATACCCCCGGCGCGGTTCCTGATCCGTTTGGCATAGCGGCGTTGTTGGGAAAGAGCGCACGGGATAGGTCGTTCCAGGTAATTTCGGCAACCACGCTGTCTACCCTGGGGTCATGTCCAGCTAGCAGCAGCGCCAGCGCTCCGCCGTACGAGGCCCCCATTGCCGCCACTCTCGGATCACCCACGCCGTCGTGCACGATGTCGTTTCGTTGAGCCAGAACGTCGATCAGGCGTTGGGCGTCAGCGACTTCGTAGTCGGGGTCGTTGAGATGAACCTGCCCAGTAGAGGCACCGAATCCGCGGGCGCTCCAGGTAAGTACCGCATAGCCGCTTCTGGCGAGCCGGCGCGCGTCGGAGCTGACGCCGTCCTTGGAATTCCCAAACCCATGTGCAAGTAGTACCGCCGGTACTGGATGGGCCGCGCTCGCTGAGCTTGGTCGATACAGCGTGGTATCCAGTGTTACTGGTTCATTCCGGCCTGGCCCAGACATCACGGTGATGCGAGCTTGCGTGCGAATAAGCTCTTCTGGCCCCCCGCTTAGCCACCACAGGGCTCCGGCTGCCAGTAGCAGCACGACCAAGCCGGCTGCGATCCACCGCACTGGTTTACGGCGGAAAAAGAGACCACAACGACGACTTGAGGTAGATTTGGGCGGCATCGGCTCATGCCTCCTTGCTGGGTCGCGGTAGTTATGCCGGCATCATGGGGTTACACACATCTCAACACGTGCCGATTATTCAATACGCGCCGCCTCATAGGAGAGAGCACATGCACGTCACGTTCCTAGTAGTGCCTGGGCATGGGCACATCAATCCGACTCTCGGGGTCGTTGCCGAATTAGTCAAACGCGGCCACCGCGTCACCTATCCAGTGCCGGAAAAGTTCGTTGACGCGATTCAGGCGACCGGTGCCGAGCCGGTGCTCTATGAGTCTCCGTTGAACCAGACATGGGACCCACCGAGGCGATTTACCAGCTCTTTTTTCGCGAGTTTCCAGCTACGTCTGCTGGAAGAAGCACTCGTTATGGTTCCCGTGCTGGAAAAGTACTTAGCCGGCAACCCGCCCGACCTGATCAGCTACGATGGTTTCGTGCCATTCGCCGCTCGAGTGCTCGGGCATGCGTGGAACCGGCCGCTCCTCATGACCAGTCCGACTTTAGCCTCTAACGAGAACTTTTCGCTTCTGGAGCAGTTCGCGAAACGCGGCATGACCAGGCCGGCCGAGGACGATCCGGCGGTCGTCGAGCTCCGTGAACGCTTCGCCACGTTCGCCACCGGATACGGCGTGCCGCCCGACCGTGTGGATGCGATGCGAGAGCTCTCGGCATCTGGCGACGCCCCGATGATCGTCTTCGTACCGAAACGGTTCCAGCCGGCCGCGGACACCTTCGGCGATCGGTACGTATTCGTTGGCCCCTGCTTGACCGAGCGACCTCACCAAGGTGATTGGCGGCCCTCGGGGAATGAGCCGGTACTACTGATTTCGCTGGGCACCGCGTTCAACGATCGACCGGAGTTCTTCCGGGCCTGCCTCGAAGCGTTTGCCGGTACGCCATGGCAGGTTGTCATGTCGATCGGTGCTCGAATCGACCCGGCCGACCTGGGGCCGCTGCCTAGCAATGTGGCTGTCCATCCGCACGTTCCCCAGGTCCAAGTGCTCCGACATGCTCGCGCGTTCGTCTCGCACGGCGGCATGGGCTCGACGATGGAAGCCCTCTATCACGCCGTGCCGCTCGTAGCGGTGCCACAGATGCCTGAGCAGGAGATTAACGCTGAACGGGTTGTAGAGCTTGGTTTAGGTCGGATGCTGCACCCCGACGCCGTAACTGGCGCGGCGATACGTGACGCGGTGGACGAGCTTGCCACCGATGAGGCGACCCGCGCTCGGCTGGCCGACATGAGCCGCCACATCCGCGCCACCGATGCCGCCGTCGTGGCCGCCGATGTGATGGAGGCCCGTGCGCGCAACGGCTCATGACACCCGCTCTACCGAGGCAATGGAGGAAAAGCTCCGATGAAGAGGTACCGGAAGTAGACCCGAGTAGCTGAGCCGCAATCGTCGCCTTGGCGCCAATTGAGCTATGGTGGCTGTATTAATCGTGGAAAAATCTGCTGTATTTCCTAGGAAATGTCCCCAATGTCGAAAAATCTTAATTCCTCTGCTGCTGAGCCGTTAAGAGGGCGCGCCAATAGGGCATCTGCCAAGGCCGCAGGAGCCGCCGCCTACGAAGGTAGGCAAGGCGACGAGAACACAGGCAGGGACCTACTGGGGCACCCTCTAAGTCGCAGCCGAGTTGTAGTCACCTTCATCGCGCTGATGTTGGTGATCTTGCTCGCGGCGCTCGATCAGATGATCGTTGCCACCGCGCTTCCCAGCATTGTCGGTGATCTTCACGGGCTTGAGCACATGCCATGGGTGGTCACCGCCTACATGCTTTCCTCGACCATCGTACTACCGATCTATGGAAAACTTGGCGACCTCTTTGGTCGCAAAGGGATTTTCCTCTTCGCGATCGTGGTGTTTCTGATCGGCTCAGCGTTATCCGGCTGGTCCCAAAACATGACGCAGCTCATCATCTTCCGCGCGGTGCAAGGTATCGGCGCTGGAGGTCTGATAATTGGCGCCCAAGCGATTGTGGGTGACATTGTTCCGCCTCGCGAGCGCGGTAAGTACCTAGGTTTCATCGGCGCCGCTTTCGGGCTGGCTTCGGTGGCGGGCCCGCTGCTGGGAGGTTTCTTCACTGACCATGCGGACTGGCGCTGGTGCTTCTTCGTTAATCTTCCCATCGGACTAGTAGCCCTCATCATCACCGCGCTTGCCCTCAAGCTCCCCAAGCGTCGGACCAAGCATCGACTGGACTACCTCGGGGCGCTGCTGCTTGCGACGACGAGCAGCTGCATAGTGCTTCTCACAAGCTGGGGCGGCACCGAGTATGGCTGGGGCTCGCGCGTCATCATCGGGCTAGGAATCGGTGCTGTGATATCGGCGCTGTTGTTCTTGGTCGCCGAACATTTCGCCAGCCAGCCCATTGTTCCGCTCCGGCTTTTCAAAGACAGCGTCTTCAACCTTGCCGGGATCATCGCGTTGTTCATCGGAGTGGCGATGTTTGGCGCCATCAGCTACATCCCCACCTTTTTGCAGATGGTTGACGGCGCTAGCGCCACCGAATCTGGCCTCCTCATGTTGCCCCTGGTGGCCGGGATTTTGGTGTCATCGATCCTGTCTGGCCGGGCCATTAGCGCCACAGGTCGGTACAAGATCTACCCAATCGTGGGTACAGCGGTCACCGCCGTAGGGCTTGTGCTGCTTTCTCGAATGAATGCCGACAGCTCGCGGCTAGAAAACAGCCTCTACATGGCAGTATTCGGGCTCGGCATTGGGCTCGTTCTCCAAGTGGTGGTTTTGATAGTTCAAAACTCTGTACCTCATGAAGATATGGGTACCGCGATCTCAACGAATAACTATTTCCGCCAGATTGGCGGATCGTTAGGTGCCGCAGCTGCCGGAGCGTTATTCACTCATCGCCTCACTGAACAACTCAGCGATAAGCTTCCCCACGATGCCGGCCTTCATGTTCCGAGCGCTAACGCGATAACTCCGTCCTTGGTGCATAACCTGCCGGAAAAAATACAGCACGTTTTTGTTTCTGCTTTCGCCGAAGCGCTGCCACCCATTTTCCTATATTTAGCGCCGTTGGTGGTAGTGGGATTTGTATTGTCTTTTTTCATAAAAGAGAAGCTACTGGAAAGCCATGACAAACCACTGGCTGCTTCGCCGGCATCCAGAGCAGACGCAGCTATCCCTACGCCGGTAGCGGAGCGTAGCGTCGAGATTGATGACGAACTCATCTCCGAGCATGAAACGGGATACCTGATTATTGGACGAGTGCATCGGGCCGGTGGTGCACCTCTCGCAGACGCTATGTTGACTCTGATCGACGCGGGTGGCCATCAAGTGGGACGAGGACTTACCGGGGGCGATGGCGCTTACCGTATTGCGGTCCCCAAGGCAGGTAGTTATGTCCTGATAACGCGAGCCCGAAATCACGAACCGCGGGCAACCCCGGTAAAACTGGGTGGCAAAGAACCGCTACCTGTGGGAGTAACCCTCACTGGCGCTAGCGCACTAACGGGGACGGTTCAGGCTACTCGCGGTGGGGGGCTCTCGGGAGCGACTGTCTGTCTCACCGACTGCCAAGGTGAGGTTATCGGCGCCCGGATTACTAACGTCGAAGGCAGATACACTTTCGATAAGCTTGTAGCCGGAAACTACACGTTGGCTGTACAGTCTGACGGCTTCCAGCCACTAGCGGTCTCCGTCAACATCGCGGATGCCGCCACTACCGAAAAGCATGTACAGCTAGTCGGAAACGCGCACCTTGAAGGGATCGCCCGAGCCGGCGAGCAGCGCCAACCACTCGCTGGAGCCCGGGTATCTTTAATGGATTCTATGGGAGAAGTCGTTACTAGCACCATTACCGGAATCGAAGGGCGGTACCTCTTTCGCGATATCCCCGAAGGTAACTACACGCTTGTGGCCACAGGGTACCCCGCGGTAAGGAGCTCGATAGACATAAGCAGCGGTGAGCGGCGCGTGCACGACGTGGAGCTGCATCACCCGGCGGAAAACGAGTTGCGTACTGAACACGACAGGGAAACCGTTCCCGTCGCAAGTTTGATGTGATCGAGCGTGCTGCCGAATGACTGTGTAGTTCCAAACGACTCTGTAGTTTCTAACAACTCTGTAGTTCCAGACGACTCTGTAGTTCCTAACGACCCTGTACTCCCAGACGACTGTGTACTCCCGGATTACAACGGTGCGGCGCTGTGTAATTTGTTGCCGTCGGCAGTAGCGGCACTGGGGTTAGGGGATAGCAGCGCGGCGCTCCAGCTGCCGAGCAGCCGACAGATCTGCGTGCTGCTCATTGATGGGCTTGGCTGCGCCGCGCTACACGAGCATCGAGCCGACGCTCCGGTGCTCAGCTCACTACTCGCCGGCGACCACCCCAGAGCGGTCACCACCTATCGCGACATCACCGCGGGCTTCCCGAGCACCACCGGGGCGAGCCTGGCATCCATCGGAACCGGCCTACCACCCAGCCAGCACGGCCTGGTGGGCTACCGCGTACTGATCCCGGAACGTGGGCGACTGATGTCGCTGCTGCAGTGGGACGACTCCGTCGACCCCAGCGATTGGCAGCCACATCCCACGATCTTTGAGCAGCTAAACGCGGCCGGAGTGGCTTGTGCCCACGTCGCTTCGCCGGATTTCGCCGCCTCAGGCTTAACTCGCTCATCGTTTCGCGGCGCTGATTACATTGGTGCCGCTACGCCCGGCGAACTGATAGCAGCTCTGGCCGCCACGTTCGGCCAGGATGGTCCCCGGTTGATCTTTGGTTACTACCCCGACCTGGACAAGACCGGCCACGGGCAGGGTGTCAATTCACCAGCTTGGCGGCATCAGCTTGCGGTGACCGACCGCATGGTGGAGCGGTTGGTCACCGAGTTGCCGCCGGACGTGACCCTGGTAATCACCGGTGACCACGGCATGGTCGATGTGGAGCCGTCCGGAAAGCTAGACCTGGACTCGGCAGCAAATTTGCTGGATGGCGTGGCGTTACTGGGCGGAGAGGCACGTGCTCGGCACGTCTACACGGCTCCCGGTGCCGCCGGCGATGTGCTGGCCGCATGGCGCGAAAGCCTCCTGGACGTGGCTTGGGTGGTGAGCAAGGCCCAGGCGATTGAAGAGCAGTGGTTTGGGCCTGGCATAACGGATATGGTGGCGCAGCGACTGGGGGATGTCATCGCCGCCGCGCTGCCGGGCTCAGCACTTGTCGCTACGGTGAAAGAGGAGCGCCAGTCGGCGCTTCGGGGGATGCATGGCTCACTCACCACCGCCGAACAGCTCATTCCGCTGCTGACGGTACGCGTTTAGCGGCTTGCGGACACTCAAGATCTGGCCAGTCACGTTTTGTGCTTGGTGTGGCATATACTGCTGGAGTGAGCATCCAGCCGGTGATCGATGTGTGGTCCCATCCTCAGTCGTGGACGCCCGCGGAGTTCATTAACCTTCGTGAACAAACCGAGCGCCGCATGGAGCTGGTAGAAGGAGCTCTACTGATGGTCCCATCCCCTGACCTTTTGCATCAGACGCTGGCACGGGAGCTGCTTATAGCTTTCTACAACTCTTTGCCTCCTGAGCTCAACGTTGTAGCAGAGCTAGACGTGCGGTTGGGAAGCGAATTTCGGCTGCCCGATCTTGTGGTGTATAACCGTTCGGCGGTTTCCAAGAACGCCAAGAACCTGTTGCCAGATCAGGTCGCATTGGTGGTGGAAGTGGTATCACCTAGTAGTCAGCGTCGGGACTATCTGGCCAAGATGCACGACTACGCCCAGGCCGGAATCCCGTACTACTGGATTGTTGATCGCCGCGAGGACACAACGGTGAGCTGCTATCGCAATACCCCTAGCCATACTTACGCGCAGTATGCGAGTGCGGCAGGTACCGAGACTTTGGTGGTGTCCGAGCCGTTTTCCTTCAGCGTAGTTCCTGCCGCGTTAGCTCGGTAGACTAGCGAGCTTGCGGTACAATGGCCTACACAACGGCCAAGGTCAAGCTGGGCGGTGTCACGTCGTGGTAGCAACCGCTGCTCTTGCTGAATCGGACGCCGGATGCACTATTTTGCATGTGGATATGGATGCGTTTTTCGTCTCTGTGGAAGTGCGCCGCAATCCAGAGCTTCGGGGGCTACCCGTCGTGGTAGGTGGACTTGGTGGCCGTGGCGTGGTGTGCTCGGCGAGTTACCCGGCTCGTAGCTTTGGGGTCCGTAGCGCCATGCCTACCGGCCAAGCGCGTCGGCTCTGTCCGCAAGCAGTGTTCCTCCCAGTAGACGCCGCGGCCTACCGTGAAGCCTCCATAGCCGTGATGTCGGTGTTCGGCGAGTTCACCCCGGTAGTAGAGCCGTTGAGTTTGGACGAGGCATTCCTTGATGTCTCTGGGGCATTGCGCCGGGTGGGTTCTCCGACCGTGATCGCCCAACAGATCCGCGCGCGGATGGCCCAGCAGCTTTCGCTGCCGTGCTCTGTGGGTGTGGCAAGTACCAAAGTTCATGGCCAAACTTGCCTCAAGCCGGGCAAAACCTGATGGTCTACTGGTCGTGCCAGCGGCACACACTCTGGAGTTCCTACACCCCCTCCCAGTACACGCACTGTGGGGCGTTGGGCAGCAGACGCGCACCGCGTTGGAACGGCTGGGTATCGCAACTGTGGCAGAGTTGGCGGAGTACCCGCTCCCAGGTTTGCGACACGCGATAGGGGAAGCGGCGGCATCTGGGCTGCACGAGCTGGCCCACGGTCGTGATCCGCGGCGGGTGATGCCACGCAGCGCCGATAAGTCCATCGGCGCCGAACATACATTTGCCTCCGACCTCACCACAGGCCGTGAACTGCGGCGCGAGCTGCTTGCGTTGTCGGAGACGGTTGCTCGCCGGCTACGCGATGGTCAACATCAGGCTCGCACCGTAGGGTTGAAACTACGGTTCGCCGACTTTGCCACTATTAATCGCAGCCGGACGTTGCCCCATCCGACCAGCGGCACACAGCGGATCTATGACATAGCTACCGGTTTGTTGGATTCGCTGGCGCTGGACAAGCCGCGCGTGCGGTTGTTGGGTCTACGGGTAGAGAACGTAAGCGCTGACGCTACTGGCGCTCAGTTAGAACTGGGGGAAGTGGAGCGCGGCTGGCGTGAGGCAGATGCCGCCGCCGATGCTGTGGCTCGCAAGTTCGGCCCCGCTGCTATCCGTCGGCTAGGCGGAATCGGTTAGAGGGTGACCCTCTTAGCGCTCGAGGTTGTCAGGAGGTTCTTGGCCCTGTCTATCACCACGACCATAGTTGGGCTAGTAAGTTG
>JBBSOC010000020.1:0-31088 GCA_038260095.1 Mycobacteriales bacterium | reverse complement strand
TGCTAGTGGCGGCGGCTTTTGAACGCGCTGACGCCGCACAACGCAGCGTGCTGGAGCGCGGACTTGGCGATGCTGGACTCACCGAGGCTGCCGTGGACAAGATCCGCGAGATCTTTGTCGAGACTGGAGCACTCGCTGAACTGGAAGTCATGATCAGTGCGCTCACCCAGCGCGCCTTGGACGCGCTGGAGGAAGCAGGCACGCGCGGATATATTGAACCTTTAGCACTTGAAGCACTCGGCGCCCTCGCCGCAGCCACCACAGCGCGGGTCAGCTGAGCTTGGCTAATGAGCCGACACAGAACTCTAAGAAGAATCTCTACTCATCATGCAAGGCCACGAAGCAATGCGATACGCACATTAGGGTCGAAATGAATAGCCACGGCTGCCATGCCACGATGGACAACGTGCAGCACACCGATCCAAGCGGCCACGGTGAGGTGCGTAGATCCACAGACACCCTCTTGCGGCGATCACGCTGGCTAGGACTGGGCGGCACTGTGCTGTTGGCCATCGGCGCGCTCGGGGCGGGAGTATTGCCGCGACCAGATCCGCTGGCCGACGCGCCGGTGCTGCGCCTCCTGCGAGACGGTGTGGGAGCTCCGACCAGTGGAGCGTTTGCCGCGATCGGCATGGCGCTCTGGGTCATGGCCTGGTGGTCATTGCGCCGTCGCATCGGCAACGGTCTAACCACACGCTGGATGAGCGTAACCGCGGCACTCTGGTCTCTACCCTTAGCGGTGGCTCCGCCGCTGCTAAGCCGTGACGTCTACTCCTACGCGGTGCAAGGCCAGCTCGCCGAGCATGGTCTCAATCCGTATGAGCATGGGCCGGCTGAGCTCAGCTCTAGCTGGGATACCTCGGCCTCGGCAGCATGGGATCTCTCCCGCACGCCATACGGCCCGCTGTTTGTGCTTATTGCCCGCGCTTGCGCCACGCTAGGTGAGCTCAGCGGTCATCTGGAAGTGACAATCCTGGCGTTGCGACTATTCGCTATCGCCGCCGTAGCGTTGCTGGCGGTGTACTTGCCGCAGCTTGCACGAAGCTGCGGGGTGGACGAAAGCCGCGCGCAATGGCTCGGGCTGGGGTGCCCCCTCGTGCTAGCGCACAGTATTTCTGGTGCGCACAACGACATCATCATGGCGGCGCTAATCGTGGCCGGACTAGCACAGCTGGCCCGGAGACGGCCGCTGCTTGCTGGGGCGCTACTAGGCGCGGCTATCGCGGTGAAGGCCCCCGCGCTGCTAGTGCTACCGCTCGCGGTACTGCTGGCCCTAGCCGTCGAGCGGGGCCGAAGCACAGGGCGTAAACCCAGCATCAGCAGCGCACTTGTGGTGATCGCGGCCGCGGTGGCCGCTCTCACTGTGGTGACAGTTATCGCGGGCTTTGGTTGGGGATGGGTGAACGCACTCCACGTTTCCAGCGGCAGTGTGCAATGGACTTCAGCGCCAACCAGCTGGGGCATCGCAACCCGCTGGTTAAGCGACCCATTCGCTACCCCATCAGCCAACGACGCGGCACTACGGATTGCTCGCGCGATAGGAACGGTGCTATTGGCTATCGTTTTGTTAGCCATCTGGGGGCGTGCGACGCAACGCGTGTACAACGCGGCACGCACGACCTACGTTAGGTCGACACCAAACAAGCACGCGTTACTCATCGACACACCTATCGATACAGAAAGCGTCCGATATGTGGTACGGGCCGCCGGGTTAGCGCTACTGGCCGCAAGCATTTTGGGGCCCACGTTCCATCCGTGGTATTTCCTGTGGCCGCTGATATTGCTGGCGGCCAGCACTCGCAGCATCAGCGGCCGAACCGCTGCCGCAAGTGCTGCGGCAGCCCTATGCTTCATAGCGCTGCCTGATGGCTACAATCTGGCTCGCTCGACAATGTCGGTAGGAGTCATCGCCGTAGTAGTCGCCACCCTTGTACTCCCAGCTAGTGCCCTGTTTGTAGCAGGCCGCCGCTCATATGCCGACCGAATAGGCGCATCCTAGCTTCACGGCGGCAGCCTCTAGACGCTTGTCCTGTGTCCACAGCTGAACGCCCGGGGTAAGTCTGGCTGCCGCGAGAAGCTGCGCATCAACATACCCAATTCCTATGCCGTATAAAAGCTCAGCGCTTATCAGCTTCATAACTTCATCATTGGTAGCTAACGTGGCCTGAGGTAAGGAGTTCAATAAACCGATGGTTTCGACGCGCTGGCGAAGATTGCCTAAAGCAAGTTCTCCTGTAACCCACGGATGGGCGCACACCTCTAGGCGTTGGAGTAGTTCTGTCAATAGAGAATTTTCGCTGCGGAAGTGATCCACCCAGACGGAGGTATCGACTAAAATCACCTTGCGTCGCTCTGGCGTCTAGGGGCAGCCTCCAACGTAGGATCGCTACCGCCTAATCGCGCAAGACGTCGTGCGCTTTCTCTTTCAATCAGCGCGCGTAGCCCTTCGCGAACTAGCGTGGTCTTCTCTGTGGTTCCAGTCAGACGCTTTGCTTCCAGCAAGAGCGCATCATCTAGGGCAAGGGTTGTTCGCATTGCCACTCCTTCGGCATCACTTTCATCATCTAATAATGACTCAACTAGTGCCATGTTAGCCCAGCAACACACCTGTCGTCGAACTCGACAAAACTGCTGTTTTTTAGCCTGAAATGCACGTTTCTGTCGAGTTCGACGACACAAACATGCATCCCTACAGCTCACTAACTAGTTCCCAGACGCGATCCTAGCTACAGCGCGAGCGCCTGTGCTCGACGCTTGACCTCACGTGCTTTAGGACCGTACAGCGCATCCACTGGCTTGCCGCCCAGCGATTCATCCGGGGTAAACAGCCAGCGCAGCATCTCTTCTCGCGAGAACCCGTCATCCCGCAGCACGATAAACAACCCCGCAAGGTGAGCGGCAACGTGTTCATCCGTGGGTACCAGCTCGCCAGGGATATACACCACTCCATCTCGGCGTAGCGCAAAAAGCTCACCCTCGGCAATCATGCGATGCACCCGCGTGATGCGCACATTGAGCCGCTGCGCCACGGCAGGAACGGTAAGCCATTCGTTAGAGGAGATCAGCTGTTCGTCAGGCATGATGAGAAACCGTACACTGGCCGTCGTGAACGTAACCGCGAGCGACCCAATGCAAGGGGTACTGCTCGAAAAGCGCTACCGAATTCGCGGCAAAATAGCCCAGGGCGGCATGGCCTCGGTGTATGAGGCCTTCGACGAACGGCTCGAGCGCCTGGTCGCGGTAAAGATCATGCGTCCAGAGTACGCAACCGACGCGGTGTTCGCCAGCAGGTTCATGCGCGAAGCCCGATCGGCCGCGGCACTCAATCACCCACACATCGTCGCAGTGTTCGATCAGGGTCACCACGACAACACCATGTTCCTGGTTATGGAGAAAGTGGATGGCACCACGTTGCGTGGGGTGCTGCGGCAGCGAGTGCGGCTGAGCCCCGCCGAGGCAATCGGCGTGATAGAACCCGTGCTTGCGGCACTAGCCCAAGCACACGAGCGGGGGATTGCGCACCGCGACGTGAAACCAGAAAATGTCCTGATTTCCTCGACTGGAATCGTGAAAGTCGCGGACTTCGGTCTTGCCCGCGCTGTAGAGAGCACTCATCAACTCACCAGCCGCAACACGCTGTTAGGAACCGTCGCCTACCTGGCTCCCGAGCAGATCGCCAACGCTGAATCCGACGCTCGAAGCGACGTCTACGCCGCCGGAATTATGCTGTATGAGATGCTCACCGGAGCTAAGCCGCATCAGGGAAGCTCGGCGATGCAGGTCGCTTACCAACACGTGAATTCCGATGTGCCGCCCCCATCAGACGTTGTGGCACAGCTTCCACCACAGTTTGACGAACTGGTTGCTGCTGCCACGCGGCGCGACCGCACTCAGCGGCTGGCTTCCGCGGGGGTTTTCCTCAACGCGCTGCGTCAAACCCGGCTAGCTCTGGGTATCACTCCATTGCTTGTTCGGGCCGTTGATGGAGCGAACGGGGCGACTGAAGTTACGCCACCAGACCCACGATCGCGGGAGAGCGCCTCTGGGATGCCGCCTGCCACCTCCGAGCCACAGGAGGAGCAATCTGTTGCTCCACAGAGCGATCCTGGTCAAGGCCGGAAATCACCCAGCACAGGCACCTCAGTGATGCCGCCGCTGGGCCAGCAACAACTAGGCGGCTCACCAACAGGAATGCATCGCGGAGCCGCCACCCCAGAGATTTATCAGCCGCCCATGATGCCATCCGAACCTCCGCCGCTGGCCTCATCGGCAGAGGACTCGCGGGAGGGGAAAGATAAAAAGCGTAAGCTCATCGTGGCCGGATTGGCCGCGGTAGTGGTGCTAATGCTACTAACTGCGGGTCTGCTGTGGTGGTTAGGCGGCCGCAACGACGTCACCGTTCCCCAGTTCGTCGGCTTGGATAAAACCGCGGCGGAAAACGTTGCTAAAAAAGCGGACATCAAGGTTAGCTACGGCACATCCAAATTTTCTGATTCGGTGAGCGAGAACGTCGTATTAGAGCAGAAACCCAGCGCGAAACAACGCGTGGGTTCTGGCGACACCATCACGCTGGTGCTCTCGGGTGGGCCAAAGTTCCGCAGCGTACCTCAGGTACGCGGCAAGACTCGCGACGAAGCTACAAAACTGCTGGAAGCCGAGCATTTCACGCCCGTCGTCAGCGAAGAAGAAAGCCAAGACATACCAAAAGATAGTGCAATCCGTACAGATCCTGGCGAGGGTAAGAAACTTAACGCCGACTCACAGATCGGGTTGGTAATCAGCAACGGGCGCGGATCTACCCAAATTCCTGATGTGGTGGGCTTGAGTAGGTCTGATGCCGTAGCTTTGCTTACTGAGCACGGGCTCAAAGCTACGTTCACTGAGGAAACGATCGCCAATGACGCGAGTAGCAGTGCCAGAACCGACAGTGTGCTCCGACAACAGCCGGCACCTAACTCCACAGTGGAAAAGGGCAGCGAAGTTTCGCTTGTGATCTCTAGCGGTCCGGCCCAAGTTCAAGTACCTAACGTTCGGGGCTTGGATTGCACACAGGCCCGTGAACTCCTGCGCGGCGCGGGTTTGAAAGCCAACTGTCAAGGTGCAAGTAAGGGCAAAGTCTTTTTCCAGTCACCGAACGCCGGGAGCACAGCGGAGCGAAAAAGCTCGGTTGCACTGTTCGCGTTCCCCATTTAAGTGGTCGCAGATCGTGAGCTAAGCCACTTCCTGTTGCGTAATTCTGATATTAGGGTCACTTTAGTTAGGTAACCCTAACTCTCAGTCAGGTGAATCGTGTACGTCTGTATCTGCGCCAAAGTCCGCGAATGCGAACTCCGCGATGTCATCGCCGCCGGTGCGCGCAACGTTGATGACGTCGCGCAAGCCTGCGGCGCAGGAACCGGCTGCGGCTCCTGTACACGGCGAGTGCAAGCCGTGCTCGGCAAGTTAGCCCTCCCTGAGCTCAAGAGCCTCTGCCCGGCAGAACTACGCTGAACCCGCTATGCGGCTGCCGGTGCTTGCCGGTGCCGAGCACTAGGAGTCAGGGGACAGCGTCATGCAGGGCGATCCAGGAGTCTTAGAATTTCTCAACGAACAACTCACCGCGGAGCTCACCGCGATCAATCAATACTTCTTGCACGCAAAAATGCAGGAAAACTGGGGTCTGGGCAAGCTCGCGGCGCACACTAAAGCTGAATCACTGGATGAAATGCGGCATGCCGAGATCATTACTGACCGCATCCTCTTTCTTGACGGGCTTCCGAACTACCAGCGTTTATTCGCTGTACGGATCGGCGAAACAGTGGCTGAGCAGTTCAGCTGCGACATGCTGATCGAGCAGGAGGCCATCGACCGGCTGCGCCGAGCGATCGACCACTCCCGCTCGGTAGGTGACGTAACTTCGGCGAAGTTGTTCGAAGACATTCTCGCCGACGAAGAACATCACATCGATTATCTGGAAACTCAGCTGGAGCTGATCGCTAAGCTCGGCGAACAGCTGTATCTAAGCGGCTTGGTGGAGCATCCCACCGAGTAGTCCCCTCTCCCCTGGCAACTTCATGGCGTTGCCGCGGCACTAGCCGCGAAACGGCACGGCGACGAGCTGGATGAGTAATTCGCTGTTGTCGGCTGCTGCGGCCCGGTTCGGTTTGCGCACCCCGCAGCGCTGGCACTCGTGCAGCAGCACGTAACGGCCACGCTCATAGCGCGCCGCGACTGGACGCATCAGGCCACCACACTCAGCGGCGCGATCCCCTGGAGCATTGTCTACATGGCGTGACCATAGGCACGCGGGGCAATGGTTCGTAAAACCGGAGCCGACCACACCACGCCCACACGTGCCGCAGATGAAATCCTCGACGCGGCGCTGAAACCGCGGGCCAGTAGTCATCTGCTACCTCTAGAGTGTTCGGTAGTTGATCGTTCGTAGCGAGGTGGTTCCTGGTCGAGTATGGCAAGGCGGAGGAGGAGTTCATACTGAATAGTATGGGCGACGACGACGACACAGCCAGACGAAGCGCCAGGAGACACCGCAGTAGAACAGCATCAATTACCGAGCGCTCTCAGCCCCGAAGCATGTCTGCGATCAAAAATGCCAGCTCTAGGGATTGTTGCGTGTTCAATCGCGGGTCGCAGGCTGTGTGATAACGATGTACTAGCTCGGCATCCACAATTTCTTGGGCGCCACCCAAGCACTCAGTGACGTCCTCGCCAGTGAGCTCTATGTGAATGCCACCCGGGTGGGTGCCCAAACTACGGTGCACCTCGAAGAAACCCAGCACCTCGTCAACAATCTGGTCAAAGTGCCGGGTTTTGAGCCCGTGGGACGATTCAACGGTATTGCCGTGCATGGGATCGCAGTGCCAGACCACCTGATGCCCACTCGCGGTCACCTTCTCCACGATCTCGCCCAGCACATCTCGAACTTTGCCCGAGCCCATCCGGCTGATCAGCGTTAGCCGGCCAGGTTCTCCGTGGGGGTCGAGCCGCTCGACCAGTTCCAACGCGTAGTCCGGTGTGGTGGTGGGACCAAGCTTCACGCCGATCGGGTTAGCCAAGTGCGACAAAAAATCCACATGCGCACCGTCGAGTTGGCGGGTCCGCTCCCCCACCCACAAGAAGTGGGCAGACAGTCCGTAGGCAACACCATCTTCAGTCCGAGTGAGAGCATGCTCGTACTCCAAGATCAGGGCCTCATGACTGCAGTACAGCTCGGTGCTGCGCATCTCGGGATCGTCCACCCGGCAAGCCCGCATAAAGCCCAACGCCCGATCAATCTCGCTCGCAAGCTGCTCGTATCGCGCACCAGCCGGAGAGGTGCGAACAAAATCCTTATTCCAGTCATGCACCGCATGCAGATCGGCCAAACCACCGCGGGCGAACGAGCGCAACGTGTTCATCGAGGCGGCTGAATTGGCGTAGGCGCGCACCATACGGTGCGGATCAAGGGTGCGATCAGCCACGGTGGCAGCAATACCATTAATCATGTCACCACGGTAGGAGGGAAGCCCCTGCTCATCGATAGCTGATGAGCGCGGCTTGGCGTACTGGCCAGCGATTCTGCCCAACTTCACTACCGGCATGCTGGCGCCATAGGTGAGCACAACCGCCATCTGCAGCAATGTGCGAATCACCCCCCGCAAGTGGGGGTCGGTGTTGCCGTCAAAGGTTTCCGCGCAGTCGCCACCCTGCAGTAGAAATGCCTCGCCCCGGGCAACCTCGGCCAGTCGCTGCCGTAGCTGCACCACTTCAAACGGAGCAACAATTGCCGGTACCGTCGAAAGCACTCTGCCAACCTCGGCCAGTTCGGCCTGATCGGGCCAATCGGGCTGCTGAGCAGCCGGGAGTAAACGCCAGTTCTCTGAAATCACACCTACGTCGGTCACCTGATCATTCTACAGTCTGAGCCGTTGGACGAACGCTCACCCAAAGAAGACCTCAGCCTCGGCCAAACGCTCCATCGGAACCGTCTTGAGCTCGCGCGTGGCTTCCTCCAACGGAACCCGGATGATGTCAGTACCGCGCAACGCAACCATCGTGCCCCAGTCACGGTCATGCGCGGCGTCAATAGCGTGCAGGCCAAACCGGGTAGCCAACACTCGATCGTAGGCGGTAGGTGAGCCACCACGCTGCACATGCCCAAGCACCACCGCGCGCGACTCTTTACCAGTCCGCTCCTCAATGGTTTGGGCGAGCCACTGGCCAATCCCACCGAGCCGCATGTGACCAAACGCATCCTTCTCCCCGCTGAGCAGCACCTCTGCTCCCTCGGCAGGCACCGCACCCTCGGCTACCACCAGGATCGGCGAGTACTGGGTGGCGAACCGGCTCTCCACGTGCTTGATCACCATGTCCAGATCGAACGGACGTTCCGGCACCAAGATCACATTCGCGCCGCCAGCAAGTCCGGCATGCAACGCTATCCACCCAGCATGTCGGCCCATTACTTCCACCACCAGCGCACGATGATGACTCTCGGCCGTAGTGTGCAACCGGTCGATGGCTTCCATACACACCGTGACCGCAGTGTCGAAACCGAAGGTGTAGTCCGTGGCGCCTAAGTCGTTGTCAATAGTCTTAGGCACACCGATGACCGGCAAACCCTCGTCAGTGAGGCGCTTGGCCACGCCAAGGGTGTCTTCCCCACCGATAGCGATCAACGCATCAATACCCGCGGTGCTTACATTGCGTTTAATTCGATCCGCGCCGCCATCAACCTTGAACGGGTTAGTCCGAGATGAGCCCAAAATTGTGCCACCCCGCGGCAAAATACCCCGTACTTGCGGCACACCCAACAGCGTAGTGTTCAGCTCCAACGGCCCCCGCCAACCATCACGAAACCCAACGAACTCGTGACCATAAACGCCCACGCCTTTACGAACGACCGCTCGAATGACCGCGTTAAGCCCCGGACAGTCACCGCCACCCGTGAGTACCCCGATGCGCATGAATTCATTACCCCTTCGTAGTCAGGTCTGGACCGATATGGATCGATACCGCACAGCTTGCCACTAACGTCCATTACTAGTGCCGTCGGGCGTTAGGGGCGTCTCGCGATGCGCGGGGCGGTGAAAAAATTCCAAAGAACTTCGAAAACATGCTCTCAAGTTTCGCCAAGCCCACGTCAGCTGAGTAACAAATCTGTAAGGATCACTACAACGAAGCTAAGAGTGTCCAACCTAATTCATGCGGCGCGCATCTGTCGGATAGTGATTGCCGCCAACGGGTGCGAAAGGATCGGGTATGCAACGCAGCAGCCCACGTATTCCTCCAGTGCTGCGGCGCAGCGCTGACCCGATCAATCATCTGGCCGGCGGGCGTCGGCGGCTATCTCGTCCATTGGCGGAGGCACTGCCGGCCGACAAACCGTACTTTTCGGCCTGGACGCCCAGCCGAGCGCGAACCGTAGCAAAACTCCTGGCTGGTCAGCTCGGCTTCTCCGGCGAGCCGGAGCTACTCCGTCACGGGCACAGCTCGCGCTTTCAACTCGGCGACACCACCGCTAAGCTCACCAACCCCGAATGCACCAGTACCGAGGATGTGCAACGGGAGCTGGATTTTGCACAGCTGTGTCATGACAGTGGCGCGCCAGTACTTACACCGCGGGAGAACACGGTCCGCACGGTCACACAAGGCGGCGAACAGTTCGCCGCCACGTTATGGCCGCAAATCCCCGAGGCCGACAAGTCCGCAGACCCCTTCCAAGCCGGTCAAGTGCTGGCAACGCTTCATCAGCTACGGCTAAACGCTTCTATTGCCCAGAAGTTGGCCCCGGTCGACCCATGCCGAGTCATCGAACAATTCATCGATCTGATCACGCCCGTGGCCACCCAAGCCGAGCGCACGCTCCTACACGAACGCGCCCAGCTTGCGCGTGCAGCCTGGAGCGAACTCACCGGTCATCGCGGTCTACCGCAGGTGCCCATACACCTGAATCATCACGATTCCAGCATCACCGGCAGCCCCCTCCATGATGGCAAATCCGGACCATGGATCGTTAACACTGAATGCTCAGGCCTTGGGCCAGCTGAGCTGGATCTGCTGCGTGTGCAGCTGCGAGTAGATCGCTTCGGAGCCTCACCACATATCGTTGACGATTTCCGCGCGGGCTACGCCGCGGTAGCTCGCACGGAGGCGCTAAGCGACTGCCCTGAGCTGCTGCGCACTCTGCGCTGCGTGTGGGAGCCGTTCGTGATCGCGGAGCGCTGCTCGGGGTTGGTATATGACGAGCCTGAGCTTGAGGCAGAGTTCCATATTCGGATAGACAGCCTGCGCTATGAGCCAGGCGATCCGCACGCGCAGCAGTGGACCCACGTAGCTCACTAAGCGCTAAGGAAGTTTCCAGTCAATAGGCGTAGCGCCTTGCTCGATCAGAGCTTGATTGGCGCGGCTAAATGGTCGCGAACCGAAAAACCCACGATCTGCCGACATCGGACTCGGGTGGGCACTGGCAATGATTGCGGTCTCGCCCAACGCCGGCTGCAGAGACTGCGCATCGCGCCCCCACAGGATCGCTACCAGCGGCACCTTGCGCTCGACCAGAACCTTAATGGCAGCATCAGTGACCTGCTCCCAACCTTTACCGCGATGTGAAGCCGGAGTGCCAGGGCGTACCGTAAGCACTCGGTTGAGCAGCAGAACTCCGTGCTCGCTCCAGGGAGTCAAATCTCCGCTGCTTGGACGTGGGTAGCCCAGATCCGCGACGTACTCGGTAAAAATGTTGCGCAGGCTGCCGGGCAGGGTGCGGACGTGCGAGGCAACAGAGAACGACAGCCCGATCGGATGTCCTGGAGTCGGGTACGGATCTTGACCGACAATAAGAACTTTGGTCTGCGCCAGCGGTGCGCTAAACGCCCGCAGTACGTTTTTTCCAGCGGGAAGGTACTCCCGGCCTTCGGCGATCTCAGTCCGCAGAAACTGGCCCATAGCCGCGATCTGCTCGGCCACTGGTTCAAGCTTGCGAGCCCAACTCGGGTGAATCAGCTCGGTGAGTGGTTGGGGGGTCATGGCAAAGAGTCAATCACGCCAAGGAATTAACCACGCCAACGAGTGTGGGCTAACAGCACGGCCGCGGCAGCGGCACCCGCGGTGGAAGTGCGTAATACCTGATCGCCAAGCCGCACCGCCGTAGCCCCAACCTCAGAGAATGTCTCTAGCTCCGTCTCAGTGATCCCACCTTCCGGGCCTACCACCACGGCAATCTGGCCACAGCTGGGAAATGGGCCGCTGGCAAACCGGCGGAGTGCGGACTCATACAGCACAAAAGCCGAGTCGCTAGCCTGGAGCAGCTGAGCTACCTCGACAGTCCCAGCCAACGGCGCAATCCTCGGAAAGTGCACGCGACGCGATTGCTTGGCTGCTTCGCGGGCAGTGTCGGACCACCGTGCCAGCGCTTTTTGGGCTTTGTCGCCATCTGGCTCGCCCCACCGCGCGATACAGCGCTGGGCAGCCCAGGGCACGATTTCGTCGACCCCAAGCTCGGTCAGCAGCTCGACGGCACGCTCAGCGCGATCACCTTTCGCGAGCGCCTGCACCACCACGATACGAGGACTAGGCACTGCGTGCTCAGCCGCTTCCCCGACTTCCAGAACAAGCCGATCGCGCAATACGGCAGTTACGGTTGCCGACGCGTACCGGCCATGACCATCAGTGAGCAGCAACTGCTCGCTAACTCGAAGGCGCCGAACCCGCGCGGCATGGTGACCTTCCGGACCGTCCAAAACCCCAGCACCTCGCGGCGGTATGGGGTTTGCGTAGAACACTGGCTTACTAGTGGCCATTGGTTTTAGTGGCTACTGATTCTGATGGCCACTGACTCTCTAATGACCATTGAGCGCGTCACGCATTTTGGACAGAAACCCACCGGCTTGCCGGATAGGCTCAGGACGCTCCTCGTCGCGCAGTCGCGCTAGGTCACGGATCAGTTTCTCCTGCTCCGGGTCGAGCTTGGTAGGCGTTTTGACTTCAAGGTGTATGTGCAAATCACCGCGTCCAGCGCTACGGAGATGCGGCACTCCACGCGCCCGAATCCGTACCACGGCACCTGACTGAGTTCCGGATTTGATGTCAATCGCTTCTTCGCCATCCAGCGTCTTTAATGTTACCCGGGCACCAAGTGCGGCCGCTGTCATCGGCAACGAAACCCGGCAATGCAGATCATCGCCCTTGCGGGTGAACACATCATGGGGCCGTTGATGCACTTCCACATACAGGTCTCCAGGAGGGCCGCCACCAGGACCGACCTCGCTCTCGCCAGCTAGTCGGATGCGCATGCCGTCTTCCACCCCGGCGGGCACCTTCACTCGCAGCGCTCGGCGCTCCCGTACTCGACCTTCGCCGCCGCAGGGTTGGCAAGGGTGCTCGATGATCGTGCCGAACCCTTGACACGCCGCGCACGGACGCGAAGTGATCACTTGGCCAAGTAGCGAACGCTGCACGCTTTGTATCTCGCCTCGGCCACCACACGTCTGGCACGTGTGCGGGTGCCTACCCGGTTCGGTCCCCGCACCAGCGCACACAGCACACACCACCGCGGTATCTACGGTGAGCTCGCGGTTGACCCCAAACGTGGTCTCCGACAGCTCCAAGTCCAGCTTGATCAGCGCGTCAGCACCCGGGCGCGTTCGTGATCGAGGCCCGCGCGAACGCGCGGCACCACCGTTGAAGAAGGTATCCATGATGTCTTGGAAACCCATCCCAAACGGGCCGCTATCGGCTCCGCCGTTCATACCCGACTGCGCCAACGGATCGCCGCCCAGGTCTACGATCTCACGCTTTGCCGGGTCAGATAGCACCTCATAAGCCGTCGATACTTCGGCGAATCGCTCCTGAGCATCCGCATCGGAGCTCACGTCCGGATGCAACTGGCGGGCAAGCTTGCGATACGCGCGCTTGATCTCCTCAGGTGTGGCATCCCGGCGCACACCCAATAGGCCGTAGTAGTCTTTGGCCGCTGTGCTCATAGTCTCACTCGTCACCTGAAATAGATTGTTGCCAAATCAGCTTGAACCGGACACTCTAATTGTCCACCAAAACCTGGCCCACATAGCGGGCGACCGCGCGCACCGCACTGATGGTGCCCGGATAGTCCATTCTCGTGGGGCCTAGCACCCCGAGCCCCGCGTAAACAGTACTTCCAGAACCATAACCGGTGCTGACAACCGAGGCCTCGCGTAGCCCCTCAACGGAATTCTCTCCGCCTATACAAATACGTAGCGCACTGGGCTCGCTGAGCTCACCGAGCAGCTTGAGCAGCACGACATGTTCTTCCAGTGCCTCTAAAATCGGATACACGGAGCTACCTAGTTGCCATGCTTCTCGAGTCAAGTTCGCGGTTCCAGCGAGCATGACCCGCTCCTCGGGCTGCTCCAGCACGGTTTCGGCCAGCACCGTCGATAGCGTAGCCATGGACGGACGCAACTGCGGCGGCGATTGGGCCACCAGCTGTTCCACTTCGGTCACGATGTCGGCCAGGGGCTGGCCAACAAGCGCCCCATTGATCGCATCCCGCAGGACACTGACGTCAGCTAACTGCAGCGGCTGATCGAACTCGATAGTGCGCTGCTCAACCCGACCAGTGTCAGTGATCAACACCGTCAGCAACCGCTGCGCCGACAGTGGCACTAGTTCTACGTGCCGGACGTTACTGCGAGTAAGACGCGGATATTGCACAACGGCAACCTGCCGAGTGAGCTGCGCCAACATGCGGACGGTGCGTGCCACTACGTCGTCGAGATCTACCGCGCCTTCCAAGAACTGACTGATCGCTCGGCGTTCGGCGCTCGAGAGCGGCTTCACAGTTGAAAGCCGATCTACAAATAGGCGATATCCCTTGTCGGTGGGAACCCGACCCGCACTGGTGTGGGGCTGGTAGATGTAACCTTCCTCCTCCAGCAAGGCCATGTCATTTCGTACCGTGGCCGAAGAGACCCCCAATTGGTGACGGGAGGCTAGTGCCTTGCTACCGACCGGCTCATTGGTGGAAACGTAGTCTTCAACTATGGCTTTGAGTACGTCGAGTTTACGCTCATCTAGCGGCACGCAACCTCCCCTCTTCACGGGTTCGTCTTGTGGTACTGAAACGGCATTTGAGTGGCCCTGATGGCATTCGAACGGTATTGAGTGCCAAGCATACGTGGAGTAAGGCTTTTCCGTAGGCTGTCGGTCATGAATCAAGATCGGGAACCAGTATCCATTTCCGAAGATGACCAGCGCTGGAGCCTGATCGCACACTACGGCGCTAGCGCTCTCCTAGTGCTTACCCTTGGTACTGTCGGCTGGCTGGCCGGTTTGGTCACCCTGTTTTTGAAGGGGAACTCGCCCGTAGTACGGGCTCACGCCGTGGAATCCACGAACTTCCAACTGACCTGGGGAGTTTTCACTATCGTCGAGGTCGCGTTAGGCGTGCTCACTTCCTGGACATGCTTCAGTGTGCTGCTTGCGCTGTCGGCGTTAATCTCCGGAGGATTTGCGTTCGCGTTCTCCCTTATTGGGGGATATCACGCCTCTCTCGGTGCGCTATATCGCTACCCGGTTAGCTTCCACATAATCCAGTGAGCCTGCGCCTATCCGTCTCCTGACAACTTCGTAAAAATTGCTGCCGTATTTACGGATTAAGCTGAGCGAGGACGGTGTCTGCAATTAGCCGACCACGTAGCGTAAGGCAGGCGCGGCCAGCGGCATGCGCGTCGGGTTGAAGCAAACCGTCGTCTACAGCCCGCCGCGCACCGTCCTGGCCCACGGGCTCCAGCTGATGTAGCGGGTACCCCTCGACGAGCCGCAAGCGCAACATTAGATCCTCATCGCGGCGCTGTCGCGAGCTGAGCACCTCACGCGAGTGGGCGGGGGAGCTCCCGGCTGCCAAACGCGCGGTATAAGCGGCTGGGTGCTTCACATTCCACCAACGCACACCGCCCACGTGGCTATGCGCGCCCGGACCAAATCCCCACCAATTGCCACCACGCCAATACAGCTGGTTGTGTCGACACCGATCATCGCTCGCGCGAGCCCAGTTCGAGATTTCATACCAGCCCATCCCGGCCTCGCCGAGTATTTGTTCGGTGAGCAGATACCGGTCTGCCAGCGCGTCATCATCTGGGGCGGTCAACTCGCCACTGCGCACTTGGCGCGCAAGCCGGGTTCCCGGCTCCACAGTAAGCGCGTAGGCCGATATGTGATCTGGCTTGGCCGAAACAGCTGCGTGCAACGACTCAAGCCAATCGGTATCAGTCTCGGTGGGAGCACCATAAATAAGGTCTACATTCACGTGTGCGAATCCCGCCTGGCGCGCCTGCGCAGCGGCAGCTACGGCGAGCCCAGGGGTATGGCGCCGGTCCAGTGCTGCCAGAACGTGCGGCACCGCGGACTGCATACCCAGCGAAATTCGAGTAAAGCCAGCATCCACTAGAGCAGCCAAACTGTTTGAGTCCACCGACTCCGGGTTGGCTTCCGTGGACACCTCAGCGCCCGGAGCGAGGCCAAAAACACTGTCCAGGCGACGCAGAATCGTCGCCAAGTGCGCTGTAGGTAGCAGCGTGGGGGTACCCCCACCGAAGAAAACCGTATCTATCCGCGGCAGCCGCGCCCCCGGCTTGGTGGCCAATACCCGACTGGCAAGCTCAATTTCGGCAAGCACGGCGCTGAGGTAGGAGTCGATGTCGGTCGCGGTGCCCGCGGAGGTGGTGTGGGTTGCATGCTCACCCACCGCTAACTCGCTGAGCGTATAGGTGTTGAAGTCGCAGTATCCGCAGCGTGTAGCACAGTAGGGCACATGTACGTAGACGCCGAAGTGATCGGCAGGCTGACCCTGTTCCTCCCCCTGCACACCCTCCTCACGAGCGTGTCCACAGCGCAGCTGTGCCCGTGCGGACGTAGGCAAGCCGCCGTCGCTGGGGGCCGGTTCACCGTCGGGTAGCTTTGCGGACATGCCTCTAGTCTGCTGGACAGTAATCTCTGAAGCATGAACGCACTCGTGCACAGCAGAATCCGCGGACCAATAGCCACCGTGACGCTAGACTCACCTGGTAACCGCAACGCGCTTTCGGTAGAGCTGATCGAACAGTTATGCGGCACGCTGCGAAAACTGGAAGCTCAGCCAGCCGTGCGGGTGGTGGTGCTCAGCCACACCGGCAGCGTGTTCTGCTCCGGAGTCAATCTACGTGCGGCGTCTAGCTGCATCAAGGGCGTTGCGGAGCTACTTGCCACAGTCTGGGAACACCCCGTTCCGGTGATCGCAGCCGTTTCCGGTGCGGTACGCGGCGGTGGACTCGGCCTGCTCTGCGCTACCGACATTGTGGTGGCCAGCGCCCAGAGCAGCTTCAGCTTCAGCGAAGTGCGGGTAGGGGTGGTACCTGGCACGATCTGGCCACTGGTAGCAGATCGCATCGCGGCATCGGCGCGCTACCTGCTTCTCACCGGGGAGATATTTAATGCCGACCAAGCGCAGCGCATCGGTTTGGTCACCGCCACAGTCAAGCCGGAACAGCTCGATGACACCGTTGCCAACTACGCGTCAGGGATACTCCAGGGTGCTCCCGCCGCGGTCGTAACCACTAAGCGGTTGCTGCGCACATCGGCTACCCGGTTACCCGCCGACGGATCGCTGCGAGAGTTACTGAGACCGTTGGCAGCGGCTTCGGGCGAGAAGTTTGATTCAGCGGAGGCACGCGAAGGCAGGGCGGCATTCGCCGATAAACGCAGTCCCAGCTGGGCACCACGCACTGAGCCATACACCTAATGGCCAGACCACTACCAGTAGGAATCACTGTCGCAGTCACCCTGGTGACATGTGCCGCGCTACTCGCCGCCGCTGGCTACATCCTGGTGCACTTCACCGACGTTCGGATTCCGTTTATCTCCGACACGTGCCGCGCCTATGCTGATGGCGATCATGTACAGCTGGAACCCGAACAGCTCACGCACGCTGCCACTATTGCGGCGACGGGCACCATGTCCAGAGTCGACGAACGCGGAGTAGCCGTCGCCCTGGCTGCGGCGCTGCAAGAGTCCAAGCTGCGCAACCTGTCTCACGGCGACCGGGACTCGTTGGGCTTATTCCAACAACGTCCATCGCAGGGGTGGGGTACTGCTGAGCAGCTGCAGGACCCACACTACGCCAGCACCACATTCTTCTCCCGGCTGCGAAAGATCCCGAACTGGCGGGAACTGGCGATCGCCGATGCCACGCAAGCCGTTCAGCTCAGCGCGCATCCCTCTGCCTACGCCAAATGGTCAGCTGAGGCGACCACGCTGGCCAGCGCTCTTGCGGGAAAGCAAACCCGTGCCGTGACATGCCAGCTGCGGGAGCAGACAGATTCTCACGGACAGGCAGCTGTAGGGCAGCTGCGCGATGCACTACAACGCGATTACCACGGCCTCAATCTTCACCTAATACAGGGGGATGGGCTACGGCTCAGCCTGGACTTGAGCGGGGGCAGAAATAGCGGCAGCTTGCAGCCTGGTGGCCCAGTGGCCGGCTGGCATCTCGCACACTGGTTCGTCGCGAAGTCGCGCGACTACGGGGTGCGCCAGGTCGCATTTGATGGCGCGACTTGGAGTGCCTCGAGCGGAAAATGGGAGTCAGACAAATCAGCACGACCGAGCCAACTCACGCTACGCCTTTCTGATTGAGCACCTACCGTAATTCCGAGGGCTCTCGGTTACATCGCTCTGACCCCAGTTTCGGAAATCGGCTCTGCGCTTGTTAACACATCTAAGTGCAGGCGCGCGAAGCTCAGAGCCTCGGCGAGCTCGGCTTCTCTCTGTTGGCAATTCAGCGCGAACCGGGTACTGGCCTCTACTGCCACCGTGCCGGTGAAACCGCTGCGAGCCAGCCGCTGTAGCAGCAACGCACACGGCTGATTTCCCCGGCCAGGCAGTAGATGCTCATCACGGCTCTGCCCGGTGCCATCGCCTAAGTGCACGTGGATGAGCTCAGCGCCCATCCGATCGGCGATCTGCAACGCATCTGACTTTGCCACGGAAGCATGGGATAAGTCCAGGGTGTAGTGCCGATAACCGCCCGGCACGCTCGGGTCCCAATGCACTGAATAAGGGCACCATTGGCGAGCTCGGGCACGCAGCGGAAACATATTTTCTACTGCTACCGCGACACCATAGGTCTCCTCAAGCTGGCGAAGCTGAGTGGCGAAACCACGGGCGTAGTCCCGCTGCCATCGAAACGGTGGGTGCACCACGACGGTACGAGCACCGACGCGCACCGCGGCCTGAACTGCCAAGTGGAGCCGGGTGACTGGATCGCGCGACCATACCCGCTGCGAAATGATCAGGCAGGGGCTATGAACGGCCATGATCGGCACGCCATAGCGGTGGGACAGCTCGATAAGCGCATCGGTGTCCTGGCTTACCGGATCCGACCAGACCGCAACCTCTATGCCGTCGTACCCCAGCGCGGCGGCAATTTCAAAAGCTGTCGCGGACCTCTCTGGATACACCGAGGCCGACGACAACAGCACCGGAATGTGGCTCACAACTCCTAGCGTACTGAGAGCTTGTAAAGGGTGGAATGCGACAGGGCCGGTGTCTCGCCGCAGCTATAGGCTTGCCCTACCAGGTCAGTTGCTTGCTCTAGACAAGGGTGCGGAATGACAGCAAAGCCGGAACAACCCCAGAAAGCGCAGATAACTTTTGGGAAGTTTGAAAACGTTGACATGAGAGTGGCGCAGGTGGTGTCAGCACCGTTAGCTGAGGGCACTCGATTCCCTTGCCGAGTGATCACACTCGAGCTTGGCCATCTCGGGCAGCGCACCTCGATCGGGCAATACGCATTGCATACTGAAGCTGAACTCGTCGGCAAAAACGTTGTTGCCTGCGTCAATCTGGGTCAGCGAGAGATGGGTTCGTACACATCTGAGGCTTTGGTATTGGGCGCTCCACATCCCCAGAGCCCCGAGGACCAGTCCCAGGCCACCCCGCTGTTCGTCTCGCCAGATGCTACTGCGGGCGACCAAGTCTTTTAACTTCAGCGGGTCAGCTCATGCGGCGCGGGATTGCTCGGCCAGCTCCTGGTGAACCCGGCGCGCGATGTTTTCAACCTGCTGGACACTCAGCACGGCCGCGGTGGGACCATCTGTGCCTTGACTGAGGATACGACGCACAAGTGCTGAAGCGGGTATGTGTTCGGCAACCGCCCGAGCTTTAATTCTGTCGGCCAGATATACGGGCACCCGCACAGAGATCACGGCTTTGTCCGCCTCAGCCGCCTCCGCGGCCTCAGCTTCAGCGGCTTCAGCCTCTTCCTCGGCGACTTCAGCGCGAATGGCCTCAATCCGCCGCTCTAGGTCGGCATCGGTTAGTTGTTGTCTCATGAATCCGCCTCCTTACCTTCCAAATACTCGCGTAGATCTGCACCACGCGTCTTCCACGCTGTCACACCGGCGTGTGCTAACGGTTCGATGATTACGGTAATAGCAAACTCGGCTGTCGGCGAGTACCCAACAAGCCTGATATACCCATCCCGACTTTTTGGGTCTGGGTCACGGATAATTCGGTCAGGATCGGCAGCGACTTCCATGGCCCACTCAGGCTCTATGTTCGTAGCATTGGGATAGCGTTCGGAACGGTTACGGATGTACTGTACGTCTTTTTCTCGCCACCACAGATCATCTAGCACACTTACACTGTCACACATCTACTTACATACCACAAGTGTGTAAGTCCCGCTACCGCCCTGGTTCTTCACCGCTTGCACTGCGGCCGCCGCGGCGGCGGGATCAAGGTATTGGCCACCGGGCACCCTCGGATGCAGCGAGGTATCCAGCTCGTAACGCAGCGGAACCCGTGTAGATCACGCGGCGCGGGATTGCTCGGCCAACTCTTGGTGAACCCGGCGCGCGATGTCTTCGACCTGCTGGACACTCAGCACGGCAGCAGTGGGGCCATCTGTAGCTTGGCTAAGGATACGGCGCACAAGTGCTGAAGCGGGTATGTGTTCGGCAACGGCCCGAGCTTTAATCCTGTCGGCCAGATATGTGGGAACTCGCACAGAGAGCGCTGATTGCTCATTCTCCAGAATTTCCGCCGCTGCCGCCTCCGCCTCTTCGGCCGCATAATCGGCACGAATAGCTTCACGACGTATACGAACATTGCTATCAGTCATTTTTGCTCCAAATAGTTGCGAAGGTCGGCACCTACGGTTTTCCAAGCCGTGATCCCAGCCTCGTCCTCTAGGTCAAAAATTACAGTGACGACAAATCCCGCAGAGGGCGAATCTCCGATAAGGCGACCTGCCCCAGTGCGACTTTTTGGGTCTGGCGCACGGACGATTGAGCGAAGATCGACCGCTGCTTCGAGGGTCCAAGCAGGGTCGATATCAGTCGCACCCGGATAGCGGCTCGAACGATTGCGGATGTGTTCGGCCTCCTCAATATCCCACCATAGGCTATCTACCACCACTACACTGTCACACATCTACTTACATACCGCAAGTGTGTGACTCCCGCTACCGCCCCTGGTTCTTCACCGCTTGCACTGCGGCCGCCGCGGCGGCGGGATCAAGGTATTGGCCACCGGGCACCCTCGGGCGCAGCGAGGTATCCAACTCGTAGCGCAGCGGAATTCCAGTGGGGACGTCCAAGCCCACAATCTCGGTGTCACTGATGCCGTCAAGGTGCTTGATGAGCGCCCGCATCGAGTTCCCGTGCGCCGCGACCAGCACGGTGCGCCCAGCCAGCAGGTCGGGCACGATTGCGTCATACCAGTACGGCAGCGCCCGGACCAGGACGTCGGCAAGGCATTCTGTGCGCGGTCGGGCCTCAGGTGGAAGTGCGGCGTAGCGGAGGTCATGGAACTGGGAGTACTCAGCGTCGGGCTCAAGCTCGGGCGGCGGTACGTCGTAGGAGCGGCGCCAGCGCATAAACTGCTCGTCGCCGAACTGATCCCTGGTTTGCTTCTTGTCCTTTCCTTGCAGCGCGCCGTAGTGCCGCTCGTTGAGCCGCCAGCTCCGGCGTATTGGCACCCAGTGCCGGTCGCAGCCGTGTAGCGCCATTTCGGCCGTGCGGATTGCACGTCGCAGCAGTGACGTGTGCACCACATCGGGGAGCGCACCCGCATCGGCGAGCAAGGAGGCGGCGCGGCGCGCCTCGTCTTCACCCTGGGCGGACAGATCTACATCTACCCAGCCGGTGAACAAATTCTTGGCGTTCCACTCGCTTTCGCCGTGCCGAAGCAAAATCAAGCTGCCCGGTGACGTGGTCGCAATAGTCATGGCCATAAGCCTGCCAGAGCAGTCATATGGCCGCACCCACCGGCTGGGGCATAACCAGGTATGCCACGAGCGTGACCCTGCGGCCCTTTTTTGGCAAGAAAACCGACCCTGTTGTTACGCTCGGTAACGGAGGCCATAAAGCCGACGGCCGCTAGATTAGACATCACCCGTGTCGGCTGAGTCACCGCGGTCAGCTAGCGCCTCGAGAAGACTCTCTTGCAGGTACGTCAGGTGCTGATACATGGCAAGCAGCAACCTGGCCGGCTGCGGTTTTTCGCGCTCGGACTCCTGGTTCAGCTGGGCGAGCACATCGGTCTGGCTGTTGATGTCGAGCCGGATGCCCAACACCAGGCGGGCGTCCGTCAACGCGATGAGCCAGGTCTGAGCTTGAGCAGCAGAGAGTCGGATCTGTCCCTGCCCAGTTGGCAGGTCGGCTAGCACTTGACGACAAGCCGCGAGCTTGCCGGTGCGCAACGCGGCTTCACTGAACCGGCGAAGTTCATCGGCGGCGGCCTGATCATCACGGTATCCGTCGGGGAACAGCCGGCGCAGTGCTGGATCAGAACGGATCGAGCCTCCCTCAAGCAACGCAAGCACTTGCTGGAACACCTGCCGTAGAGCGTCAGCTTCCAAGGAGGCAACTTCGGCCACGTACTCCACGCCGGGCTGGACTGATGATTCGGCAGTAGTGCCCGGCTGAGCGGTAGTGAATGTGTCTTGATGACGTCGATGAAACCCGCGGAATACGGTGGGCACGACCATCAACCTGCCTGCTGCAGCGTGGCCCAGAGCCCGTACGCGTGTAGCTGCGTTACATCGTGCTCCATTCGCTCCCGTGCACCAGAAGAAACCGCCGCCTTGCCTTTGCGATGCACGTCCAGCATAAGTGCGGTGGCTTTGGCTTCCTCATAACCGAACAGAGTTTGGAAAACGTACGTAACATAAGACATCAAGTTGACTGGGTCATCCCACACAATGGTCGCCCATGGCCGCGCGGAGCGGGCGGCCTCATTTACGTCAGGCTCCCGAACGCTAGTTGGTGTCGCCACGTCTCCATGATGCCATTTCCGACTTAAGCGAGCATCATCAGCACACCTAGAGGTCGCGCGGGTACGGCTCAACCACGGCGTGCCGTAGGGTAACCGGCGTGACCTCAATGGGGTTGTTCACCGATCGCTACGAGCTCACCATGCTCAGCGCGGCGCTAGCCGATGGCACCGCACACCGGCGCTGTGTCTTTGAGACATTCGCCCGGCGCCTCCCTCCCGGTAGGCGCTACGGCGTCGTCGCCGGCACTCAGCGGTTGATCGAAGCGATCGAGCGGTTTCGATTTAGCGACCAGGACTTGGAATTCCTACACGACTGTGGGGCGGTCAATACCCAAGCCCGCGACTGGTTGGCGAAGTATCGCTTTTCCGGCGAGATAGTTGGCTATCCCGAAGGCGAACTGTATTTTCCGGGTTCTCCCGTGCTCACCATCAGCGGCAGCTTCGCCGAAGCCGTGATTCTGGAGACGCTCGTGCTGTCGATACTCAACCATGATTGCGCTATCGCCGCCGCCGCGGCCCGCATGAGTAGCGCGGCCGCCGGTCGTCGGTTGATCGAGATGGGCTCGCGTCGGACTCATGAAAACGCCGCCGTCGCGGCGGCCCGTGCCGCTTACGTGGCCGGTTTCTCCGCCACCTCCAACCTTGCCGCGGGCGCTCGCTACGGTATCCCCACTCAGGGCACGGCCGCGCACGCTTTCACGCTGCTGTACGGCAGTGAAGCTGAAGCGTTCGGCGCCCAGCTCAAGACTTTCGGCCACGACACCACGCTGCTGGTCGATACGTATGACATCAGCAAGGGCATCGCTACCGCGGTGGAGGTCTCCGGTGGCAGACTCGGTGCTGTGCGCATCGATTCCGGCGATTTAGCCGAGCTAGCTCGGCAATCGCGGGCGCAACTGGACGCCCTCGGCGCTACGGATACCAGCATTGTGCTCTCCGGCGACTTGGACGAGTACAGCATCGCCGCCCTAGCCGCAGCTCCGGTGGACGCCTATGGAGTGGGAACCGCGCTCGTCACTGGCTCCGGAGACCCAACGGCAGGCATGGTGTACAAGCTTGTCGAAGTGGAAGGTAAGCCAGTGGCTAAACGTAGTCAGCACAAGACCACCGTGCCGGGTCACAAGTATGCGCTCCGGCGGCATCGATCGACTGGAACCGCAATCGAGGAAGTACTTGTCACGGGCGCGCCACCGCCACTTAGAGAGCACGATCGCGCGCTGCAGCGCACACTCATGTCTGAGGGCGTCCGGGTAGCGCAACCTCCAAGCCTGGTGGAGTCGCGTGAACACTTGGCGCGACAGTTGGTCACACTCCCGTGGGAAGGGTTGCGGCTTTCGGCTGGAGACCCCGCAATTGGAGTGACATATCAATCGGCTCAGTAGTTAGCCGCTGAAGGAGGCACCATGACCACGTTGGACACCACGCTGCAGAAACTGGCGGCCACGGCTGGACAGCCGCTGCGCGTACCCACGCCCGAGGCCGTCATCGAACCCGATCCGCTGGGGCAGCTGGCCGACCTTCCGCCAGTAGTCCGCAGGGCGTTGATCATCGTTGATGTGCAAAACGACTTCTGCGAGGGCGGGTCGCTTGCGGTCTCCGGTGGAGCAAACGTGGCACGCGAGATCACCGAAACGCTGGAAGCAGATACCGATAGCTGGGACTTTGTGGTCGCCACGCGAGACCACCACATTGACCCGGGTGCGCATTTCTCTGACGCGCCCGACTACCAAACCAGCTGGCCGCGGCACTGCGTAGCGGGCACGCCCGGCATGCGGCTACATCCGGCGCTGTCCACCGATCGGATCGCGGCAGTGTTCGATAAGGGCGCATACACCGCGGCCTACTCGGGCTTTGAAGGTAAAGCTGACGGGGTAGAGCTGCGCGACTGGCTTGCAGATCGCGAGGTACGAGACGTGGACATAGTGGGGATCGCCACCGATCACTGTGTCCGAGCTACCGCGCTAGATGCCGCACGGTATGGCTTCGCCGTGACCGTGCTGCTGGACCTAACCGCCGGCGTAGCGCAGGCAAGCGTGGAGCAAGCGCTCGTCGACCTGCGGGAAGCGGGCGTACGGCTGGTCGGCGAAGGACATGAGCCGTTCAGCCCAACCTGACCTCACCAGGCCGCCAGACTGGTCTCGGCTTATCGGATCGTTTTTACGCCCGCTGGTGCCCGGTTAGGCAAAGAAGTACCGGTTACGACGCTAGTAGTCCTAATCTAATTATGGGCGGCTCGGTTTAAGAAATACTCGACACGCGCCAGCTCGATCTTGGCGTAATTTGGCTCTAGGAGCGCTGCCATGGACATCAGTACGATCCTCAAATCCCTCATCGCGCTCATCGTGGCCCTGACTGCCGGCACGGCCCAAGCGACTCCTAGCGATGCGCCAGACCCAGCCACCGTTCCTATCACTAGCGTCCATGCCCCGGCCTCGCCCAACGGCATCACGCCCAGCGTTACCACAACTGACAAGCCCAGCACTGCCCCGCCAGTTGCCTCCCCCTCTGTCACTAATGTCACCGGCACATCCGCGGCAGACGCTCCTACTTCCAGCGGCGGTCTCACCCCAAGCGTGGCCAACTCTCCTATCTCTGGTGTCGGTACCACGTGCCCGTCAAGTTCCCCGACTTACAGCCCCAGCGCCCCGCCAGCAGCATCCCCCCGTACTGATGCCCCGCCCGCGGCGGGGACTCGCACCTCCCGTGGTGGGGATGCGTCCTTGTCGCCCCAGCGCGGCTCCTCTGGAATGAATACCCCAGGCGTCATGGCCTCGGCACCTATCCCCCAGGGGTCTTCCGTGGCCAACGGACGCTCAGTCACCGAAGCAGCCCAAGCACCACCGGAATACAGCAGCTCCCGCGACGCTTACGCCTCTGGTGCCGGCTCACGCGGCGGTTATGACCCGAACGCCACGGGTACGGCACCGACGGAGAACTGCGTACAGCCTGGGGGATCTTCGCTCACACCTAGGAATGTTGCGGATACGCAGCCAGATTCATTAGCTCCAGCCCCGCGGGCCCCGCAGGGATCCGGTGGTCGGGGAGGTCGTGGTCGAGATGGTCATGGTTCTGGCGGTCGCGGTTCGCGGGGTGGCCAGGGAGACGCCCAGGACTCACAGGGTGTTCCCGCTGGTCAGCCGGTTGCCGGCGGACCAGCCCTACCGGCTGCTGGAACTGGAGGCCCTCGGGGGTCCAACCACCCGGACGACTGCACCAAAGCTGGCGCCAGTACCAGTGGTAGCCCACTCAGCATCACCCAAAGTGGTACCTATGACGGGACGGGCAAACCCCCAGTTGGCGCCATTGACATCGAAGCTGACAATGTCGTCTTGCAAGGCTACACAGTATGCAATCCCAATGACACCGGAATCACAATCGGTGAAAAAAGGGGCGCAAATAACGTGACCGTAAGGAACAACACGGTCTCCCATCCGATGGGTCACGATGGCGATACTCTGCGTTTCTTCGGCAACAACATCACGATCCAGCACAACACCTTCGGTAACACTGACAACGTCGGCGGCAAACGCCACGCCGACTGCATGCAGACCTTTGTTACTAGCACAGTACCCAGCCAGAACGTGACGATCGACAGTAACGTATGCGCAAACATCGCCAATATCTGTCTCATGGCCGAAGGCGCCGGCAGCAAAAGTGGTGGCCAAGGCAAGGGTCCCTCGTCGAACTGGAGATTCACCAACAACACCTGCCAGTTCGGGGCCTCTCAAGGCCTCCAACTCGAGTCAGTGTCGAACGTCACGGTCACCGGAAACACCTTTTCTGGGCATTCAAACAAGGCCGTTAGCTGTGTGCGATCCTCCGGGATTACCGCGAGCGGCAATACGGGCAATCCAACTGCAGTCCAAGGCTGCGGGGGTGACAGCCGCGCGTAACCAGCCGAACCAATTCCGTCGTGCCACAGTCACGCTACAGCTGCGGCAGCTCGCCGCCCACGTATAGAGCAGCTTCTCGACGATCCATACGCCCTGGGGGTAGGCCCCGACATTACCGATCCAGAGATCATGCACCAGGCCCGTAGGAAAGGCAGCATTAACTAGTCAGTCAAAACCCGCCAAGCAATTAAAAGTGTGGCAGCGCATTTTTGCCAAGTTAAGAGAACTTGTGCGAAAATTTTTATCGTGCACCACCTCGTTAGCAAAGGCGCTAGCCCGGCTCGGTTATCCGGGGGGCGTCGGGTCTCGGCTCAGCCACTTCTTTGCGTGACCATGCCGCTAGGTGGGGAAACTTTGCCTCAAATGCGGGCCGCTCGGAGCGGATGCGCGGCAACTTCACGAAGTTATGCCGGGGTGGTGGACACGAGGTCGCCCACTCCAGAGACGCCCCGTATCCCCACGGATCGTCAACGTTGACGACCTTCCCCAACCGATAGGACTTCCAGACATTCCACAGGAACGGGATAGTGGAAATACCCAGAATGAACGCACCAATCGTGGAGATCGTGTTCAGCGTGGTGAAACCGTCGCTGGGTGAATAGTCCGGGTATCGGCGTGGCATGCCTTTATTACCCAGCCAGTGCTGCACCAGGAACGTGGTGTGGAAGCCAATGGAGGTGAGCCAGAAATGCAGCTTGCCGAGCCGGTCATCGAGCATTCGGCCAGTCATCTTCGGGAACCAGAAATAGATCCCGGAGTACGCAGCGAAGACAATCGTGCCAAATAACACGTAGTGGAAATGCGCCACCACGAAATAGGAGTCTGATACGTGGTAATCGATCGGCGGTGCGGCCAGCAACACACCCGACAAACCGCCGAACAGGAACGTCACTAGGAAACCGAGAGCAAACAGCATCGGTGTCTCAAACGTCAGCTGTCCTCGCCACATGGTTCCGATCCAGTTGAAGAACTTGACCCCGGTCGGAATGGCGATCAGATAACTCAGGAACGAGAAGAATGGCAAAAGCACCGCACCGGTAACGAACATGTGATGCGCCCACACCGTCATCGACAGCGCCGCTATCACCAGCGTCGCGCCCACCAACCCGGTGTAGCCGAAGATAGGTTTGCGGCTGAAGACCGGAATGACCTCGGAGATGATGCCGAAGAACGGTAGCGCGACGATGTACACCTCAGGGTGTCCAAAAAACCAGAACAGGTGCTGCCATAAAATTGCGCCACCGGTTTGGGCGTCGAAAATATGAGAGCCCAGATGGCGGTCAGCTAGCAGCGCGGCTAGGGCCGCGGCAAGGATCGGAAACACCAACAGCACCAACAAGCTAGTGATCAAAATGTTCCAGGTGAAGATCGACATCCGCCACATCGTCATTCCGGGGGCGCGCAGGGTGAGAATGGTGGTGATCATATTCACCGCGCCCAAGATGGTGCCCAGACCAGAGATCATCAGTCCGACGATCCACATGTCGGCGCCCACGCCTGGAGAGTTGATCGCGTTGTTCAGTGGGGCGTAGGCGAACCAACCAAAGTCCGCGGCACCGCCCGGAGTGGCGAACCCTAGAATGACGATGCCCCCGCCGAAGGCATAAAGCCAGTAGGCGAAAGCGTTCAGCCGCGGAAACGACACATCGGGGGCGCCGATCTGCAGTGGCACAATGTAGTTAGCAAACGCGAAAACCAGCGGGGTAGCAAATAGCAGCAGCATGATAGTGCCGTGCATGGTGAATAGCTGGTTGTACTGTTCGAAGCTCAGGAACTGCATACCCGGACGAGCCAGCTCAGTCCGCATCAGCAAAGCCATAACGCCGCCGATGACGAAAAAGGCAAACGACGTCACCAAATACATGATCCCGATGGTCTTGGCGTCGGTGGTCCGCAGCATCTGCGACAGGAACGAGCCTTTAGCGGGCTTCCGCACCGGATAGGGGTGAACCTTGATAGGCGCTGGCGCGATGGTCACAGGTGGTGAGAATAGTCTTCGCTGGCGATCAGCTTGCGTTGGCCCTTGCGTTTAAGGCACACCACCTGCTCTGCAGCGCATAACGATAGATAGGGTCGCGGCCGCGATGATCCATTGCGATGTTTTGAGCATGTCGGCTCCCAGCTCGGCACGCTTGGGCTAACCTTTCCTACAGCAGCACACACCGCTAACCTCAGGCGAGATGAAACTGACCACCACATTGATGAGCCCTCACGAGATTTATCGTGCTACGGAGAATCTGAGCCTGCCCGTATGAGTCGAACATCCAGCTCGCGTCGCAGTCAACGCAAACCTGCCACGAAGAAAGCCGCCGCGGCTACAACCGAGCAGGCAGTATCCAACGCGGCATCGCATGCGCAGGCGAGTGAGCCAACTCCCGAGGATACGACCGCACAGACACCCACGGTGCCCACTTGGCCCGAAGCGATCGAGGCGATGAATCGGCTCGCTGTACTACTCGAAGAACGCGGCGAGGTTGCCGACGCGGTGCTGTGGTACGCCAAGGCCGCGGTTGCCGGAGACTTGGCGGCCGCATACAACTTGGGGTTGCTATACCGGGATTTGGGTGAGCCTGAAGCAGCCGGGCAGTGGCTGTCGCATGCGGCAACCGCCGGTGACGTGGATGCGGCTTACGCCCTGGGTGCTCTGCTGCTGCAGCGAGGCGATCGTAGCGCCGCCGAGCGGTGGCTGACCGTGGCCATGTCGGCGGGCGATCCAGACGCACTCAACGCGATGGGCGTACTGCGCCGCGAACGTGAGGACACTCCGGCGG
This sequence comes from Mycobacteriales bacterium, assembly GCA_038260095.1. Lineage (GTDB taxonomy): Bacteria > Actinomycetota > Actinomycetes > Mycobacteriales > QHCE01 > QHCE01. The sequence goes on along the minus strand of JBBSOC010000020.1, from coordinate 2,158 downwards.
CAGAAAACTGCTTCCGGCGCGCGGCTGAAATGGGCAGTGCTAGCGGTGCCTACAACCTCGCGATGCTGCTGCGGGAGAGTAGCCGGCCGGCCGACAATGCCCAAGCACGAAGCTGGCTGCTTACGGCAGCCGATGCCGGGGACCCCGACGCCGCCTACAGTGCGGCTATCTCCGCTCGATCCGGTGGAGATGCCGAGGCGGCCGAAAAATACTTCGACATTGCCGCTGGGGCGGGAAACCTCAAAGCGGCGCACACCTTGGGCCGGTTGCGACACGACCGTGGTGATCTGGTCGCCGCGGAGCGTTGGTACCGAGTTGCGGCAGAAGGCGGCCATGTCAACGCCATGAACAACTTGGGTGTCTTTTACGGCGACCTTGGAGACGCCCAACAGGCTGAACATTGGTATCTGCGAGCAATTGAGGCTGGACATCAGCCCGCTGTGTACAACTTGGGGGTGCTGTTAGAACAGCAGAACAAGCTGAGCCGCGCGGCGGAGTGGTATCAGCGCGCCGCCGAAACCGGAAACTCCGACTCCGCATATAACCTAGGAGTGCTACTTCGCGACAAGGGCCGAACCGGCGAGGCCGAGCCGTGGTTTCGTCAAGCCGCCACAGTTGGCGACAACGATGCCGCGTACAACTTAGCGGTGCTACTTGCCAAACGGGAAGAGTACAGCGAAGCCCAGATCTGGTTTCAGCAGGCGGCCCTCGCCGGAGATGCCGAATCAGCCGAGCAACTTGCGGTGTTACTGGAACGCCAAGGAGATGCGACACAAGCGCAGGAGTGGCGAAGCCGCGGCACGCTGGGCGAACAAGGTCCGGGACCGGTGACATTGAACACCCTCCTGGACACTGAACCGTCAAGCGCGACAGCATGGATGTCTGAACCGGAAAAACCAGAGGCGTCGGAACCATCGGTACGGCAGCTCGAGGAGACAGAACCGCAGGTATCTGAACCGGATCCATCCAAGCAGCCCTCGACTGCCGAGCTCTCCAGCAAGACCGCCTAACCAGCGCAGAGCTGATCGAAGAGAGAGGATTAAGCAGTTGCACAAGATCACCCCCTGCCTGTGGTTCGATACACAAGGCGAAGAGGGCCCGTGCGGTTGGTTAAAGGATAAGTACGGCGTGTCGTGGCAAGTTGTTCCTACAGTCTTGCCAGAGTTACTCAAAGATCCTGACCCTGAAAAATCACAAAGGGTCATGCAAGCAATGCTAGGCATGGGCAAAATTGATATTAATGCTCTGGAGCGCGCAGCTGAGTAGCTGTAGATGTGTGGAGGAGTTCCCCGGCTAGCGTGACTTCATTGCGGCGCTACCTGAGATGACGCCCGGTTCCGATTACCAGGGAAGGGTGCCTTCTGCGTCGAAGTAGCCTCCAGTTGGGCCATCACGGTCCACCTGCGCCATGCGCACGATAATCTCGGCGCCCTGCTCGACGGTCTGGATGCCGGTGTTCCCATTCAGGTCGGTCTTGGTGAAGCCAGGCTCCACCGCGTTGACTCGCATGTCCGGGAACGCCTTCGCATACTGCACGGTGAGCACGTTGACCACTGTCTTCGACGCCGGGTAGGCGATACCCGGGTAGGCGTACACCTGGGTACTCGGGGTAGCGACTCGGGAAAGCGAGGCCAGACCGCTGCTGACGTTGACGACGACCGGAGCGGCGGAGCGGCGCAGCAGCGGGAGAAACGCGTGGAGGACGCGGACCGTGCCGAAGACGTTCGTGTCGAATGTCCGCTGCATCAGACCGGCCGTCAGGTCCGCGGCGCCGATCACAGCGTTGTTCTCACCCCACTCCTGCGCGACGCCGGCGTTGTTGACCAGCACATCCAGCCCCCCGTCGGCCTCTACGGTCTTCGCCGCGGTCGCAACGGACGTGTCGTCAGTGATGTCGAGCTGAATCGCCCGCGCACCCAGCCGCTCGGCGGCCTGGCGGCCGCGTTCGGCGTCCCGGCTTCCGATGTAGACAGTGTGGCCTGCGGCAATGAGCCGGCGGGCGGTCTCGAAGCCGAGGCCCTTGGTCGCTCCTGTGATCAGTGTCGTTGTCATGCCGCAAACGCTAGTATTTAGAGCGTGCTCGAGGTCAAGCCGCGGCCGGTATCCGGGCCTGCACGTTCCAATCCTCAGGCGGGCCTGAGCATTGCCGAGGCAGCCC
>JBBSOC010000019.1:0-31237 GCA_038260095.1 Mycobacteriales bacterium | reverse complement strand
GGCTGGTACCAGCTTGAGCCGCACGTTGGCTACCGTGATCGATGTCGGCTGCTCGTAGGGGGCGACGTCGCTCCAGTAAATGTTGGGGAAGTTCGCCAACGTGGTGGTCGCCGGCGCCGTCAACGGCACAGACACCCGCGGGGCACTTCGGTAAAACTCTTGCACCGCCAACACACCCGGATCGGCCTTAGGCGCGCCACAGAAAAGGCTGACCGTGCTGCCGCCCTTCTGTAAATCCTCGACAATTCGAAGATACTGATCTTGCCCGTTAGCGCATTTATCCGGCACACAGTTATCCACAAACCGCGTCGCGTTCGGGGCGGCGGCAGTCACCGAACACGACGGCCGCACCGTCACCCGCTCCCTCGGCGGCTCAACCGGGGCTGCCACACGCCCAGAAGACGAATACCCAGGGGTTCCAGGCTTCTCCGCGTCGATCACAAGCGCGCCCCGACCCTCAGCCGACCCGGTGATGCTCACCGGCGGCGTAGGATCGGCTGCGTAGCTGACACCAGCTGGGACCACAACCCAAATCAGGCAGCACAACACCGCCACCATCAATTTAGGATTCACTGCTCCTCCCCGATTCTTCTTGTTCAATAACCCAGCGGCCTGCGTTGAAGCTGAGCCAGTAGTGAGTTTTCAATACAGATTCGGGCGGTCTTTTCTTAAGCTGGTTTCCGTCTTTGTCGATCAGCCTGGCTTCTTTCGGCTGCACTACCGAGACAGTCGCGTCACCGAGATGGTCTCCGCTGCTACCTATGCTGGTAATCGCCTCAATGCTCGTTACCGTGTACTCGGCATCCACAAAATGAGTGCCATTAACCAGAACAGCCGAAAGCCGCTCCACTGAAAGTTTGCAGAACTTGCAGGTGGGCGTGTTGTACACCTTTTGGAGCGGCTCTAGATCGCCGGTGCGCTGGGCGTAATTGAACGCATCAATCTCAAACCGGATCGTGGCCTCAATACCCGCACGAGAAAACTCCCGCACTTTATCCGGGAGCACCGGCGCCTGCTCACGCGCCCGACCCGGCCCCACCGACACACCCGACGACGGCGTATCCGACCCCCCATCGAACACACCAGAAGAATGCGAACCCGCCGAATGCTCATGAAACGCCCACACCACACCCAACGGCACCACAACAGCCAACACCAACGCCACCACACACAGCACCGTCGGAAGCCGATCACGCCACCACCAACCCTGCCGCCAACCAGCCCTACGCCACGACTTCAGCTTCACATCAGGCCCCAAAAAACTCATAGCCAGCACACTAGCCGCTATACGTCAACTACCGCTCCCGTTATCCACAACAGCGGTTTTCGCCCCCGACACCGGCGACTGGACCACACTCACCGCCTCCCGATCAATGCCATCACCTTTCCCGAAAAACGCCCCAAACGGAATTTTCACTCTGGTGCGACACTCCACGGTCAGCGCCTTGCCGTCGGTACTGGCAGCCATCTGCAACACCGGATCGTCGGCGTAGAACCGCGCCCGATGGTCGGCCACCGCAGCAGCAACCGCAGCTTCCGACAACGGCAGAAACTTCTCCGACTTGACACCGTCGGTGTATACCTTGCCCGAGTCGGCTTCAGCAGCCGACCACGTGGCCGCGCTGTCACATATCGACTGCAGATTCTGCTGCGCGATGAACGCCGCCGTGGCGGTCGTCATACCCATGATCATCATCACGAGTAACACGCACACCACGATCATCGGCAGCATGCTGCCCGCGTCCCCGCTCGGGACTCGGAGCTGAAAAGCCGTCGCCTGGCCTAATGGCCGCTTAATCATTCTTTACTCGCAGCTTGTCAACCTGCACTTCATAGCGAGCCGTGATGGTTTTGGACGCGCCCTCAAAAAATGTTGGGACCCCTGGAATATCGATCTCAGACACTACGCAGATCGTGAACTGTGCGCCTGGGTCCAACGAAGCGGGGCCTCGATCGGGGGCCGCCGGACCAGCGGATGAGCATGAACTGCCCGAGCTGATGAAACGCAGCTTTGCGTCACCATGAACACCATAATCGTGCAGCGTCAAGCGCACCGCATACTGCGCACGAGCCACTCCGGTGGGAACGTCAGGCGCAGTCGCGAACGCTCGGCCAGCTTCACGCGCCGCCTGCATGGTACCCATTACGTCGCTCTGGACGCTAAAGATCGCAATCGTCACGTAGAACAACGGTACTAATATCAGCACGCCCAAGAACACAAACTCCACCGTCGCGGCACCATGCTCATCGCGACGCGAGATCAGACCATGCACTCTCGCAGCCTAGAGCAATCGACTCGCATCTCGCCCCAGCATCAACGATCTGTGGATAAGTATCGACGGTAGAGACGCTTACGGCATGGTGCACGATTGCAAGCTACCGCCATCATCGTCGATGAAGCGACCAGCTCAGCGGCAGCATGCTTTTGCCAAGTTAAGAGAACTTGTGCAAAACTTTTTATCGTGCACCACCTCGTGGTGGGGCGATCCGCGCCGCGGCCGCGGCAGCGGCAGGAGCCGCGTCCGCAATGCGCTGCAGCACGTCGGCGTCGTGCGCCGCGGACACAAACCACGCTTCATACGGGCTCGGCGGAAGATACACGCCTCGATCGAGCATTGCGTGGAAAAAAGCCGCATACACGTCACCGCGCGTGCTCTGCGCCGTCGCGAAATCTACCACCTCGCGATCGGTGAAGAACACGCTAAACAGATTTCCGGCGCGTCCGAGCTGGTAGGCGACTCCAGCGGCATCCAACGCGGAACAAATCACGCTGCGCAGCTGTTCCGCAGTGTCATCTACCCGTCGATACACGTCAGAGTCGGCATGCTGCAGCGTCGCCAAGCCGGCCGCGCACGCCAGCGGATTACCCGACAGCGTGCCCGCTTGATACACCGGGCCCAGCGGGGCGAGCTGCGCCATAACCTCGGCTCGGCCACCAAACGCCGCCGCCGGCAGTCCGCCGCCCATCACTTTGCCAAACGTGAACAGGTCTGCGGCAACCCCTTCTAAGCCAAACCAACCGGTAGGTGACACTCGAAAACCGGTAAGCACCTCATCAATGATCAGCAGTGCACCGTGGGAGTCACACAGCTGACGCAGCGCGGCGTTGAAGCCGTGGCGCGGTGCCACCACCCCCATGTTCGCCGGCGCCGCTTCGGTGATTACGGCGGCGATCTGCGCACCGTGCCGCCCGAAAGCCGCACGCACCGCGTCGAGGTCGTTGTAGGGCAGCACTACTGTGTCGGCGGTGCTGCCAGCGGTGACACCGGCCGAGCCGGGAATGCCAAGCGTGGCGACTCCAGAACCAGCCGCAGCCAACAGAGCGTCGCTGTGCCCGTGGTAGCAGCCGGCAAACTTCAGCACTATGGGGCGGCCGGTGTAGCCGCGTGCCAACCGCAGCGCACTCATAGTTGCCTCAGTACCGGAGCTCACCAAACGCAGCTGTTCCACCGCAGGCAACCGGGCACAAATCTCCTCAACCAGTTCCACCTCGCACGGTGTGGTCGCGCCGAATGACGTGCCGCGTTGTGCGGCTTGGATGAGTGCGTCCACCACGGCCGGATAGGCGTGCCCGAGTAGCAGCGGTCCCCAGGAACAGATCAAATCAACGTAGGAGTTGCCGTCAACGTCGTAGAGGTAGGCACCCTCGCCGCGCACCATAAACCGTGGCGTGCCGCCGACGGAGTTAAACGCTCGCACCGGCGAGTTGACCCCACCAGGAATGACGCGCCGCGACCGCTCGAACCAATTGTCTGAACTCGCCGCTAAAGTCACGTCACCATTGTGTCAAGGCTATGTGGGCCGCTCCGAGGCGGTGGAGACACTCGAGGTGGCTAGTTAACCTATTTATCCGGGACATCTGGTCACGGCTGGGCGAGACGACGCGCGGCGGAAACCACCGCGGCGCGTCGTCTTCCACATTCGGCCTCGTCGTCAGTGTTCTCGCCGGTGAGCATGCGAGCGACTTGGGGCACCGCGAACCACCAAGCCGCCAGCGCGATAACGAAGAAGACCAAGTCGGCGGCTTCCATATCGCCTACCAAAACCTTCTCTCGCTGAGCCGCGGCGAATGCAGTGACTTTATGACGGTAGTACTCAGTCCGGCCCGGTTCACCGGGAACCTCGCCCTGGAACGTCAGTCCTTCCCAGTGCAACAGCCTGACTAGGTACGGGTTGGCGGCATGGTAGTCGAAAACCTGTCCGGCGTATTCGCCGATGCCCTCGGCCAGCAGGGACTCCAGCGGCACAGCGGCAGCTATCTTGGCAAGCTCGTCAGACAACACGGCGGAGAACAGCTGCTCCTTGTTCCCGAAGTACTTGTACAGCCGTTCCTTGTTGACTCCGGCTCGGGCCGCGATCCGGTCCACTGTCGTGCCGTGCGGGCCAAACTCGGCGAACTCCTCGGTCGCCGCCTCCTTGAGCCGCCGCCGAGTCTCTGCTGTCTGCCATGCCATGTAATGAGCATAACTCCAACCAGAACGTTGACGTGGGGGCTAAGAACAGCTAGCGTCAATGTCCAACTGTTTAGTTGGACATTGACGGGAGAGAAGCAAGGGATGCCCATTCAGTCATACACTCCGCCTGATACAACGACAGCAAACCCCCGGCTTGTTGCCCTGATGGCTTTCGCCACCGGAGCAGTCGTCGCCAACCTGTACTATGTCCAACCCCTCGAAGACACCCTCGCGGCCGCCCTCGGCACATCAACCGGAGCGATCGGGCTGGTTGTCACGCTCGTCCAAATCGGTTACGCGATCGGCCTTGCGACCTTGGTGCCCCTCGGCGACCTACTGGAGCGCAGACGCCTGCTGGGGATTATGCTCGCGGTCACAGTGCTCGGACTGGTGGGTATGGCGCTGGCTCCCTCGGTGGCCGTACTTGGTGCTGCCGCGGTCCTGGTCGGCTTGACGTCGGTTGCCGCTCAGGTGATCGTGCCCTTCGCCGCTCACATTGCTACTGCGGACAAACAGGGACGCGTGGTCAGCACTGTGATGAGTGGGTTACTCCTGGGCATTTTGCTGTCCCGCACAGTTTCCGGGCTACTGGCGTCAGTAGCCGGTTGGCGGGCCGTATTCATGTTCGGAGCGGTAGTGACTACGACGGTGGCCCTGCTGTTATGGCATAAACTTCCCACGGTCCCACCCACCACGCGTCTGCGATATCCGCACCTGTTGGCCTCAGTTATCCAGCTGGTTCGCGAGGAGCCCGTGCTGCGGATGCGCATCCTCTATGGTGCTCTGGTCTTCGCCTCATTCAGCGCCTTTTGGGCCAGCGCCGGGTTCTTACTCGCCCGGCCTCCGTATGGGTGGAACGACGCCGCCATCGGCGCCTTCGCCTTGGTCGGTGCTGCCGGCGCACTGGCGGCAAAGTTCGCCGGAGGGCTAGCAGACCGTGGTCTCGCGGTCAGGGCGACGGGTGGTTTCCTGGTGGTAATGGTGCTGTCCTACATACTGCTGGCACTCGGAGGTCAGTCCGTCTTAGCACTCGGCGCAGGCGTGGCGTGCATGGACTTGGCCTGCCAAGGCGTGCACATCAGTAACCAGGGCCTGATCTACCGGCTGCGGCCCGATGCCCGAAGTCGAGTGAACACCGCGTACATGACGTCGTATTTCGTAGCGGGCGCGGCGGGCAGTGGGTTATCGGCGATAGTGATGTACCCCCTCTTCGGCTGGAGCGGTGTGTGCGTGCTCGGCGCGGCTTTTCCGACAATCGCACTGCTGCTCTGGATAGTAGAAATGGTTCGACAGCGCAGCCGACAGGTGGGCGAATTCCAAGCGAGGTAAGCGGAAGCTTCTGATGCTCGGTACTGCCGTTCAGACGCTCAGGCGTCTCGTCAGCAGCGCGGCGGCCTCGGTCGCCCAGTAGGTGAGGATGATCCCGGCTCCGGCGCGCTTAATGCTGGTGAGTGTCTCCATAATGATTCGCTCGCGATCCAGCCAACCGTTCGCGGCAGCCGCCTCCACCATGGCGTACTCTCCCGAAACCTGGTAAGCCGCCACCGGCACATCGACCCGATCCGCCACCTGCCGCACGATATCCAGATACGGCAACGCCGGTTTGATCATCACCATGTCCGCGCCCTCAGCAATATCGAGTGCTACCTCGCGCAGCGCCTCGGTAGCGTTGGGGGGGTCTTGCTGATACGTCTTGCGATCACCAGTGAGTGTGCACTCAACCGCCTCCCGAAACGGTCCATAGCAGGCGGAAGCGTACTTCACCGCGTACGCCAAAATCACAGTGTCGGTGTAACCAGCCGCGTCAAGCACAGAACGCACCACGCCAACTTGGCCGTCCATCATCCCCGACAGTCCCAGCACGTGGGCTCCGGCTTGCGCTTGCGCGAGCGCCATCTCGGCATACCGCAGCAGCGTGGCATCGTTGTCCACGGACCCATCCGGGCTAAGCACGCCGCAATGGCCGTGGTCGGTGAACTCGTCGAGGCATAGATCGCTCATCACAACAATGTCGTCGCCGGCTTCGGCGATCACATCAGTAATAGCGTGCTGCAGCACACCGTCAGGGTCAGTTCCAGCACTACCCACAGCGTCGCGGTGCTGCGGCACACCGAATAACATCAACCCCCCGATGCCCGCCGCGGCAGCATCTGCGGCTGCTCGGCGCAACGAATCGCGGCTGTGCTGCAGCACTCCGGGCATGCTGGGAATCTCTCGAGGCTCAAGCAAACCCTCACGCACAAACATTGGCAGCACCAACTGCTGCGGGTGCAACCGAGTCTGCGCCACAAGACTCCGCATCGCTGGGCTGCTTCGCAGCCGCCGCGGCCGAACGGTAGGGAACCCGCCACCAGGCGCTGCACGCAGGACGGGAGGGGTGTCCGCGTCCCGGTCAACATCTGGAACGGGGAATCCAGGACACAGCTTATGTAAGGCGGGAAGCGTCACGCTCATCGATTCTACGCCGCGTAGATGCTGGCACCTCTTAGCGGGTTAACTCGGCGGAGCAGGAAACCCCGAGGTGTCAATCCGCACATCAAACGGCGCAGGAAGCGTGATGGGTTTGCCGAACGACACTCGTTCGCTGCATCTGTAATCACCGTCGGACGGTTGGGAGAACAATGTCACCGCGGGCCCGTGCTCATCCCAACGATCGATCAGCAGGTAGAGCGGCACTGGAGCGTGTGCGTACCCCCACCGTTTGGTCTGGCGATCATGCCGAGCGTTGCGCCGCGAGGTAATCTCCACCACCAAGCTCAGCTCGTCTGCCGGAACCGGGTCGTTGTCAACGCCGGTGAGGGATATCCGGGACGCCACCGCCAGATCAGGGATGTACAACGCACCGATCGAGGACACGGAAGCGCCAAGTGTTTGATACACGTTCCAGTTCTTGTCGATACTTTCGACAAGAACACGATGAACGATCCCCGAAATAAAGTTATGCGATTTCGGTGGCGGCGGCGTCATGGTTATTCCTTCCCCAAGGATTTCCGCGCGCCATCCATCGGGTAGGTCCAGCTCCTGCCACGTACGCAGCAACGAACCCCATTCCCAGCCCAGCTCCACAACGGCAGCAGTCATGCTCGACCTCCCTACGACCAGGTGCGCTTACAGTATGGCCTGCGCGTCACAGCATTCCAAGATGATCGCCCATACTCCCCGCCAACTCCGTTATGTGCATAAAAAGCGGCAATGTGGAAAGGAAAGATGGCGAACACAACTTAGAGGCTCCGCCAAGAAGTCATCTGCCAAGGCCGCAGGAGCCGCCGCCTACGAAGGTAGGCAAGGCGACGAGAACGCAGGCAGGGACTTTTTGGCGAGCCGCTAAGTCCGAATGCCCAGCCGGCCGGCGGTAGGACCTTGAATTTTGGCACCCCGGCGCGGTCTGATCGGCGCAGCCGCCATCTTCTCCCGAAGCTCCACCGCGTACTGAGCCATTGCTTCCACTAGGGACTCCACGTCGGCCATCTCTGGTTGCACATCCACCCGTAGACCTACCTCTTGCGCGGTCTCGGCCGTTTTGGGTCCAATGCAGGCGATGACTGTGCGAGCGTGAGGCTTACCGGCGATGCCCACCAAGTTGCGCACCGTAGATGATGAGGTAAATAGCACCGCATCGAAACCACCGGACTTGATGGCGTCGCGGATCTCCGCGGCAGGCGGGGATGCTCGCACAGTGCGGTAAGCGGTTACGTCATCAATTTCCCAGCCGCGCTCCACCAAACCTGCGGCAAGCGTCTCCGTGGCAATATCGGCCCGCGGCAACAGTACTCGATCAATTGGGTCAAGCACCCGGTCAAACGGCGGAAAGTCCTCCAGCAAGCCCGCTGAGGACTGTTCACCGCTAGGTAGAAGCTCGGGCTCGATGCCGATTGCCCGTACCGCCGCGGCTGTAGCCTCACCAATGCAGGCAATTCGCACTCCACCAAAGTGCCGAGCGTCGAGCCCGTGTTCAGCAAACTTCTCCCAGATGGCCTTCACCGCATTTGCCGAAGTGAAGACCGTCCACGCATAGCGGCCGTCGACTAGTCCTTTGACCGCGCGCTCCATCTGCGCGGGTGTGCGGGGTGGTTCTACCGCAATCGTGGGAACTTCGCATGGGATAGCGCCCCAGACACGGAGGCGAGCACTCATCGCTCCCGCCTGCTCCTTTGTTCGCGGTACGAGCACCTTCCACCCGTACAAGGCGCGAGATTCCCACCACCCCAGTTGTTTGCGTTGCTCCACTGCTTGACCGATCGTGATTACCAGCCGTCCCACCAGCCCCACAGCGGCGTCAGTGACGCCGCGCAGAGTGGATTGTGCGGTGAACTGAATTTCGGTCGTGGCCTCCCCCGTGAGAGTTAGGGGTGCCGTTTCGGGTAACCCAGCATCTAGCAAGCCAGCTTGTATTGCCGCTAAGTCAAGCGCGTCCACCGTGATGGCCACACTGCCGATCGCGCCGGCAACAGCTTTAAAATCCAGAGCCGACACGTCGCTGGCATCCACCAGAGTACGTACCGCGCCCAGTGGTGTGCCCGCATAGCTTGCAACGCCATCAATGTGTGAGACGCCCGGTAGAACTTCAAACGAAACGCCTGCTCGCGCGACAGACTCTACTTCACTGAGTACTCCCGGAATCGACAGTGCGTCACCGTGGATGACACGTACCACACGGCTGTCGCCGCGCGCGGCGGTGATGACGGCCTGAGCTGTGTCGCCGGGATTACCCTCGGTAGCTCTGGCCGGCACCTCCTCCGGTGCCGCGGAAAAGACCGCGGCCAACAAACCTTCCGGCGTGCTGGCATCGTAGATCACGTGTTCGGCTTGGGCGAGAGCCTCGAGTGCTCTACGTGTCAGCAAGCCCGGGTCGCCTGGTCCAGCGCTGGCAAAGGTGACAACACCGGTGGCACGTGAACTCATAGTGTTTCCTTTATTAATGTTGCAGCCCCTATCAATGTTGCGGCACCGGCGGCGAGCAGGTCAGCGGCAAGTGCTCCCCCAACTGCGACGGCGTTGGTGACTAGTTCGTGGTATGGCACATACGTCGCTCGACGTAGCACATGAGTGCCATCGATCGATATAACGGCTGCGTGAAGCTGAAATTGCTGCGAGGCCAGATCCATAGGTCCGCCCTCGTCGGTGGAATCTAGGAATCCGTATGCACCTAGCGGGGCCTGACACCCAGCTTCCAGCCGCACCAAGACTTCCCGTTCCGCGGCGACGGTAGCTCGGGTCAGCGGATCATCTACGGTAGACAATAGCTGGACCAGCGAAGTATTGGTAGCCCGGCACTCAATCGCAAGCGCGCCCTGGGCGGGTGCTGGAACCATTATCTGAGTGGACAGATGTTCACTGACTACGTCCATCCGCCCGAGCCGCGCAAGCGCCGCGGCCGCTAACACTACGGCGTCCAGATCGCCGTTGAACACTTTGGCCAGTCGAGTATCGACGTTGCCGCGAAGCGGCTCGTAGCGCAGATCGGGCCGCACCGCACGCAACTGCGCCACACGGCGCGGCGCACCAGTTCCGATTCGAGCTCCGCTTGGCAGCTGCCCTAAACGCAGCCCGTTCGCGCTGACCAATACATCGTGTGCCACTTCCCGAGGGGGGACCGCCGCAATTGTCAGGCCAGCTAGCGGCGAATCGGGCTGAAGGTCACGGTCGGTCGGTAAATCCTTGTAGGAGTGCACAGCGAAGTCGATCTCGTCAGCCAGCAAAGCCTCACGTAAAGCCGTGGTAAATACGCCAACCTCACCCAGCTGCGCTATTGGTGCGCTAGAACGATCTCCGGTCGTGGTCACGCGGACTAGTTCGACGCCGACATCGCAACGGTGCTCTAGTTGGCTAGCCACCAGCTGCGCCTGCTGCAAAGCGAGCGCGCTTGCGCGGGTACCCAAGCGGAGTGTGTGCTGTCCGGAATGGTGGGTAAAGGTCATCGAGTCACCTCAGCGCAACGGCCAAATTCGGCTAATCCCACTGCCGAGGCTATAGCTCCAGCCGCCGTTTCGGTCGGCACGTCCAAATCGAAGAGCTCACGTAGCGCATCGGCGTAGTAAGACCCACCGGCCGCAGTGAGCTGTTTGACTCGCACTGTGGGATCGTGCAGCAGGCTTTTGGTCAGCCGCCGCATCGCGCGCGCCACGTCGGCTTGCTGTGCCACCTCCAGCTGAGGCTGTCTCGCCGACAACCATGCGAGCTCCCGGGCCATCAAGTCTTCGGCTCGTCCCCGCAGTGCCACGATGATCGGAGTGACGCTGGTTGCGCGGTCCGCGGCGGCGAAAGCAGCCAGCTCCTCGCTGAGAATCCGCCAAGCGGAACTTAGGGTTGCCTCTGGCGTAGCCGTAACTGCCCGCGCCATGCCGGGAAGGTCGATCACGCGCACACCAGGTATTTTTGCGAGCGAGGGTGCCACATCCTTGGGCATTGCTAAGTCAATGATCAGTAGTCGACGCTGCTGCGCCAAGCGCGCGGCGGTCAGCTCTGGAGTGAGCACATACTGCGGCGAGCTAGTGGCACTAGCAACCACGTCCACCCCAAGCAGTGCCTGATCCAGCTCGTCGACAGTGCCGTGTGATGCGCTCAACGCGGCCGCCAACCGGGCCGCGCTTTCGCGACTACGACTCAGAATCCGTAACTCATCGACGCCACGACCGCGCAGGGCTACGGCGGCGGCTGTACCCATGTCGCCGGCACCCACCACACGCGCGCTAGCACCAATCAGCGACTCGATATGCGACTCGCCCAGATTTAACGCGGTCTCAGCCATAGAGGGTTGAGGTTCGCTGCTCATGACCTCGGTATGTATTCGTTTACCTACTCGGAGCGCCTGCTGCGTCACCTCGTGCAGCACGCTGCCCACGGCACCGTGTTTGGTTGCTGTGATGTAGGCAGCTCGAAGCTGTCCCAGCACCTGACGTTCACCCTGTACCAATGAATCGAGCCCGCTTGCCACCTTGAACAGCTGGCGTACCGCCTCATCGGCATAGTGAGCGTAAAGACCAGGTGCGAGCTGGGTGAGCGGGACTCCACACTGTCTGGCCAACACGGTGCCCACGTCGTTAAGCGCGCCGTGGAAGCCGCGAACAGCGGTGTATATCTCGACCCGATTGCAGGTGGAGACCACCATCGCCTCAGCGATGTCAAAGCTGCCCAGTAGCTCATCTAGCACAGCTGCGGTGTCAGTAGTACCCGCGGCAGCTCGCGCAAGCAGCTCCGGTGTGGCACTCCGATAATTCAGGCCCACCACTAATAGCTTCACCGGCCTACCGCCCCAGGTAGTCGATGGTTCGTTTCGCCGCAGACGGCTCCAGGTTCAAGCAACTCGGTCATGGGCGTTCTCATCGTGCTCTATTACATCCGATATCTGGCGGGTGAGGTGTGTAGAACAGTAGTCGTTTGTACAGCGATACACAAAGTGGCAGGCAGAAGAGGCGTGCTCCACAATTACCTCGCAGCTATGTCGGCTGCGACACAGGCACCATGGTTGGTTCAGTAGCGATTTTCACGGCCTCAGCCAGAGTGTGGGCAACGGGTAGGCCGGTTGCGGTAAGCTCGGCAACCTCATGCGCTCCGCCAGCAAAGAGCACACATCGCACACCTGCCGCTGTTGCCGCAGCGGCGTCATCGAGCGCATCACCTATAAGCACCACCTGCTCAACCTCGATGGTTTGAGCGGCCAACGCAGCTAAATGCTGTAGCAGTGGCACGGCTTTGCAATCAATGTTTAGGCCGCGCCGACCATCAATGCGGATGAAGAAGTCCGTGAGTTCCAGCTGGGCCAGCAAAGTCAGCAGCTCGTCGTGCCCCCATAGCGAGAGCAGCGACTGAGTGCAGCCTGCCTGTCGCCAGCTCCCCAGCACGTCTCGCGCACCCTGGTTCAGAACGCTGCGCGCGCAGCGTTTGAGATAGGCGGCGTGGAACAGCTGCTCAAGCTGGACGAACTCGCCCTCAGCGATTTCCCTACCGAAGATATTGGCATAGAAGCGCTGCAGCGGCCTTGTGAAAGCGGCGCGGTATTCGGTCACGGTCAAGGGACCGAATACCGGCGCAATCTGCGCCTCTTCCGAGCCGAAGGCAGCGCCAGTAGTGCCGAGGTGGAGCTGCGCCAACGCGTCGTTCGTAGCTTCTAGCACTGCGTCGGCATCGTTGAGCAGCGTGCCGTTCCAATCCCAAATCAGGTGCGTGGCCATATGGGTCCTATCTTAGTAGCGCTAGCCACCCAAGTCCGCGATTAGACGAGCTTCGTCTACCCGCCAAAAACTATGTTCTATTCCGCGAAGTAACACCACGGGCACTCGGTCGCCATACTCGTAACTAAATTCAGCGTCAGTATCTACATCGCGCTCACACCACGGGACTCCGACAGTCCGACTAACTCGTTGCATTGCCTGCCGAGCTTGCTCACATAAGTGGCACTCCTTCCGAGTGAGTAACATGAGAATCCCCGGCGCCCCACTTTCGCTCATGCCTCCAACTAAAGGCTCTCCCCACCCGCCGCTTCCGGGCGGGGGTGGAATTTGACGTAGCGCTGGTCACTAGTTTCCGCTGCTCAGCGAGGAATTTCGCTATCCAGAGCCAAAACAACCAAAGTAAACCCCGTTCATGTCTAGCGCTGTGACGTCAAGCACGTATGATCGCAAGGGTTATTCTCAGGCGTTCCTTAGAAACAAGCAGCTGTGGCGCTGCCGCATGAAGTACTTCTGGGTATACCCAGTTGAACGTTCGTCGCGGGGAGTGCCGCCACCGTGGAGGCATTGGCGTGCCCTATTACCGCATAGCGCCGTTTGGTGTATGCGCCCAGGTCACGGGTGCCGCATGTCTGGAAACAGGACCGTCAGCGCTTTCAGCAGCGTTCTCCCAGCAGCTAGCACGAGGGCTAGCGGCACTACGCGAAGCGATCTGGTCAGCCACACAAACCACCCCAACCACAGCACTTCGGGTACCCGGACAAGCCAGCCGAGTCGGTAATCGACGCACCACAGCACCTCTGCCGTTTCAGCCTCCAAGCGTCAGTCCAACTGGTGGTGGCGCACCTGGGCCGTCCGAGCCCGGTCGACACCGGATCGGCCCTGGGCCCGATGGTGAACCCACTGACCGCCAGCCCAATACCGACGTCCCCGATGGCGGCTCTCCCAATGAGGACGCCTTTAACGACGGTGCTGCACATGGCGCCTCGGACAGTGCCTCGCACCTGCGCGGCGAGATCTGGGACGTCGTTCAGCGCGCACAGCAGGGCGACGCTGAAGCCTTCGGAGAGATTTACGACTGCTACCTGGACACGGTGTATCGATACATCTTTTTCCGGGTAGGTAGCAAAACGCTCGCCGAGGACCTCACCAGCGAAACATTTCTGCGAGCGCTGCGGCGAATCAGCAGCGTCACCTGGCAGGGGCGCGATCTAGGCGCGTGGCTGGTAACGATCGCCCGTAACCTCATCGCCGACCACTACAAGTCTGGCCGCAACCGACTCGAGCTCGCCACAGATGAGCTGATCGCCGAAGACCACATTGACCAGAGCGCGAATGGTCAGCCCGAGGCGCAAGTCATCGACCGCTTGACTAATCAGACGTTGCTAGAAGCCGTCACTCAGCTCGGTGAGGAGCAGCGGGAATGCATAGTGTTGCGTTTTCTTGACGGCCTATCGGTCAGCGAGACCGCGCAAGCCATGGGGAAAAACGACGGCGCGATCAAAGCACTTCAGTATCGCGCTGTACGGACGCTGGCGCGTTTACTGCCTGAAGGATTTATGCAGTGACGCCAATAGCCGTAGATACTGCAGCCAGTGGTGCTTCCCTCATCTGCCGTGCCAAATTTCTACTCCCTGTGCCCGTAACCAGATTGCACTTTGCACCGTTAAACCAGGTAGCGAGCGCCCCCGCCCCCATCGAGGACTTCGCCAGCCTAACGTGCCGGACTAATCTCGCAATCAGCTGCGGGAGCCGTATCGACGAAAGAAGGAGGTGTGCACCGTAATGTCTAGTGCTTTTTCTCGACAGGCCGCGCAGCGGTTTAATGATTTACTTGAAACAGATCGGCCCAATACCCACAACGAGCTCTCGCCGCTGTTATCCCTCACTCAGCAGCTCAACTACATAGGCAGCGCGGTGCACGCCGATGACGAATTCGCCTCGCGCTGCCGTACTCGATTGATGGCCGTAGCGGCTGTGCAAAACGTTGAACCCCAGACCGCGCGGCCGCGTAGCGCTTGGCGCAGGAACTACCAAGGTCTACGGCGTCGGGAAGACGGTCAGCGGCGAGTTCCCCGGCGCCTTGCGCTGCTAGCTGGAACGCTCGCGGCGATGCTGGGGGTGTCCGGCGTGAGCATGGCCAGTGGTAGTGCGAGCCCTGGCGACCCGCTTTACAGTTTCAAACGCAATAGCGAAACGCTTAAACTAGCGTTCGCTCGCTCCGACATTAGCCGAGGCCAGCTGCATTTACAGTTTGCGCGCACTCGCCTTGGTGAAGCCGAAGGAATCGCTAGCGCAGCGCAGGTCAATTCAACGCTCGATGACGCCGATGCCGATACTCGCAGTGCGATGCGCGATCTTGGTGACGAGGCATTGAGCCGCAGCTCTACCAGCCCGCTAGATCCTATCGACCAGTTTGTAGTAAATCAGCGCAAAGATCTCCAAGGCTGGATGGATAAGCTTTCGGTCGACAAGCGCACCCGAGCCGCCGAATCGCTTACGGTGCTCAACCAAGTTCAGCAGCGCTCGGCAGCGCTGCGCACCGCACTGAGCTGCAACAACGGTCCGGTTAGCACGAACGGCTCAGACGAGCTTGGCTCAATACCCGGTACTTGCTTAACCGCGCGGGCAGTCGAACAGGGAACGTCTCCTAGGCATGACGCTCACAGTGCCGCCCCTGCACAGCACAGCACTGCTACGAGCTCGACTACATCCAGCACTCCGAGCCCGTCACCGAACGCCTCACCCACGGCATCGTTGAACCCGTCATCGGTCGTTCCACCGTCGAACCTTCTGAAGAATCCTGCACCAGCTCCCAGCGTGCAACCGAGTGAGGCGCCCGGCACTCCGCTTGATTTTCTCAGTAAGGTTTTCCCCGCGCCTCCCGCGCCACCCACTAAATAGGATTCCCGCCGCAACTGGCCACAGCTAAGGCACACTCCCCTCCGCAGGGAGGTATCGCCGTGCAAGGATCGACTTAAGCGGGGCGAGCACTGACACGTTGAAAGGCCGCCTGAGGAAACTCTCAGGCGGCCTTAACGTCTGCTATTGGAGCGCAGGCTACTTCTTGTTGCGGCGCTGCACGCGTGTCTTCTTCAAAAGCTTGCGATGCTTCTTCTTCGCCATGCGCTTGCGACGCTTTTTAACGACCGAACCCATATAAAGTCCCTTCACTTGATCAAATCAGCAGCCAACTAGCGCAGGAAGAGCGCCGTGGCACGGCAGTCTTGAGCAGCTGGGGTATTGATCAAACAGCTAACCTACCGAGCTGACTGGTAACCGCCCACGGATGCCGGTACAAAGTATGCTCGCACGACTTACACAGCTTAATGCCCGTAGCTGTCGGTCCGCGCACCGGTACGACACCAGCCGGGTGCACTCTCTTACGAGGTGGTGCGCGATAAAAATTTTTGCACAAGTTCTCTTAACTTGGCAAAACACGCTGCCACTAACCTGGTCGCTTCATCGACGATGAAGGCAGTAGCGTGCAATCGTGCACTCCATCGTTAGTGAACGTCTGGGCGAAACCCGGCTGCTAGTTCGGCCGAACGGTCGCGTGCCGCAGATATAGCGCTGATGAAAGCGGCACGCACGCTATGCTTTTCTAGCTCCACAATCGCGTTAATAGTAGTGCCGCCCGGCGATGTGACGGCTTCTCGAAGCTGTACTGGATGTTCGCCGGAATCCCGAAGCATCGTGGCAGCGCCCAGCGCCGTCTGCACGACCAGATCAGCGGCTATACCGCGTGGCAGCCCGAGCAAGATACCCGCGTCGATCATCGCCTCTACTACGTAGAAAAAGTAGGCCGGTCCCGAACCGGACAAAGCTGTGACCGCGTCAAGCTGCTGTTGCGGCACCCGGAGCACTTTCCCCACCGGGAGCAAGATCTGCTCAGCTGCGGCCAGATGCGAGTTGTCGGCGTGCGTTCCCGGACTAATAGCACTCATTGCTTCATCAACCAAAGCTGGAGTGTTCGGCATAGCACGCACCACGGGTACATCAGCACCCAACTGGCGCTCAATAAAGCTGGTGGGAACGCCGGCGGCGACCGAGATTACCAGGTGCGAGGCGCCAACCTGGCCTACGAGCTGGCTGAGCAACCCAGCAATGTCTTGCGGCTTAACCGCGATTACCAGCGTGTTAGCGATCTGGGTGGCCTTGGCAACGTCTACCGCGCGCACCCCGTAGCGCTGCTCGATCTCACGCGCCCGTTCTTGACGGCGGGCGACCACGACAATTCGATCAGCGGTCCAACCGGCTCGCAGCAAACCCCCGAGCAGTAACTCGCCGACGGTTCCCACGCCGAGGATGGCAACAGCGGTCACAACTCCTCCTCATCTTCGAGCTAGCGCGCGGAGAAAGAACGCCAGATTCGCCGGGCGTTCGGCAAGGCGCCGCATTAAATACTGATACCAAGCCGCGCCGTAAGGCAGATATATCCGAACTGTGTGGCCGGCGTTGCGCAGGTCGCGACGCTGCTTAGAGTGAACACCAAGCAGCATTTGAAACTCGAAGCTCTCACTGTTCCGGCGGTAGTAATAGGCACGTTCGATGGCGATCGCGATTAAAGTCGCGTCGTGAGTTGCGATCATTGGACGACCCGCCCCGGCTAGCAGCACATTCAGACAACGGACAAATGAGCGGTTCACGTCATGGATCTTCTGGTAGGCAACCGATTCCGGCGACGCATACGCCCCTTTACACAGCCGAACGCGTGAACCCGCTACAGCAAGATCTTTGCAGTCCGCCTCAGCCCGACGCAGATATGCCTGCACGACTGCACCGGTTTCAGGATAGTCCGCACGCAGCACCTCCAACGTTTCCAGCGTGGCATCGATGCTGGCATAATCTTCAGCATCTAACGTGACAACAGTGCCCACGTCTTTGGCAGCTTGGCAGATCAAGGCAGCACTGGCGGCGGCGCGCTGTGGGTCAAAACTCTGACCGAGCGCGGACAGTTTCACACTCACCTCAGCAAATGGTGCCGCGTCGACCTCACCAAGGGCGCCCAGGAGCTCACAGTATGCGGTTGTTACCGCGGCGGCCCCGGCCGGATCTGTGACATCTTCACCCAGATAGTCGATGCTGGTATTACACCCATCGGCATGCAAAGTGCGTGCGGCCGCAACCGCACTGTCGGTGGTAACCCCAGCGACGAAGCGTCGCACCACCGCCTGAGTCAGCGGTGTGGTGGAAACCATGCGCTCAATACGTGTACTGTCGGCCGCAGCCAAAATCGCCGATCGCAACATATTCAGCACTCTAGTCCTACCGCTCAGCTAGGCTAAGGTCGTGATCACTGACGCTGACCGACACATGATGGCCACCGCAATCGCGGAGGCAGAAGCCAGCCTGGCAGCTGGAGCTATTCCTATCGCGGCCACACTAGCTCGAGGCGATCAGCTGCTGGGTACCGGCCACAACGAGCGGGTGCAACGGGGCGACCCGATCGCGCATGGCGAAATTGCTTGCCTGCGTAACGCTGGGCGACAAGCAAGCTACGCCGGAACAACGTTGTACACTACGCTTTCGCCATGCTCTATGTGTTCGGGTGCGATTTTGCTGTTCAAAATCCCACGTGTAGTAGTCGCCGAGGCCACCACATTCGCCGGGGATCTCGACTTTCTCACCGATCGCGGCGTAGCCGTTGAGCTGCTTGATGACCAGCAATGCGTGGAGTTAATGTCAACTTTCCAGCGGCGATACCCCCAGATTTGGGCTGAGGACATCGGTGAAGAGCCACCAAGCTAGATCAGTGCGTACTTGCCAAAGGAAGGCAGATTCATCAGTCAGGCGAGTGGGCTACCGGCATCTTTACGCCGTCTGACCACGGCGAGTCGTGCAGCCTCAGCGAGGCTAACAACGTACCGCGCGGAATATCGAACGCCAGGGCGACCGTGGCCACCTGATCGCGCCACATCAGCTTCGGAAATGGGTTTCGGGTTGGGCTCGCCGCCTCAGACGCCAGAATATCGGCCGTATGGACATGACCGTTTACATCTATAGCGTGCTGGTTGCTGGAAGTCAGAACTCTGGGCTGCTCGCCAACGTTGCGAATTCGTAGGACGTACACACAGTACTGGCCCTGCGGTTTGCGTACATTGGGACTCACTCCGACTTCGGTAACACCGCATCGACCACTGTTGAGCCGGAACGCGAACTGGCCGTCCACAGAATCACCGCTGCGAGTCTGTCGAGTCTGTGGCTTGGAACCAGCGGCGCGATGCGAGTACTGCTGCAGGACCCAGCCGGCTACAGCAGAGAACGCCAGCCCAACTATCAAGGCGCATACGCCTGCAAAGATAGCGAAAGAACGACAACCCGGATGCGATGTAAGACCAGAGGTTGGGATGCTCTCCACCTGCTCTTGGACGGTGGTCCCTGTGCTAGCAGGCTGCGTCATTCCCTCTCCCGACGTCGATGCACCAGTCCTATCGTCGCATCTTGCAGGCCTGGATTAACCCAGAATGACCATGCCTGTTGAATACTGGCTAGACAGAATGGGAACGGCTTGGCGACGGCTATCCAGTTTTAGGCCGGCCCCGCACAACACGGTGACGGTCAGGCATTCATCTTGAGGAAGGCTTTGAAGCCCTGCGTAAGTCGCTGCCGCGGTTGGCTCGACAAAGAACCCGCAGCGGCCAAGAGCACGACGGGCTGGTTCGATTCGATCTTCTGGCGTGGTGATCACCGAACCAGCGGTTTCACGAATGGCAGCGAGTACCTGGTGCCCGCGAGGTGGCGCAGTGATGGCGATTCCTTCGGCCGCCGTTGTCTCCGCTGCTATAGGAGCAACATCTTGTGCCCCGTTTGAGAATGCCGCTGCAATGGGAGCGCAGCGCTGCGATTGTACGGCAATGATCTGGGGTAGTTCATTAATGAGTCCAAAATCCCGCAGCTGCGTGAAGCCGAGGAACGCCCCAAGGACAAGCGTCCCATTTCCGACGGGCAGCACAAGACGGTCCGGTGCCCGGTGCCCTAGCTGTTCCCAAACCTCAAAGGCAAAAGTTTTGGTTCCCTCGTAGAAGATGGGATTGTAGATGTGGCTGGCATAGAAAACGCCGCCTTGCTCAACTCGCTCGATCGCTGCATCAGCAGCTGCCTGACGTGTCCCATCAACGCACACGACAGAAGCTCCGTGATACTGCGCCTGAGCCAGCTTCTTCGGTGAGGTTGCTGCCGGGACAAAAACTTCACACGACAACCCCGCTCGTGCGGCATACGCTGCGACAGCGGTGCCGGCGTTCCCGGCCGAGTCCACCACCAGATGCGACTCACCAAGCTCGACCGCAAGTGCAACCAGCATCACCGCGCCTCGGTCCTTGAACGAAAGGGTGGGGTTGAGGAAATCGACCTTGGCCTTGATGGAGGGGGAAACGGGATCAACATCTATCAGCGGTGTGAAACCTTCACCCATAGTCACGCCCCGCCAAGGGCCTTCACCGTCAAACGGGAGCGCTTCGGCATACCTCCACAACGACGAAGAGCGCCCTTGGAGCGAGCCTGGGGCAAAAAACGACTGTGGAGGAGTGAGATCAAACAAGCCTCCGCACTCACAGCGCCACACTTTCTTCTCCGCCGGATATTGCGTCCCACACTGTTGACATACGTAGAGACGATTCATGTCATCCTGCTTCCTCTTAGCAACTGGGACAAGACCTACCAATCTAGGTACGGGCTATAGCAACAGCAGTGCGAGCAGCACGACAACGACAGCGCAGACACCCCCAGCCCAGATTAGGCGCAGGCGTTGGCGCCTCGCCTCCAACTGCTCAGTACGCTCTCGCGTCTGCTCGTCTATGGCGCGCCGCCGTGCCGTTCGTACGGTGGCCACATCGCGATCAACGTCATTGGAACTTTGCCGCAGCTGTTCTACCAGCTGCCCGGCCGGACGCGGCTGAGCAACATCCGTGTCTGGCACCTCAGGAATAAGTACTTTCGCGGTCACCAGACGGGCTTGGGCATTCGATATAGCGCGTTTAGCCAGCTTTCGCCAGTGCTCGGCTTGATCCAGCTCAGCATCACGTGCCGCTACCGCCGTCGCCAACGCTGTCTCCTGCTCAGCGGCGAGACTCCGCTGCCGCCGCGTGACCAGATCCGGCAACTCACCTAGCCCACGCACCGCTTCGCGATACTCCCGCCAGGCTGAATCAGTCAGCGAGACACCGTCGAGCTCGTCGCGACCATCAGACGTGCGCGAGGCACTCACCCAATATCCCCTGTCGCTCTAGAATCCATCGGCTGGGCGGTGTTAGTGAAGGGAACAAACTCCACGGGATGGCCGCCACTACCCCGGTCCACAAACAAGGCTCGGTGGGGCTGTGGCGCAAATCGCACATACGGCCCGCACATTGCCTGCACGTCGGCCTCCGGAGCCTGCAAGAACACCAACCCAGCCAGCAGCGGCGACGCCTCATACCCCAGCTGCTCGGTGAACACCCGAGCACTGTTCCACCAGCCCAGCAGATGCATGCGCACGAGCGGACCCTCCCGCACCAACTGCGCCAGCACGTGCATGGGCGAACTGCCTGCCATGGATAGTTGAGCTAACCGGGTAGCGCGGTGCAGTCCAGCACCAATCACGTACAGCTCCGACTCGTCATCGAGCGACGGGTGCGGACGATCAGCCTCGCCAAGCCGAGCGTTCAACACTTCCCCAAGCTGCAACAATCGTTCGCCGATCTCCGCGGTGGGGACCAGCTCTACCTCGTGACCACTTCGGCGCAGCTGCCTCGCCAGAGCGGATAGCTCCCAGGCATGCCCCCCGCTACCCATGGCCCCGTCCAGCAGCACAAACTTTGCTGGTTGAGCCGCCGGTGAATTTAAGCGGCCGCTGTACCGCTCTGTTACCGCCAGAGCCAAAGCGGCGCTGCACAGCACACCCAGCGCGTCGTCACGCCCTTCGCCAAGCACCGCAAGCGCTGACCCCGGATCGCCACGTAGGTCGAAGGTGACCGGCCGTGAGCTGACCTGGATCGGTAGCCCCAGTATCGCCCGGGCCTCCTCGGTACCGCTTTCACCGATACTGCTTGTGCCAACCCAGTTTGTCGGCTGCGCGAGTAGGTCTGCCAGCACCGTAGCCGCACTAGGTTGACGGGCGTAGAACACCCTGGGTGGGGTGGTGGCGTTACTTGCTCTCCACAGCTGTTCGCGCAGCAGATCGAGCTCTGTTTCATCGGCGTAGGCCACAACCGCTCGCTGGTTGTGCTCGGAGGCGCCGTAGTCGCAGTTGAGGATCGCCTCACCGCGATACCGCAGCTGGGCTGCTTCAGTATTGCCGCGACCTAACACTGCCTCGGACTCGCTGGCCTCGGTTTTCAGACTCACTCTCCACGGGAACTGCCCAAAAATTGAGCGTTCTTTGCTCGCTAATGTGTCAATTCCGGACAGTGTCTGAGACGCGAGCACCAAATGTATGCCAACGGCTCGGCCTCGCCGCGCCAATGTCTCGATAATGCTGACCGCCTCGCGACCAATTTCGTCGCCTTCAGCCACCAGTACTTGGAACTCGTCGATCACCAGCAGCAACCGCGGAATAATCTCATCGGGCCGCTTACGGCGCAGCGCCGACAAGCTGCTAGCACCACAAGCTCGGAACTGCTTGGCGCGTCGAGAAAACTCGGTGTCTAAGTGCCGTAGCACCGCCAGGCCGAATGAACGATCGCCCTCCAATCCCAGCACTTGAACGTGCGGCAACCAGTAGGGTCGCTCCAGGCTCGGGCCGAGCCGGTCAAACTCCAGACCGTCTTTGAAGTCCAGCAGATACATCTGCACCTGCTCTGGGCTGTAGCGAGCCGCGATCCCGTGTAATAGCACCAGCAAAAGGTTGGATTTACCCTGCCCCGAGGCACCCCCCACCAACAGGTTCGGCAGCGCGGGGTCGGCACTGCGTAGCTGTAGCGCAGCGATCGCGGTGCCGGCCATTCCGATCGGGGTGCTCACCCCATCGGTGGCGTCGCCGCTCCACCGATGCTCGGGGGCGGGAAGCAGCTCAGACAGCCGCACTACCGGCGCCGACCGCGCTACCGCCGCTCGCAGCAGCTGGTCGGTGAGACGCTCGACGAGTTCACGGCTTGGCGGTGGATCGGGCAGCACCACAACACTAGGCGCGTCGGTCAGCCCGTCGACGCTAAGGCCGCCCCGACCAGCTCGCAACCCGATCGTCTTTTGCAACACCTGCACATAATCCAGCTCACTGCTAGCCAGCGCGGCTGAGTCAGTGACCAGCACGAACGACACCCCGCGAGCAGGCCCGGCGTGCACAAGACGCAGCAGCTCAGTGTGAGTTGGAGCATCTAGGCCGTAAGGGTAACCCAACAATATCAACAGTCTGTACGGTTCACATCCATCGCCGATGTGTTCGCGTAACTGCCCTAGGTTTGCAGCGCCATGCAGGCCAGCGAGCTCGGCCACCCGCAACGCTGCGCCGCGTGCCTGTCGTAGCCACTCCAGCAGCTCGTCAGCGCTGGTGAGCGGCTCACCCAGCATCTGGCCGCCGTAGCCGCTGGCCTGGCCGCCTTGCGCTCCGGTGCGTAACCGACCCAACGGACTCATAACTCCGGTGAGTTGGGGATCGAAGACGGAAATCTCCACTCCCACAGCAGATATGCCGGCAAGCACCCGTAGTATCAGTGAATGCAGCACTGGGGATGTCCAGTGCTGCTCGGCGCTCTCCCACAACGTCAGGCTGCTCAAGTCCAACAGCGGCACGAGCGCAGGTAAGTCTTTGTGATCGGACAGGTCAGCAGGTAAGCCAGGCACCGTATACGATCCCAAGCGCAGATAACTGCTGCCCCCACTACCAAGCCACTCCCCGCTAAGCCAGCGCGGATCCGACCATGCCGCACCCGCCAATCCTGGGGCGAGCCGCTGCGCTCGGTTGATGATCACCTCGCTTATCTCCTCGCGAGCCTGCGCGGCTTGCGCAAGCGCAAGGTGTGCGGCGCGGTGCTGGTGCTGTGCGCAGCTACGCTCGGCGTCAGCGTAACTGCGCCGCGCGGCCCGTTCGACATCATCAGCCGATTGCAGAAGCTCGTGGGCAGTATGTTGCAGCCGCCCGAAGGACGCACGCAGCCGTTGCTCCTCGGAAGAGGCGGCGAGCCGGCTAGCCGACACAGCGGATCACCAACTCACAATGACGTGGCGAACTGATGCGCTTCATGCGCAGCCCGGCGCAGCGCGGCGACTGCCTGACTAAGCTCAGCCTCGGCGGCATGCAGCGTGTCTATGATTGCGCGATCCGACTGTCTCGACGTGCCCGAGATGGCGTGCGTAATCTCCGACGCCGTTCCACCGCAAGAAGTTTTGAGCCGCTCGAGGGCATCACCCATACCGCGGGCGTTGGTGGCCAGTGTGGCAACTTGGCCTTTGAGCCGCAAAAGTGTGGAATCCATAAGCCTATTTCTTACCTTACGTTCAGTGCCTGTAGTGACAGGCGCATGCGCTCTATTTCTTGCACATCGACATTGGCCTGTCGGTCAATACTGAACTCGCCCAGCGGAACGTCAGCATTGGGGTCGGCGACCCTAACCCCAATGAGCCCCTGCTCGTCATAGCCGATGAGCACCTCTACCTCGACAGATTCTTCACTGGGCGGTACCGGAATACGTGCCGAACCCACGACAGTGACGTATCGCGGATCGGGATCTTCGCCCTGGGTGATGACCACCAGTATTTCACGTTGATTCTCCGCCAGGGTGTGAAATCGCTGCCGGCCTTGTGCTGGCAGCGGCGTGTTCCGCCGGATGAGCACCGAGTTGATCTCTGCTCCAGTCTGCGAGCAGCGGGCGATCAGCCCCAAGCTGTGCGCGGTCACATCATTCACCACCAGGCGATTTGCGATGTGCTGTCCAGCAAATGGTGCAGCCTTATGCTCCCGGAACGCCACACCTGCACGGGCAGCGCTTGCGTGATCGGCCACGAGCGCCGCGCCCAGCGCCACTGCCTGCTCAGGGTGTACGTCCCAGCGCACCGGAATCCCGGTGACGCGTTGCAGCATGCGCGGGACCATTGGAGCCCGAGTCGAGCCGCCTACCAGCAGCGCCGCCGATAGGTCGCCCGCTTGCACTCCAGCATCGCTTATCACTTCCCCGACGATTTCCTCCGTGCGGCGCAGCAGCGGAGCAGTCAGGCTGGCAAACGTGGGCCGGGCAAGGTGCACCTGGTAACCAGCAGCACCGCAATCAACCGTGATCACGGTCTCGGGAACACTGGACAACGCGCGTTTTGCCTGTTCGCAGCGCCCTCGCAGCAACAGCTCGGCAACGTCGGAATCCAGGCTCGAGGGACCCCCTTGCGCTACGACGCAGCTGTCGACGTGCAGCATCACGACATTGTCGATATCGAATCCGCCAAGGTTGCGATCGCCAGCGGTGGCCAGCACCGTGTATTCGTCACCATGGATGCGCACAACCGTGGCATCGAACGTGCCGCCGCCCCAGTCGTATATCAACACCGTAGCCGGAACGTGACTACCGGTAGCGCCTCTGCCAAATCCGTATGCCAGTGCGGCGGCGGTAGGTTCGTTGAGCACGCTGAGCACGTCAAGCCCGGCGATGATGCCAGCGTCTGCCGTGGCTCTACGCCGAGCATCGTCGAAATATGCCGGAACCGTGATGACGACTTCCGAACACGGCTGCCCAAGCGCAAGCACAGCATCATCGGCAAGCCGTCGAAGCAGGATTGCCGATATCTGCTCGGCGGTGTATTCAGTGCCGAGAATAGTGCAATGCCTCCAGCTGGTATCTCCGATATGCCGTTTCACCAACTCCACACAGTCGTGTGGGGCAAGCCCACCAGCGGCAATCGCGGCCGAGCCAATGATCGGCTTCTCCCCGTCGAAGTACACTACCGACGGGGTAAGGCTTTCCCCCTCTCGATTATCGAGCACCTGCGGAGCGCCAGCAGCATCGATCGCGGCTACGACCGAGTAGGTCGTACCTAAATCAATACCCAGCGCGACCACGCATTCACCGCGCGTGCGCGCCAACGTTGGCGCGTAATGGCTGCGCTGGTCGGCCCATTCGGCGCGGCTCAGATTGCTCTATTAGCACCGCATTACGAGCGTATTGGGGCTGGAAGCAGCCTCGGAACAGCGCAACACTAAATAAAGCTATGCCGCCGATCGCGCCCAGCAGAATCACCGCTCGAGTGACCAGGTCGGTGTCCTGCTTCAACCCAGCCGGTACACAGCACATTGCGGCCATGGCAAAAAATCCCAGCCCCAGCGGCCAGCGATAATTGGCTTTCAGCGCTGTCAGGCTGAACCGAGAGCGTAACGCTTTGCGTGCATAGTCACGGTGCCGTTGCAGCTCGGCATAAACCGTAGGTTCGCTGGGCTGTACAGAAAGTCCACGCTCAGCCAAGGATTGGACCTGGCGAGCTTGCTCAGCAGTGGTGATGAGTAAACGACCATCTGCTAGCTCATGCTGGGCAAGGTTGGCTCGGCGACCTAAAGCTCTAGCCAATGCTGTGCGCAGGACTTCCTCGTCGGGGCTTTGCCGATAAGCCTGTTGGGCATGAGATACCGCGCGGTCAACCTCACCGGTGGCTAATAGTTGCTCAATGACCCCCACCTGGTACTCAGGCTCGTCAACTTGCAGACTTGCCGCCGCCTGGTACGCCGCTAGGGCTTTGGCCGGCTCAGCAGCGTCGTGCAACACCGCGCCGCGTTGCGCGTGCAGCCGAGCGTCTTCAGGGTCTAAATGGAGAGCACGCTCAATCGCGTCCAGCGCAGCAGCGTGATCGCTACTGGCATTAGCTGCCTGGGCCAGCACCGACCAGGCATAGGAATTGTCCGGATCATTGGCGACGGCGCGGCGAGCGGTGAAGACCGCAACACCGTGTTGGCCGCGCTCCATCTGCTCAATCGCGCGAGAGATGGGGTTATCGTCACGATCCTGCCGCATCGATGCGGCGGTTGAAAGCGGATCGTGGGCTACCGGACCCGCGGGCCTCGGGGAATTTGGGGAAATTGGAGAAATTTTGTTCAGACCGCCGCTCTGCCTTTTCACAGTCTCGGTGAGATTGCCTCGCTCGGCGTCGTCGAGCTGTTGCATCGCAAGCTCAGCCTCTTGTCGTACAGCGATGTCCGGAGAAATTACGCGCCGACGTAAGCTTCGGCGGCGCTCCGCGACCGCGGCACGAACTTGCTCAGGGCTTGCAGTCGAATCTAGGCCAAGAAGTTCCTGCAGCCCAGTCACCGACTAATCCCTTCTGCGCGCAGCATAATAGAGGTAAATTATAGCTGCGTGGTGGTGGATTGGCGTGGCGACGCGCTAGTCATATGGATTAGACCAGAATAGCTCTCCGGCCAGCTGACCGGAGAGCTATTCACCGCGGGGGCGGGTAGGAAAGTTTGTTAGTCCACACTCTCGCGCTGGCGGGGAATTCCCCCCAGTAGTTCGCGAACTTCGGACTCCCGGTAGCGACGGTGCCCACCCAGGGTGCGAATCGCACTGAGCTTGCCGGCCTTGGCCCAGCGGGTAACCGTTTTGGGGTCTACCCGGAACATGGTCGCTACTTCCGCGGGGGTAAGCAAGGCTTCTGAATCGGGGGTGCGGGTTGCCATGACGACTCCTTTGCAACGCATATGTGGATATACCGAACTGATCCGCATTGCCTCCATGGTCCCTTGTGTCCGGGCTTGTCCGACATAGACCAAAAGGCGGAAGTTGACGACGAATCGGCAGCCATCATCGCTCTATGGTTAGGTCAATTGCCTCATTCGCCCGGTATCGGACAAGCTGAGCGTGAGCGCCATTTGTGGGATTGTCAACGGTTCGCAGAGCACAAGCTCGCTTATCGACTAAGGAGGTCGCACGGGAAGGTCGCTTGTAGTGAAGCTCGAAGTTGGCTAATGCGGTCCTGGTCGAGGGCGGCAAGGCGGAGGAGAGTTCATGGGAGGATGCATGGGCGACGACGACAACGCAGCAGGCGTAGGCCTAAGCAGATAAGGAGCAGGTTGTGCGCGTGTTCGGCGCTAGCGGGGAGGACGAAGGCCACGAACAAGTGGTGTTCTGTTATGACAAACCCACGGGGCTGCGAGCCATCATCGCGATTTATTCCACGGCGCTGGGCCCAGCTTTAGGCGGAACTCGATTCCACCCCTACGCCACTGAGGCCCAAGCGCTACATGACGTGCTGGATCTA
The DNA here is from genome assembly GCA_038260095.1 of Mycobacteriales bacterium. Classification (GTDB taxonomy): domain Bacteria; phylum Actinomycetota; class Actinomycetes; order Mycobacteriales; family QHCE01; genus QHCE01. Next base: position 3,465 of record JBBSOC010000019.1, on the reverse strand, counting down.
TCCCGCGGCATGGCCTACAAGAATGCGCTGGCCGGTTTGAATTTAGGCGGCGGGAAAGCCGTCATTTGGGGCGATCCGGCAGCAGCTAAGACCGAGCAACTACTACGCACCTACGGCCGGTTCGTCGAATCGCTGTCGGGTCGCTATATAACGGCCTGCGATGTGGGGACATGCGTCGAAGACATGGATATCGTGGCCCGCGAATCGAGTTACGTTACCGGCCGCTCACCCGCGCACGGCGGCGCTGGTGATTCCAGTGTGCTCACCGCCTTTGGCGTGCTGCAGGGTATGCGAGCAGCCGCGACTCACCAGTGGGGAAGCGCTCAGCTGTCCGGTCGAACGATCGGTATAGCCGGCGTGGGTAAGGTCGGCAAACGTTTGGTGAAACTGCTTGCCGAAGAGGGCGCGAACGTTCTTATAGCCGACACTAATCCACAGGCCACCATCGATATTGCACAACAAGAACCCTCAGTCACAATCATGTCACCAAACGCACTCGCGGAAGCTGCTATGGACGTGTACTCCCCTTGTGCGATGGGTCGGGCGCTGACCAAGGAGATCGTGCCCCATCTACAGTGCGCGGTAATCTGCGGCGCCGCCAATAACCAACTCGCCCATCCGGATGTGGCGGAACTGCTCGCCGACCGAGCAATCCTGTATGCCCCTGACTACGTGGTGAACGCCGGTGGGGTGATCCAGGTGGCAGATGAGATTGACGGCTTCGTTTTCGAGCGGGCACGCCAACGTGCCGCGGGTATCTTTGAGACAACGCAGAAAATCTTCGCTGCTGCCACATCCGGCGGCGTAACGCCGAGCGTGGCAGCAGATCAACTAGCCGAGGCGCGCATGGCGCTAGCAGAACAACAGAGCCTTACAGAAAGCGCTGAGTGGGATGCTCATAGGGCAGTGCATCGCACGGTATGACAGGACAAGACTAGATGTTTGGGTGTTCGGCCACAAAACTACTAGGGGAGGTGGCCGCCCGCCGAACGGAGACGGTACGGTAGAGGCACGACAGTTAGACTTAGTTCTACCGATCGCCGGCCTTTGTGCGGTCGGTTCGCCTATGTTCACTCAGTACGTACGAGGGGGTCGAGCCGATGGGGCGCGGCCGTGCCAAAGCCAAACAGACAAAGGTCGCTCGCGAGCTTAAATACAGTTCGCCACAGACCGACCTCGATGCGCTGCAGCGCGAACTCAGCCATGCATCACCTGAGTCGCACGGCAAGCCAGATGAGGCGCGAGACAGTCATGACGATGATGACGCCTGGGAACCTCGCCGACAATGAGTTTCGTCGGCGGGCCAGGCGATCATCTGCCGCTCAGCGACGCGAGTGTGCTGGGTGGCAGCAAGCTAGCTTCATTGCCTCAACCGCATAAGTCAAATTCAACCCTTGATGCACTTCCCTTTGGGCTGCGTTTTGCTACGGCCATGCGGGCACATGCTGACACTGATGTCGCCATCGTTCGTTATGACGAGCAGCTACAGCTGTCCACCGTCTATGCACACGGACAGTGGGTGCCGTTGATTACGACCTACGCACCGCTCACAGTGCAATCAACGGGTGAGGTTGCCAGCCCCAATTTTGACGAAATTTTCGATAAGAATTGAGCGAATCCGGCACCATACTGGTGCTCACTTCCCAGCACGATACCACCGCGGACCTCGTTGTTCACGCTCTCAATGAGCGAGCTGCGCCGGTCTTTCGATGTGACACCGCCCAGCTGCTAGCGGGACTTGACTTCACCGCAGAGCTGTCCAACAGCGCTCCACGCTGGCTTGGTCATATTCACGGGCCCAATCGAAGCGTGGCATTAGAGAACATCAGCTGCGGGTATTACCGACGTCCCACTGCCTTTACCTCGAGCGGTTCCGACCAGGGCACGTGCGACTGGATAAGCCTGCAAGCTCGGTTGGGGTTTGGCGGCGTCTTAACCACCCACTTGCGATGGCTCAATCACCCGAGCAAAATCGGCTACGCCGAGTACAAGCCCGTGCAGTTTGCCGCTGCTGTGCGTGCCGGGCTCAGCCTGCCGCGCACACTGATCACCAACGAGCCGGCTGCCGCTGTCCAATTCGGCAAAGATGTGGGTGAACTGGTGTACAAACCGCTCGCATCCGCCGCTGCCAGCCCCGGCACAGTCGTCTACACGAATCGCGTCACCGCTCGCCAGCTCAACGATCCCGCTATTCGCCGAACCGCACATTTGTTCCAGGAATGGGTCCGGAAAGATTACGAAGTGCGGCTCACCATGGTGGATCAGCACTGCTTTGCGACGGCGATCACGGCGCATTCCGCCGCCGCGAAAGTGGATTGGCGCACCGACTATGCGTCGCTGAGCTACCGCCTAGTGGACACGCCACAGCACGTACGTGATGGGATGCTAGCGCTGTTGGGTGAGCTTGGTCTGCGGTTTGCCGCTGCCGATTTCGCCGTCACCCCTGAAGGAAAATGGATCTTTCTTGATCTCAATCCCAATGGCCAGTGGGCGTGGATCGCCGAGCACACTGGCGTCGATATAGCCGGAGCCATCGCCGAAGCGCTTATCGGAACTTCAGAAACAATGCCATCGAAAGAAACAACGCCACCGAGAAACAATGCCATCGAAAACTTACCGACCTGGTCCATAAGTTCAACTGATTAGCGCGGGTCCTCTAGCCGCGAGTTGGGTGCTTGCTGACTGACCTAAGCTGACCTCGGCCCGCTACTACTTCCCCTAATACCCATGCATCCCGGTGTCGCGCCGCCAGCAGCCCTAGTGCTGGCCGGACCTGCTCGGCTGGAACGACCGCGACCATGCCCACGCCCATATTGAACGTGCGCTCCATCTCCGCTGGTGCAACGGACCCCGTGCGCGCAATCAACTCAAACACCGGCGCAGGTTGCCAGGTAGAGCGGTCAATTACTGCATCGACGTCGTGACCCAGCAGGCGCACTACATTCCCCGGAATACCCCCGCCAGTGATGTGTACGAAAGCCCGGACATCGATCTCTTCCATCATCGCCAAACAGTCCGGCGAGTAGATTTGAGTCGGTGTGAGTAGCTCTTCACCTAGAGTGCGCTGCCTACCGAGATCGTCGACTACTGTGTCGAGCTCGAAAGCTGCATTATCGAGTAAGACGCGCCGGACCAGCGAGTAGCCGTTGGAATGTAGACCCGAAGAACGCATACCAATCAGCGCATCACCAGCAACGATCCGGTCTCCGCCGAGCACTCGATCGGCATTGACCACGCCAACGCCAGTAGCCGATAGGTCATAATCGTTCGGGTGCATAACCCCGCCGTGCTCAGCAATCTCGCCTCCGGTGAGCGCACAGCCGGCGTATCGGCAGCCGTCAGCGATTCCGCCCACGATGGTGGAAAGTTTTTCTGGAACTACCGAGCCGCACGCAATGTAGTCCTGCAGAAACAGCGGTTCGGCGCCACAGACCACTAGATCATCAACGACCATGGCAACCAAAT
>JBBSOC010000018.1:0-32963 GCA_038260095.1 Mycobacteriales bacterium | reverse complement strand
CCGGAATCGCCGAATACATCGAAGTGTTCTACAATCGGCAACGACTCCACTCACGCCTCGGCTACCAAACACCACAACACATCGAAAACGAATACCGAAAAAACATAAAATAACCTGTCCGGAAAACTAAATACCCCTCAATACGGTGGGGTTCACTCCGAATGGTGGACGCGTGGTCAGGCGGCGTTTGCCGTCTGGGCTGAGCTCGCTCATCGGACTGTGCCTATGTTCCCGATGGATTTCATCCATCGGGAAGTGCGCGATTCCGCGCCAGACGAAGCCGACGAGGAGCTCAACCGCTTCTTCTTTGGGGATGGAGCGGTTGTTGGAGAGCCAGTACCGAGCAGCCAGTTCCGCGGCTCCGGTGACGCCGATAGCCAACAGCTCGGCACGTTCCCTAGAAAAGCCAGTGTCGGTGCTGATCAAGTCGGCAATGGCGGACATGCAGGTCCGCGCCGTCTGCTCTACTTGCTTGGCTACCTCGGGTTGATTACGTAAATCGGACTCGAAGATCAATCGGAATGCCTCACCGTCGGCATCCACATAGTCGAAGTACGCCGCCATCGCGTTATGAACTCGGAGCCGGTTGTCGGTCGTTGATGTCATTGCGCCCCGAACTCGATCTACCAGCTCGGCGGCTTGCTCCTCGAGTAGCGCTAGGTACAGTTCCAGCTTGCTGGGAAAGTGCTGGTAGAGAACAGGTTTCGAGATACCGGCCTGTTCGGCGATGTCGTCCATCGCCGCCGCATGATAACCCGCCGCAACAAAAACTCCACGAGCTGCCGCTAACAGCTGCGCGCGCCGCTGCCTACGCGGCATCCTGCCCCCGCTGAGCTCGGTAATGGTCACGCCTGCAGTGCTGTCTGACATTCCTCGATTATGACCGATGCTCTCGGTGGAGGCGTACCCAGCGGCAAGAACCACCTTCAAACGGTAGTGGGACACCGGTACAACGTGAGTCGAGCGCAAATGCTGCAGGAGTGATGGCGGTATCGCAGATCAGCTGCTCTGGTTCTGCTCGAACCAGAGCAGCCAGTGATGCAGCAGGATCTCCAGGTGTTGTCGTTGCGCCTCGGTCAGCGGAGCCAGTAGGAGTTCTTCGCGTTCCATTAACCCAGCCAAGGTGGTGTCGGCGAGGTTTCGACCCGCCTCGGTGAGCGTTATAAACACCACCCGTTTGTCCGGTCCTTCGCTGTCGCGTCGTACGAGGCCGGCGGCTTCGAGCCTGTCCACTCGCTGGGTGACAGCGCCGGAGGTGATTAGCGCGGCTCGCTGCAGCTGTCCGGCGGTGAGGCGGAACGGGTGCCCGGAGCGGCGCAGGGTGGCCAGTACATCCAGGGTCATGGCGTCTGTGCCTAAATCGGCGAGTGCGCGGTGCCGGGCTCGATCGAGGTGCACGGCGATTCGACTCACCCGACTCAGCACCCCGATCGAGGAGACGTCAACATCGGGACGCTGTCGGCGCCATGCCTGCTGTACCCGGTCAATAGCGTCCAGCCGCTCTTTCCCGACGGCTATCACTCCATTACCTTAGCAGTAAGGTAATATTGTTTAGAGCTAAGGTAATGCGGCAAGGGAGAATGACAGGGGGGACGCATGAACAGAACAGTGGTGATCTCGGGTGGTGGCACTGGCATCGGCCGCGCTATCGCAAGCCGCTTCGCTATCCACGGCGACCGGGTGCTCATCATCGGCCGCCGCGCCGACGTGCTACACAAGGCTGCCGAATACATCGCATCCTCAGGTGCCTCACGCGACCTCCACTCAAGAAGAGTCGAGGTCGCCGCAGTTGACCTGACCCAACCTGATCAGGTGCAGTCTTTTGTCGACGATCGTTTTCCGGTCGAGACAGCGGTCGACGTGCTAGTTAACGCTGCTGGCAGTGGCGGCCCGCCTGAGGGGACCTCGCTGAGCGAAGTTGCCGCGGCTTGGGAGCAGACGCTACGAGCCAATGTTCTGACCGCGGTGTTGCTGACCACCGCCTTGGAACCTCGGCTACGCCGCCCCGGAGGCCGGGTCATCAACTTCTCCTCCATTGCGGCGCTTCGCGGCGGAGGAACCGCTTACGCCGCCGCGAAGGCGGCACTGCACGGTTGGAGCTACACCCTCGCCGGTGCGTTCGGCCCAGAGGGAATCACCGTCAATGTCATTGCCCCCGGCTTTATCGACTCCACCGAACTTTTCGGCGATACGATGACCGATGAACGCCGTCAACGCTTAATCACGGGGACCCTCGTAGGCCGCGCCGGGCACCCCGATGACGTCGCCGCTGCCGTCGATTACCTCGCGCCGCCTGAGGCTTCCTACATCACCGGCCAGGTCCTCCAGATTAATGGAGGTGCCCTCCTTGGCCGTTAACTGTCCAGCCGCTGTGCCGACCGCGGGACAGCATAATTGGCTCCGTCGATAAGCGTTCCCAGCAGAAATAGCCCCACTGCGATAGCACTACCTAATCCGGCGCTTAAGGCAACCGTCGAAGTACCGAGCCGGTACTGGGCCGTTGCCGGTAGGACCTTTTGGGGTAAGAGTCCCGGTCGTGGTTGGGTCGGATTCAGCAGCGCTCGGCCGGCTGTTCCAGCTTCGGCGAGCAGCTTCGTGGCCACGCGATTCGCCTCGCTAGCGCGTGCCGAGTGCACCCGGAACGAGACTTGTCCCGGCGCGGGTCCTGTAGTCCATTCCCACCGATAGGCAGACACGTCGGGCGGAATGATCTTGTCAGTGCGACCAGCTTTCAATACTCGTGCCGCCTGCTGCGCCTCAATGGCTTTGCTAAAGCTAAGAAATTGCATGTCGGGTGCAATGTTTTCCACTGCGAACACTGCCGAAGCGCTGTACTCCTGTGAGGTTCGGCTACTCGTCCACCATCCGATTACGGCTCCACTTACACCGCCTATCAGCGCGACCACCAGCAGTAGCGCCCACAATCTTGCGACCGATGGGGCGCTCCATCGTGGGCATGAGGCAAGCCAGCGGCGCCGCGCCGCGGACGAAGTGGTCAGCACAGTGGCCACGCTACTTCAGGTGTAGTCATCCAATGGCAGAGGCATACATATCCGCGGTCACCTTTATCGAGTTTGCTAAGGTGCCGCGTGTCCTCCGCATCGAGTGAGTTACTTCCGGCAGAGCCATTTGCCTCGCAACGCCCAGCTGCGCGTTCCATGTACTGTTCGGCGTTGGTTGCCGTTGCGGGTAGTTTCATGATCAGTGTGCTGGTCGCTCGAGCCGCTGTTGCCGGTGAGTTTGCCGTCGCGCTGGCCGTGCTGCCCTACCTAATGCTCGTCCTTGGATTGTGGTGGTTGACCCACGGCAATGTTGTGGTCGTTGTGCTCGCCGCTTACCTGGTCGGTCCCGCGCCCGCCGACAATTTACTGCCGCAAGTTTTCATTTTCCCCCACACCGACTATGCGCTTCGTGCGCGTGACATGTTCTTTTTGGCTGATCTGGTGTTGTTGTTCGCTGTGCTTATGCTGGCCTGGCAGTCGCGGTTTGTTACGTCTCGGTTTGTGAGCTTTCCGGAGAACTCAGCCGCACCCACGATGCCGGATCTGCGCTGGCTGGCGTGGTGGTGTGGGAGTCTTGCGGTGCTGGCGGTGTACCCCGTGCTGACTGGTATCTGGTGGGGGGCTGGCCAGAGCGTGTCAGCGGCGTTGCAAGGGGCCACTATGCCGCTGCGGGCAGTGATTATCGCCGGTCTGGTAGTGCTCTGGGTGCGGCTACACGGGTGGGAGGCCACGGTGCGTGACACGGCGCGCACCGTCATCGTCGCGGGGGCGCTGCTGGCTGTAGCTGCTGTGGCGGCGCTCTTGATAGCTCAAGTCCTGGCGCCAGGGCAGCCGCAGTTCTTCGCGTTCGGTTATCCGCTGGTCGTGGATCACCGTCCGGCGCTACCCGGATGGGGCAACAACATTCTTTCCAACTACTTGTGCGTATGTGTTGTCGCAGCGGTGCTGTTGCGACAACACATACGTTGGCCACGTGGAGGGACCCTTGTAGCCATTGCGATGTTGCTACTGGGATTGGTGTTCACCGAATCGCGAGTGGCGATGCTGGTGTCGCTGATTGTGGTGTTCACGCCAATCGTCATTGGTGTGCTGCGTCGCATACGGCCCCGGCGCGGCGCGCTACCAGCCATCGCCGCCGCCAGTAGCGTCGCGGTGCTGTTGTGCGTAGTAACCGCGGTTGCGCTGCCAATTCTTAACCCACGCTTTAACACGCTCACTCCAGGCGTACTCGCGCATCAACTGCCAAGGGCTTCTGATCCCAACTACGCCACCCAGCATCGATCATCGGGTCCGGAGTCAGGTGCCGACGTTGGTGGGGAATCATTTTCTACCCGTGGAGGTCTGGTGCAGGCAGCAACAGCGATCTGGCAACGTGCCCCCATTGTGGGTAGCGGCTGGAACAGCTGGGGCTGGGCCAAGAGCGAGGAGAACCCCCGCCTTGTGGTCGCCGTCGACCCGCACAACGGTCTGTTGTGGCTGCTCGCGGAGACCGGGGCTCTGGGTGTGCTGTTGCTATACGCGATCCCCATCGCGTTGGCTGTGCGGAGGCCGCGGCTGGCTTGGCTGTGGGCAGTACCCGCGGTAGCGACGCTACTGGAGTTGGTGAACCCCAATGTCCGCAACGGTCATTTTGCCGTCGTGGTGTGGGTTTTGGTGACCCTTGCTATGACAGCGCCACGCGCCGGCTCGTCGCATGACATGGCCTTTAGTAGCCACGCTGTTTGGGCAAAAGTAAACCCGGCGCCAGAGACGCCGGGTGGTGTGCGTTAAGCGTAACACGATATGCGCTTACCAGGGTACCGGCTTCGTGATCCTCCCCGATACCTTCTCCGGCTGTTGCCAACGGCGCTGTAGCGACTCGTGCGACATAGTTGCCGTAGCTGATCCGCGTCGCCGAACCGGAGCGATTGAGCGCACGTAGGTATACATCCTGTTCCCGCTGGCCGTTCATGTTGCCCGCCCCGCTGATGCGTGCGGTGCAGTACGTCACGTTCTCGATGACGGCGCCGTTCCACAGCGAACGCGTGGCGACCAGGTCGGCCGTAAGGTTCTTCACATCGAGCCAACGCCAACCAGAAGTTGAACGCCCGCACAAGCCGCGGGCACCGTAGTACAGGTTATATCCGTCGATGTAGACGCCGACTCTCATATCGTCAAACGTATTGGCCGCCCCTGACATAACTGAATGATTGGAGTCACTCGCTGTCAAACAGGAGGAAGTGCTGATGCAGTCCATCACCATCAGTGCAGTGTCATCCACAGCTTGCAGTGCGAGAGCGGGCGGTCTCGTCGTACGCACCCACGGCGTGAATGAAGCTGGGCTGCTACCGTTAATCGTGCCTACAACCACCTCTGAACACGAGCTGAGCACCGTGCCACAGACCATCGCATTTCTGGTGGGTTCGGGTGTACAGCTAGATAGCGCTGTCCGAATCACGCAGCAACTGAACCGTCCAGCGGTGGTGCTGGATATGTGGAGCGCACGGCTGCGCCAGGTGGAGCAGATGACCGTGCCAGGCCATCTGCCGCCAGTGACGCTGCGGCGGCTGATCAAAGTTGGCCGGGCCGCGGCGCGTTGGGCGCAAGCTACACCGGGCGCGGTTCTGGTAGTACCGCAGGACGTAGGTTTGGTGTATCGCCGAGCAATCGCGGCCGCTCGCCGCGCTGGGGCGGCAATTGTATTGCTCCCAGACGGTGCCGTGAGCCGGCAAAAGGTAACTAGTCGCAGTCTCAAAGGCGGACTCGTGCCACTGGTTGACCGGCTGCTCGCAGCGATTAGGGTGGTCGCCGGTAGGCACGGGCAGATGGCCGCGTCGCGACCCGACCTGGTGCTCAGCTGGGGTCCAGCGTGGAATGAAGTGTTTCGTGCGCAGCGAGTCGGTGCAATTATCGACGTCGGTAACCCGCGCTCAGACGAACTGGCTCCCCTGGCGCCCGTCTCGCCGGGGGAGCCACGCAGGGTGCTGCTATGTAGCCAGCCGATGGACCATGACCAGATCGGCGGAAAGCTCGCCCAAACCGCGTGGTACGCCTTCGTGGAACACTTAGCACGGACCGCCCCCGAGGGTGATTTCCGCATTCGCCTGCACCCCGCTGAGCGGGAGCAGATGGAGCGGTTACCGATCGGACCAGCCACCAAAAGCGTGCTGACTAACGACACTTCCCTTGCGCATGACATTGGTGCTTGTGACGCGGTGGTGAGTTGGGCGTCGACCACGATGATCGAAGCCGCAGCGGCATCGCGTGCCGTCGTTTCGGTAGGAATCAACGAGGCCGCCGCTGAGATTGCCCGCGGATATTTCTTTCAACGCGACCCCCGCGCGGTCACGGTACTCAGCCGTGACATCGCCGACTTTGCTGCACTGCGGGACGTGGTGTGCCGGGCCGCGAGGCAGCAAGTGGGAATGGCGCAAGAGTACGCGGTAAACGTAGGCTCGGCGACGCAAGCTGCTGCCAAAGCGCTCGACGACTACTCAGGGCCGCATCGCTGTGACGCTGCGCGGGCAGAGGGTGGAAGCCGGGATGGGCTAGGTGAGTAGCTGCCTGCGGCACGACCAAGCAATGGATGCCACGCTGCTGCTTGGTCAGCAGAATCAGCCCGCGGCCCAGGTCGACGCTCAGATTCTCGTGCGAAGGGATTAGTTGGCCGATGGGTCTGGCTTGGAATCAGCGGGTGGTGCGCGATGCAGTGCGGACGCAGCTGTGGCCGCTGCCCGCGGGTGGAGTGGCGCTGGGTGTTGCGTTGGGAGTGGTGCTGCCGATTCTGGATGTCCGGATCGTTGATGATCTTCCTGATGCGCTGGCGGGGTATCTGTTTGGGGGCGGGGCGAGTGCAGCGCGTACGTTGCTACAGACGATTGCCGGTTCGCTGATTACTGTTACGTCGCTGACCTTCTCACTCACAGTAGTTACCTTGCAGTTGGCCAGTAGTCAATTCTCCCCTCGGTTGTTGCGTACCTTTACTCGTGATCGGCTCGCGCATATCACGTTAGCGCTGTTCTTGGCCACATTCGCCTATGCCCTCACAGTGCTGCGTACAGTGCGCACTACTGCTGACGGGCAGGAGGTGGTAGTGCCGCAGGTGTCGGTGACGGTAGCGTTCGTGCTCACCATCGCCAGCGTGGTCGGTTTGGTGCTGTTCCTGGCCCACCTGGCACGCGAAATTCGGGTTGAGACAATGTTATACCACGTCTACACCGAGGCCCTTGAGACAATTCAACAGGTTCTTCCGAAGCGGGACTCGCCGGCTGGGAAAGACATGGTAGTGCCGAAGTCGCCGGCGAATGCTGTTGTGCTTACTGCTGGTTCGTCGGGTTTTTGGGTGAGTGTGAATGAACAGACGCTGCTGGCGGCAGCCGTCGATGCTGACGTCGTGGTGTGCCTGGACCGGCTTCTCGGCAGTTCTCTGGTCATTGGCACCCCGATCGGAGTCTGCTGGCCTTGCGACGCAGACGCCTTAGACACGGGATCGTGGTCTCAGCTCACTACGCAAGTGGCGGCAGCCGTGACCACCGGCTTCGAGCGGACCGCGGCGCAGGATGTCGAGTTCGGGCTGCGACAGCTCACCGACGTGGCAATCAAAGCGCTCTCGCCTGGGATCAACGACCCGACCACCGCCGTTCATGCGCTGAGCCACACCTCAGCACTACTGTGCGAGTTGGCCGGTCGTGATCTCGGGCCTCAGCTGCTACGAGACGATCGTGGCACGGTCCGAGTTGTGCTGCGTCGTCCCGACTTCGCCGAACTGCTTGAGCTGGTAATGACCCAGCCCCGGCGCTATGGGGCTGCCGACCCTGTTGTCCTCGCTCGGCTGCTGTCGCTGTTGGCTGAGGTGGCTTGGTCCGCGGAGCGGCCTGAGCAGCATCAGGCGACTGCAAGCCAGCTGGGCCGGCTGCGCGACACTATCGCAGCGGCGGATTTCGACGCCAGTGAACGGACTCGGCTCGCCAGTTTGGCCACATGCGTCCAACAGGCGTTGACTGGGCACCGGACACCTGGTACGAGAAGCCTACAAGGTTATTCTTAGAGCCTACAGACGGCAGCAGGGCCCAGTATGAAGATGGTATGGGGTAGCTCTAGAATGCCATGAAAACTGTCACTGTCTTCTGGTGCAATAAGTTTATGAATCCAACGATTACCGCCGCGCCTCGCTATTCTTTGGTGCGTAGTCCTGCTCGGGCGCGCACCGTTGCTTTTCGGCCAGACGCTGAGCAGCGGGTTGTCGTCGATCACACTTCTGGACCTCTTTTGGTTCTCGGCGGCCCTGGAACAGGCAAGACGAGCACGTTGTTGGCTGCTGCCACCGCTCGTATTACCGCCGGCGTGGACCCGTCACGGTTGCTGCTACTCACCTTTGGCGCAGCGGCAGCGGCTTCGCTGCGAGATCAGCTCACTGGTCGGGTCGACCGCGTGATTACCGAACCGCTCGCACGCACTTTTCACTCATACGCATTTGGTTTGCTGCGTCAGCTAGCCGCACGTCGTGGCCAGCCCGCACCGCGACTACTGGCCAGTCCGGAGCAGGATTTGCTGATCCGGGAACTACTTGCCGGGGACGCTGCCGGCAGGGGAGTGCACTGGCCTGCTGCGCTGCGTGGCGCCCTGCGCACTCGCGGATTCGCTACAGCGCTGCGAGATGTGCTCTCGCGTGCGTATGAGCGCGGTATAGATCCGGTACTACTCAACCGATGGGGGATTGAGCATGATCAGCCGCAGTGGCGGTCGGCCGCGGCGTTCATGCAGCAATACGCGGATGTCACCGAGCTACGAGACGCGAGCCTGGCTGAAGGAACCTCCTACGACCCAGCCGAGCTGATTCGTGCCGCTATCACCGCGCTGCGCCGCGATCGTGAGCTACTCGCAGCGCAGCGCGGCCAATACAGCCATGTATTCGTCGACGAGTATCACGACTGCGATCCGGCACAGGAGGAGTTACTCCAGTTACTGGCCGGCGGCGGCAGATTTGTGGTGGTGTTTGCAGATCCAGATCAGTCCATTTATGGCTTTCGCGGCGCCGACCCAGACTGCGTCCGTCGCTTCCGGGAGCGATTCCCCACCGCCAGCGGCGAGCCGGCGGCTGCAGTCACGCTGCGCACATGCCATCGCAGTGACCGCGCTTTAGTCGAGCACACGCGCAGCGTAGCGAGTCGAATCAAGGGTCCGGCTCGGCATCGAGAGCTGCGCGCGTTCGCCGAAACTGGCCCCACATCGCTTCAAGCGGCTTGCGCTGTGCACGTGGCCGGATCGACCAGCCAAGAAACGGCGCTGATTACGGCCGCGCTGCGTGAAGCTCACCTCATCGGGGGCGTTGCCTGGGAGTCCATGGCGGTCATTGTGCGTTCAGCCTCCCGGTCGGTGGCTACGCTGCGCCGAGTGATGCTGACCGCTGGCATACCAGTAGCCGTTGGTCGAGCTCAGATTCCGCTAGCTGAACAGCCAGCGGTAGCACCGTTGCTTGCGCTGCTACTAGTTGCGCTCAACCCTGCTGCGCTTGACGACGCCACTGCGCAGGCGTTGCTGCTTTCCGAGCTGGGAGATGCTGATCCACCAGCCCTGCGCCGGCTGCGGCGAGCGCTGCGACGCAATGCGCAATCAGCCAAGCCGCCAGACGTAGAACCGGTCAGTGGATCAGTGTCCACAGGGAACCTACTCGTTGCAGCGATTGCGGATGAGAAGCTGCTATCAGATATTGAGTTGCGTTTGGTCGCTCCACTGCGTCGAATCCGAGCCTTGCTTGAGACAGCTCGAACAGCGGCCACCGCATCAGGCGCTACTGCCGAGACGCTGCTCTGGTCGGTGTGGCAGGCCAGCGGCCTAGCGCAGCGCTGGCAGCAACGTAGCGCTGCCGGGGCTGTGGGCTCGCTGGCTTTCGCGGCCGATCGGGATCTGGATGCGGTGATGGAGTTGTTTGAGGCGGCCGCCGCGTTCAGTGACCGTATGCCCGGTGCTCGGCTGGAGCTGTTTATTGAGCATGTCCGGGCGCAACAGGTTCCCGCTGACGTGTTCAGTAACGCTCGGAGTGGCGCTCCTGGTGTGCGACTACTGACCGCTCACGCCGCCAAGGGCCTGCAGTGGGACATGGTCGTGGTCGCAGGAGTCCAGGAGGACGTTTGGCCTAATCTGCGGCTGCGCGGAGGCGTGCTGGGCACGGCAGACCTCGTCGAGCTCGCGGCCGGCCGGTCGCAGAGCGGCTCTGCGGCGCACGCCGCGGCGTACCAGCAGCTGCTGGATGAAGAACGGCGATTGTTCTATGTCGCTGTGACGCGGGCACGTTGCCGGCTCGTGGTCACGGCGACAGAGGATGAGGAAAATGAACCCTCGCGTTTCCTTGAGGAATTGGACCTGAGTGAGGGTGTGGCAGGTACCCGGCGAGAACACAGTGATATCCCGGCACCGCTGACACTTCCGGCGTTGGTTACTGAGCTCCGTCGCGAAGTTACCCAGAGCGCCGTGCCCGACGCTCAGTCCACAGAAACACGGGAACTTGGTGCCGCGCGACGGGCCGCGGCTGCTGCGCTGCTGGCGCAGCTGTCTTCGGCTGGTGTGGCGGGAGCGGCACCGTCTACGTGGTGGGGTTTGGCGCCATTGTCGGACGCTGCACCGCTCATCGAGCCGAGTGCGCCGGTGCCGGTATCACCATCTGCGGTGGAGACGTTCTCCCAATGCGGGCTCCGCTGGATGCTGGAGCGTCGAGCAGGAGGTGGTCGAACATCTGGTCCAGCACAGCAGATCGGGACCGCGGTGCACGAGGTTGCTGCGGCGGGAAACAGCGCAACTGGGCCGCAGCTGCTTGCGCTACTGCGAGACCGGCTGGCTGAGCTTGACCTGGGAACAGGCTGGTACGCCCGTAGACAGTGGGAACAGGCAGAACAGATGGTGACCAAGCTCGCCCGCTGGCTGAGTGAGAACCCTCGCCGATTTGTCGCTGTTGAACAGGCTTTCGAGGTAGACGTTGGTCGCGCGCGTCTGCGCGGAAGGGTGGATCGCCTGGAAGCTGACGAGCAGGGCCGACTGTTTGTGGTGGATTTCAAAACTGGCTCCTCGGCCCCCAGCGGTGCGGAAGTTGTTACACACCCTCAGCTAGGGGCATATCAGCTCGCGGTGTCTGAAGGCGGCTTTGACGGCGCTCCCACAGTAATAGACTCGCATCAGCCTGGTGGGGCAGCGTTAGTGCAGCTGGGCACAGCCAAAACCGCCCGGGAGCAGCTCCAGCCTTCGCTAGATCAAGCTCCAAATCCCAACTGGCCGATAGAGCTGGTGGAGCAGGCGGCGCACGGCATGGCTGGCGCCGTGTTTACGGCCACGGCGAGTTCGGCGTGTGGCCGTTGCCCGGTACGTTCGGCGTGCCCTCTGCACACCGAACAGATCACTACACGACATTTTCCCTGAAAACGTCGTAAGAATGAGGGTTTTGCAGACGTTTTCAGGGAAAACGTCCAATTCCCTAAAAACGCCCAGAGGATGGGTTAGCAGAGCGAGGAGAGCGCAGCATGGCTTCCTATTCCGCGGCTGAAGTCGCGCGGCTGTTGGAGCTACCTGCTCCGACGGCTCAGCAAGCTGCGATTATCTCGGCGCCGTTGCAACCGCTGCTTGTGGTGGCTGGAGCCGGCTCTGGGAAAACCGAGACCATGGCGGCCAGGGTTATCTGGCTCGTGGCCAACGGCCTGGTTCGCCCGGAAGAGGTTTTGGGGCTGACGTTCACCCGCAAAGCGGCCGGAGAGCTGGCCAGCCGCCTGCGTCGCCGACTCACGCAGCTTGCGGCACGCGGCCTGCTCGAGCAAACCGGGGACCCAGTGGTTTCGACCTACCACGCCTACGCGCTGCGGGTAGTGGCCGAGCACGGTATACGGGCTGGTTACGAGCCGCAAGTTCAGCTGTTAGGCGAGGCGGCGAGTTGGCAGCTCGTCGACGCGATCGTCCGCAGCTACGATGGCGATATGTCATCAGTATCCTCAGCGCCGAGCACAGTGACAGCACAGGTGCTTGATCTGGCTGCCCAGCTTGCCGAGCAGCTACGTAGCCCCGGAGAGCTCGCGGCATTCAGCAGTGCGCTGTGCACGCGGATCGAGAGGCTTCCAATCGGGAGCCGACATGGTCGCGGCAGTGGCACAGTGCCGAAATTTGTCGCCGAGCTGCTAGCGCGGCAGCGTCACCAGCTTCAGCTCTTGCCGCTGATATCGGAATACGCGGCACGTAAACAGAAGGCCGAGGCAGCCGATTATGGCGATCAAGTGGCCCGTGCCGCACAGCTTGCCCGCGACCACCCGGATGTGGGCAGCGGCGAGCGTGCTCGCTTTCGGGTAGTGCTGCTCGATGAGTATCAAGACACCAGTTATGCGCAGTTACAGCTGCTGACCGCGCTGTTCGGTGCGGGGCACCCGGTGATCGCTGTCGGGGATTCCTGTCAGGCTATTTACAGCTGGCGAGGTGCCAGCCCCGGCAACCTGACCCGTTTTCCGACCGACTTTCCCCGGGAAGATACTGCCGCGGCGGGAGTGGCGCCGCTGAGCACAAGCTGGCGGAACCCACCAGCAGTACTTGCCGTGGCTAATGAGCTTTCCAGATCTCTGCGCACTGAGCAGATGCCTGACCTCACCCCGGCTCCGCAGCACCACGGCAGCGGGGAAGTCCGATACGCCCTCTGCGATTCAGTGACTGATGAAGTTGTATGGCTAGCCGAGCAGCTCGCCGATATTTGGCGCGATGGTGGCGCAGCACCACCGACTGCGGCACCACCGACTGCGGCACCACCGACTGCGGCAGTGCTGCTGCGCACTCGAGCCCAGATCTCCCGATACGCCGATGCTCTCACCGCTCGTGGTATTCCAGTAGAGGTCGTTGGTGTCGGTGGCCTGCTAGAGACCGCCGAAGTGTGTGATGTCATAGCCACGCTCCGGGTGCTGGTAGATCCGACGGCGGGTAGCGCGTTGCTACGTTTACTCACGGGGGCGCGCTGGCGGATCGGCCCACGAGACCTGGCCGCGTTGGCCTCCCGTGCCCACTCCCTAACCGTGGCTGATACGTCGTCTGAGGCTCATCTAGCCGTGGACGAGCCGTTCAGCATCGTCGACGCGTTAGAGGATCTTGGTCCAGCCACGGGGTACTCCTCTGAGGGGTATAGGCGGTTGGAGGCGTTGCGGGATGAGCTTCGCGAGCTGCGTAAACAGCTGAGCGCTCCGCTGCCAGAGCTGATCGGCGCCATCGAGGCCGCGATAGGGATTGGGATCGAAATCGCGGTTCGGGAGGCTAACTCGCCAACGGTTGGGCGTGTGCACCTCGACCAACTTGTCACCGTTATCAGTGACTTTGTCAATACGGTGCCACTGGCCACCCCTTCGGCGCTGCTGGCGTATCTAGATGCTGCCGCGGATCACGAGCGGGGGCTGACGCCTGGCAGCGTTGCGGTGCACTCTGGGGCTGTGCAGCTGCTAACGGTGCATGCCGCGAAGGGGTTGGAGTGGGATGTTGTTGCTGTTCCGGAGCTCGCAAACTCAGTGTTTCCGAGCAAGGAACGCAGCTGTGGCTTGTGGACAAAGAACGCCGGCGTGCTGCCGTTCGAGCTGCGCGGGGACAGCGCCGAGCTTCCCAGCATGCAACTTGCGAGTGTGCATGACCAGGTAGGTCTGGCCGCGGAACTAGCTGACTTAGAGGACCGCTGGAAGCAGCACTATCTCGCCGAAGAGCGTCGTCTGGCCTACGTTGCTGTAACTCGGGCGCGGCGAACCCTGCTATGTTCGGCGCATTGGTGGGCGCAGGGAGCAAAAAAGCCACGTGGGCCGTCGCTGTTTTTGAATGAAATTGCCGAATCGGCTGGGCGACTTGGGATCGAACCGAATGTTTGGGTTCAGCCGCCGGCGCCGGATGCGGAAAATCCACTAGCTACACAGTCACTTACTGCCGCATGGCCGGCTGATCCGCTCGGTCCGCGCCGCCCGGATATCCAGGCTGGCGCGGCGTTGGTGGTCGCGGCCGATCCCGCAAGGTTGAATGCTGCCGAACGCTCGGCCGGCGAGGACTGGTTTGCGCGGGCTCAGCTGCTGCTTGCTGAACGCAATCGAATTCGCCAGTCGGATGGTTTTTCAGTACTGCTTCCAGACAGCATCTCGGTTTCGGAGCTGGTTGGTCTGAAGCGAGATCCTGCGCAATTCGCTGCACAGCTTCGGCGGCCGATGCCACGACCGCCAGCTCCGATGGCTAGACGTGGTACCAGCTTTCACACGTGGCTGGAGCGGCGCTTCACGGTGGACCGTTTACTGGACATCGATGAGCTGCCCGGGGCTGCTGACCTGGATGCGGGCTTCGACGATGATCTGCCTGAGTTGCAGCGCGCTTTTGAGGCTAGTGAGTGGGCGCACCGCAGTCCGGTGCAGGTCGAGGTACCGTTTTCGATGACGCTTTCAGGTGTGGTGCTGCGTGGTCGGATGGACGCGGTGTTTGCCACTCGGGAGTTTGCGTTACTGAACGGCGAAAGCCCTCCGAGCCCGACAGTGCCGCGCTGGGATGTGATCGACTGGAAGACCGGTGCGGTGCCCACCGACGAGGCGGCCCGGCACGTCGCGGTGCAGCTAGCGGTGTACCGGCTGGCGTGGGCACGACTGGCCGGCGTCGCGTTGGCTGAGGTTCAGGCAGGTTTTCACTACGTGCGGACGAACCACACCCAACGTCCGGTAAACCTGCTCGATGAAGCTGAGCTTACGCAGCTGATCACCTCACTGCCGTTGGAGTAGCTGCTGGCCCGGGGGCAGCAACGGACAAATGGGATACGAGTAGCGTAGCGGCATGCGCCCGCACACAGCTAACACCTTGATCAGCTCGGTTCATGATTTTGTTGAGCGTCATCACACCGAACTACTCGACGACCTCGCCGCGTGGGTTGCGATCCCTTCCATCAGTGCCGACCCACACCACCAGGCCGATGTAGCTGCTTCGGCGCAGTGGTTCGCCGCCGCGCTGCGCCGCACCGGCTTTCCGACAGTGGAGATCTGGCCGACCCCAGGGCACCCGGCGGTATTTGCCGAGTGGAACAGCGTGGATCCCGATGCGCCGACTGTGCTGGTGTATGGCCATCACGATGTGCAGCCGGTCGAGCCACTAGAGCAGTGGTCACATCCGCCGTTTGAGCCCACTATGGTGGGAGCGGGCTCAGACACGCAGTTGTTGGGCCGTGGCGTGATCGACGACAAAGGCCAGCTGGCGTTTCACCTGCTGGGCTTGCGCGCGCATCTGGCCGCCACAGGTGGTAGCGCGCCGGCGGTGAACCTGAAGTTCATCGTGGAAGGCGAAGAAGAATCGGGATCGCCGCACTTCGCTAAGCTGCTCGCGCAGCATCGTGACCGGCTGGCGTGCGATGTGATTGTGGTCAGCGACACCACAATGTTCAACGAACAGACGCCGAGTGTCTGCACCGGAATGCGCGGCATGGTGACATGCCAGATCGACATCGCTGGGCCGCGGATTGATCTGCACTCTGGAATCTTCGGCGGTGCGGTGCCCAATCCCGCCCATGTACTTGCTGATCTACTGGCCGGCCTACACGATGCGCAGGGCACGGTAGCGATCCCGGGTTTTTACGATTCTGTTGTTCCGCTCACCAGCGCCGAGCGTGAGAACTATGCGCGGCTCCCGTTTAATGAAGCAGAATGGCTAGTGGGCACGGCTGTGTCCTCTGGTGTATTCGGGGAACGTGGATACAGCACGCTGGAGCGCATCGGTGCCCGGCCGACCGCCGAGGTGAACGGGGTGTGGAGTGGTCACACCGGTGCTGGTTTCAAGACGATCATTCCAGCAAGCGCCCACGCCAAGGTCTCGTTCCGACTGGTTGCCGACCAGGAGCCGAGTACGGTTCTGGAGTTATTTCGGCGGTATGTCGCCGAGCGCGCACCGGCGTCAGTGCGAGCGGAGGTCTCTACCGAAGGTGATGGCGTGCGGCCCTGCTCGACACCGATCGATCACCCGGCTAATCAGGCGCTAGCGCGCGCTATGAGCCGGGCGTTTGAGACGGATGTGTTGTTTACTCGAGAGGGCGGTTCGGGACCGGAGGCGGATCTCGCTGAAACGCTAGGGGCTCCACTGGTGTTTTTAGGTGTTGGCTTGCCCGATGACCGGTTCCACGCGCCCAATGAACGAGTCCGGCTGCGGTTCTTGTATAAAGGCGCCGAAGCGGCTGCTTACCTCTGGTCTGAGCTCGCCGGGCTCGGCACATCTCACTGAGCGAATTGCGAAGTGCGGCTTGGTATCAATCGTCGGCGCGTCGATTACTGTATTTGATGCCACGAAGCAAGCTACGGCAGGTCAGCATCTAGGCATTCTAAACTTTTTCAATGTTCAGAGCCAAAAGACCTGGGGTATCAGCATCGTCACCAAAACCGGTGAGAAAGCGCTCATCCTCGTGCGCTACAGCCCGCATGTGCGGCAGATTCAGAGCTGGCAGAAGATTCCAATCTGGGCGCAGATTAGCTGCTTCTTTTTCTACAGCATCACGCATGACTTGCGCTTCAGAAGTTCCTCGACTCTGTGCAATCAGCTGAATATTGTGCTTAAGTTCCTCACTGAGGTACGTCGTCGTTTTCACCATGAACCCAAATTACTATATGTGGGGCACGCATGGTACAGAGATTTGAGGTTTAGCGGCCAAGGTGGCAGCAGCGGCCGGACTGAACTTGTCGTGACGATAACCCCACCGTCCGAGCGTGACGTGACGCCGGGCGAATCCCCCTACTGTGTACTGAACTACCCTAGGAACGACTAGGCGTCGTGTGAACACGGTCGTTGAAGACTGGAACTGCGTGACCAACAATCTGCCGGTGAGCCGACAGGTGTTGCGCGCTGAAGAAGGAGCCACCATGCGGGTGTTAGCGGCCATGTCGGGTGGCGTGGACTCTGCTGTGGCGGCCGCCCAAGCCGTGGACGCGGGGCATGATGTCACCGGCGTGCATTTGGCGCTGTCGGCGTCCCCGCAAGCACAGCGCACGGGCGCACGGGGCTGCTGCACCATTGAGGATTCTCACGATGCGCGCCGCGCCGCTGACGTGATCGGGATCCCGTTCTATATATGGGGTATGGCCTCTGAGTTCTCCGAAGATGTCGTGGCCGACTTCGTAGCTGAGTATTCCGCCGGGCGCACCCCAAACCCATGCCTGCGCTGCAACGAAAAGATCAAGTTCGCGGCAGTACTTGATCGGGCGGTGGCGCTGGGTTTCGACGCGGTGGCTACCGGGCATCACGTGCGGCTATCCGGCGGAGTGCTACGGCGCTCGGTGGATATGGGCAAGGACCAGTCCTACGTGCTAGCGGTGCTCACCCAGCAGCAGCTGTCGCGAGCGATGTTCCCGCTGGGGGAGCTGACTAAGCAGCAAGTGCGGGCCCAAGCGCGGCAGCGGGGCTTACTTGTTGCTGACAAGCCGGACAGTCACGACATCTGTTTCATCCCAGATGGGGATACGCAGGGTTTTCTGCGTCGCCATCTGGGTGAAGCCAAGGGTTCCATCGTGGATGACAGCTCGGGGGAGACCCTCGGAGAACATGACGGTGCTTTTGGCTACACCGTTGGGCAACGCCGAGGCCTGCGGTTACAGCGCCCAGCCGCCGATGGAAAACCGCGTTATGTGCTTAGCATTGAACCAGTCAGCAATACGGTACGGGTTGGTCCGGCCCAGGCACTAGAGGTAGACGAAGTGGTTGCGTTAGGGCCGGTATGGACGGGCGGCAAGCCGATTGAGGGACCGTTCGATTGTCAGGCACAGCTCCGGGCTCATGGTGAGGCTTACCCGGCCACGGCCGAGCTTGTCGATATAGACGGCGGGTCGAAACAGCTGGTAGTACGGCTGCACCGCTGTGCCAGTGGGGTAGCGGCGGGCCAGGCGGTGGTGCTGTACCGTCCGGATCCCGCTGGCGATATTGTGCTTGCCTCCGGCACCATCGAGACGGCCAACAACACCGCTATGGCAGCGGCGAACTAGTCTTCGCGCCGGGAGCGCAGCATCGACGCTGCGCCACTGGCGATGTCACGCTCAGCGATAAGAGACCGATACACTTGCTCGTAGCCAGCTGCCATGGCTCCACCGGAGAAGTGCTGTTTGACATGCTCCCGGCAAGCGCCTCGGTCAAGTTGATCCACCTGGGGCAGCATCTCGGCGAGTTCATCCGGATCATCACGCACCCATCCGGTGACGCCGTCAAGTACTACCTCAGATACCGCGCCACGGTTCAGTCCGAGTACTGGAGTACCGCATGACATTGCCTCAATCAGAACCATACCGAACGGCTCTGCCCAGCGCACAGAATGTACTAAACAACGGGCGTTGCGTACTAGCTGTACCACGCTGCGTCGATCTGCGTTGAGCACGAGTTTAACGTCCGGGCCGAGCATCGGTCTGATTTCTTTTTCCAGGTAGTCGTGCTCATCCTCCTCGTTGAGCTTCCCGGCAAGTATCAGTGGCACGCCAGCTTTGCGGCACATCTCGATCGCAATATCGGGACCCTTCTCAGGGTTAAATCGCGCTAACCAGAGTGCGTAGTCACCCGGCTGGGGATTAAACGTGAACTGCTGTAGTGGCACGCCGTTATGAACAGTGCCTGCCCAGTTAAGGTCGGGGCGAGGAGCGCGCTGGCTATTCGAAACTGCCACTAAACAGATAGAGTCCCTCAGCAGCCTGTAGTAATCGGCAAGCTCATGAATTGGACGGTGCACGGTAACTACAGTTGGTGCCGTACGCAGTGCGGCTGACAGTGGACCGGCGTTCGTGTGGTCGTGCACGACGTCGAAGTGCTGACTCTCAATGAACTCGTTTGCGCGGGCGATGTGCAGGACCTCAGGTGAGGTCTGGCTGATATGTGCAAATTGCGGCTCTGCGTTTGTGGAATGAAAGTGTCCGGTAGTGCCATTTTTTCCCACGCCAATTAGCGTGACGTTATGACCTCGACGGACAAGACCGTCGACGAGTGTTCCGCACACCACCTCAATTCCGCCGTAGCTTGGCGGTGGAATTTCAAACCATGGCGGGGCGACAATAGCGATCTTCAGTGGACCTTCCATTGGCTGTGAAGGCGCCGATGCGGTTAATAGAGTCGGTAGCTGATCTGGGAGGTCTTCTGGGATTACTGGCAACTCTGCTTTGAGATTTTCAGGATCATTTCTCCGTGCTATCCGATCTCGCATCATGCACCTTTCACTATTCCGACCGGTAGTCCAGCGATACTGCCAGAATTACCATGCGCCGTTATGGTTACCCGGCTAGAACCGAGTGCTACCCCGTCGAGAGTAATTTCTGCAATCTCGTCGGGTACAGCAGGAGAAATTTTTACTACTCCCGCTGGTATATCCGGATCGAAGGATAGCATAGCTCTGACCAGCAGTAAGGGCGATGCTGCCGACCACGCCTGTGGCGAACATGCGCTGGGATAGCTGATCGGGATAGAAAGTTCGTCTCGAGAAAAGCCGCAAAACAACTCGGGAAGGCGACCATCTCGATGATGAGCAACGTCTAGTAAGCCCAAAATGACCTTTTTAGCATGGGTAGCGAAACCATATTTCATTAAACCGGCTGCTGTAATTGCAGTATCATGCGGCCAAACTGAGCCATGGTGGTAGCTCACGGGATTGTATTTGCGGGATTGTATCGATTCAGTGCGAATTCCCCAACCACTAAAAAGTTGTGGAGATAGAAGTTTATCTGCTACTAGCTCGGCTTTGTCGTGGTCAAGGATCCCGGTCCATAAACAATGGCCGGGATTGGAAGTAAAAGAGTCTACTTGGTTTTTATCCTTATCGAGCGCAACTGCCACGAAGTCGTCACTTTTGAGCCAAAATTGTTCGTTGAAAGCTCGCTTGAGCTTTTCGGCTCGACCTCGGTAGATCTCAGCAATGCCAAGATCCCCTTCCGCGTTGGCGATATCGGCACGAGCTAGGTACGCGGCATAGACGTATGCTTGCACCTCGGCCACCGCGATGGGTGGTTGAGCCAGGCTGCCGTTAGCAAACGCAATGGCGTCGGATGAGTCCTTCCAGCCTTGGTTAAGTAGCCCGAAGTTGCCCACCCGCTGGTATTCTACGAATCCATCGCCGTCTTTGTCCCCATATGACGTGATCCAGTCCAAGGCTCGATCCACGTTGGGCAGCAGCGCACGGATTTTATCCCTAAACCCCCATCGATACAGCTCACCCATCAACATTACGAACAGCGGCGTGGCGTCAGCTGTGCCGTAGTAAGCGTTCTTTCCGCTTCCGAGGGCATCTGAGCCAGTGAGGCTGTGCCATTCGTTAAGTATTCTTCCGGGTTCCTCTTCGGTACTCGGATCGACCTTGCTGCCTTGGAGCGCGGCGAGCGCGCGTACGGTGCCGATAGCCAAACCCGGATCCAGGATCAGCGCCATCCACGCCGTCAGTAATGAATCTCGGCCGAACAAACGCATGTACCAAGGCGCACCGGCTGCAATCGTCGGATACTGCGGATTTTGGGCGTAGAAAAGGCGCAGCGCGCCCACATCATCACAGCTGCTGCGCAGCGCTTCGGCAAGTTTAAAGTGTGGGGTTTTCATCCGAGTTGCGACGCGTTGCCAGTCACTCATCCGCTGGGCTGGAACGGAGTGCTCCGCTGACTCTCCGCGCTTAAAGCGCGGAGCCACACGCTCACCTTCGAGTACGGGGACGACCTCGATACAGGTGGACCAGCAACCATAAGGCTCGAGAATGACATGAAATGTGAGTCCAAATGCTGTGGTTTCTAAGTCTAGGGCCTCCGAATCTGGGCCGCGTGCGGTGATGAGTACGCCCATCTGGCGGTCGCGGGACCAGATCTCGACTCCGTCGGGGGTGGTCGTGGTTTCCGGGCGGCTGAGCTCATTTGAGCGCAGTTCCTTCACGCTGAAGACATCAGCGAAATCTGTGGCGGTCAGCAAGGTGACAGTCATGCGGATGGTGGCGTCGCTGTAATTGTGCAACGTGAGTTGATCACGCATCCCGCGTCCGATGAGCCGTACCCGTCTGGCAACTATGGGAGAATCGCGCACGCCAGTTTGGGGGGGACCGGTACAGATGAATTCGCAACTGAAGGGTTCGTCTGGCACGACAGAGAGGGGTTCAACCCGCAGGCCGTCCACGAGTAACTCCCAATGGGAGAGCAACCGAATATCCCGAAAATATAGACCTTGTACTGTGTTATGTATGATGTCGGCGTTTTGTGCCGAGATCATACATGTCGGTCCCTCAACGAGGGTTACAACCCCGCCATCAGCCCCCCATGATGGAGCTGGTCCTGCATATGCCCATGGGGATGTCATCGATTACCTCTGTATATAGACAATTGCGTAATCCGTGGAAGTCGCGGTCCGCGGCTGTTGCGATATGTGCCCCTATGCCAGCAACATCACGTTTGGGAACTCGCTCGATCCTAGCTGTCGAGGACGGTCGATTGCGGTTGCTCCCACGTACGCCACACCGCGCTATCGTGGCAAACTCGGTTGCCGAGTGTCGTAGATGAGCCAAGCACTCGGCTAACGGAACGAGACTTGAGTAAGGGGAGCGCATGAGCGATAAGACGTACACGCTTGGTATCGACATCGGTGGCACCAAGGTGATTGGTGGCGTGGTCGCCGACGATGGTCAAATTCTTGCGTCCTGTCGGTATCCCACACCCGCCGATGACACTGCTGAGACCGTCGAGGTGATCGGAAAGATCGCCGCCGAGCTCGGTGCACAGTTCGCCGTTTCGGCGATGGGGATTGCTATTGCTGGATATGTCGACGCATCACGTTCGGTGCTGGAGCATGCACCGAATTTGCTATGGGAAGAAAACGTTGCGTTGCGTGCCATGGTGAGTGAGCTAGTGGAGATGCCAGTCACGTTGGAGAACGATGCCAATGCCGCGGCGTGGGGTGAGCATCGGTTCGGCGTCGGTCTCGGAGTTTCCGACATGGTGCTGCTCACGATCGGCACCGGGATCGGTTCCGGCTTCGTGCTCAATGGTCAGCTGTATCGCGGCGGCTTCGGGAAAGCTGCCGAATTGGGCCATACTTTGGCGGTGCGGAACGGGGAACCTTGCGGTTGCGGCAGCCGTGGCTGCCTGGAACGGTACGCCAGCGGCACCGCACTGGGACGATATGCGCGCGAGGCCGCTGAAAAGGATCCAGTCGCGGCCGCCCGGCTGCGGGAGCTCACCGGCGGTGACCTTGCGGCGCTGACCGGGGCTCACGTCCAACAGGCCGCTGGTGAAGGAAACCCTGCGGCGCTTGCGGCGTTTGCCGAAGTTGGCGCATGGCTGGGTATCGGGCTTGCCGATGTCGTGTTCGCGCTGGATCCGCAACTGATCGTTGTTGGTGGTGGAGTCAGTGAATCGGGTGACTTATTGTTGACACCGGCGATTGCCGCTTACAAGACTGTGGTGGCTAGCCGGGGGCGCAGCGAACCTATGGCGACGGTTGAGCTTGCGGCGCTGGGTAACCAGGCTGGCTTAGTGGGGGCCGCCGATCTGGCCAGACGCCGTTAGGAGCCAGGGACGTTTCCCCTGAAAACGCCCCTGAAATGAGGCTCTAATCGACGTTTTCGGGGAAAGCGTCGATTAGATTTGGGCTACTACGCTGCAAGCTGCGACACCCGAGCGCCAGCACACATCCGACGATACCGATTACGCGACCTTAGATCTGGACTGAGTCTTGACTCAGTCCAGATTGCTGCGCTAGGTTTCAAGCATGGACGCAGTTATCAGTATCCACGAAGCCAAAACCCATCTGAGCCGATACGTCAAAAAGGCCAAAGCTGGCGAAAGGGTACTCATCGGCAGCTACGGAAAAGAGGAAGTTATGTTGGTGCCCGCCAAATCCTCTAGCTCTGGGCTAAAACTAGGCATCTGGACACACAAGCGTCTGCCGCAGGCAGACGAGACCGCGGATTTAATTGCACCTGACGAAGATATTATTCGTGCAATTGAAACCAGCGTCGGTCACGACTTTCCAGCATGAACCTGAATGTGCTTATCGACTCGCACGTACTCATTTGGGCGCTGTATGAACCATCGAAAATTGGTAAAATTGCGCAAAAGTTGCTTATGACAGATAGAGAAGTATATTGCTCAACTGTGAGCCTTTGGGAATTAACGCTCAAATACCATAAGAAAAAGCTTCCCTATTCACCGGATGAGCTGTATATAGGCGCCCGTGAGCTTGGAGTAGAAATCCTTGACCTTAAAGGAGAGCATGTACGGGCATTGACGAGCATTGATACGAACCACTCTGATCCGTTCGATCGCATGCTAATTACCCAAGCAGCTCGCGAGAGTTTGCTGTTTATGACTGCGGATAAAACGCTTCTTGAATTAAATATGCCATTTATAAGAAAAGCAAGCGAATGAACTTTTTACTTAAATATCTTATACTTCGTCCAGTGTGGCGAACAAAACGCGATTAGACTTGGGCACCAAGATCAGGATCTTCGGGCTCGTCAGGATCGGGGTTGCGGAGTCGACTGATCAACGTCGCTACTCCGGTGAGTAGCAGCATCGCCGCCAACAGCAGCGATAGCTGGATAGAAACGCCCAAAAACGACGTTAGGACGGCGGGGTAGAAGAGGAGTCCGAGCCCGACAATCGTGGCCATGGCGCCGAGCACGCTCGCCGGGGCGAATAGCGGCATTGGCGGTGGCTCGGGCGGAACAAAGGGTGTGTCTTCGTCGGGGTCGAGCTCGTGCCACGGCTCGGATGCTGAGTCCTGCGGCGGCTCGGGTTCTGAGGGGAACATGCAGCTAGCCTATTTCGTGTTTGTGCCCACGAGAATCTGTACCTCCGAGAAAATCTGTACTCACGAGAATCGGTGTGTCGGTAGCGACCCGCTGGGCGACATAGGTGGTACGGGGAGCACAGGGCTATCGCGAGATATGGGAGAATGAACCGTGCTTTTTTGGCTGGGTAAGTATGTGGTTCTCGGCCCTTGGCTTCGGCTGGTATTCCGCCCGATCGTGGAGGGTGTCGAACATCTTCCCGGCCACGGTGCGGCCATTGTGGCTAGCAACCATCTATCGTTCAGCGATTCGGTATTTTTGCCGCTAATGATCAAACGGCGCATCGTTTTCCTGGCCAAGGCAGAGTACTTCAACGGACGTGGCATTAAAGGTATAGCCAGTCGCATCTTTTTCACTGGCATGGGCGCGGTGCCTATTGATCGTTCCAGTGGTTCCGCGGCGCGTTCGGCGCTGAATGCTGGTATGCACGCGCTTAATCAGGGCTGCTTGCTAGGCATCTATCCTGAAGGCACACGGTCTCCGGATGGCCGGTTGTATCGAGGCAGGACTGGTGTGGCGCGTTTGGCACTCCAAAGTGGAGCGCCAGTGATTCCGGTGGTCATGCTCAACACCCACGAAGTGCAGCCGATCGGGCGGAAGATGCCCCGAATCATGCGGGTTCGGATCCGGTTTGGCAAGCCCTTGGACTTTTCTGAACACGCAAGTCTGGTCGGAGATCGCCGGGTAGAGCGAGGCGTGACCGATCACATCATGGATCAGTTGCGAACTCTGTCTGGACAAGAGTATGTGGACACCTACGCCGCAACGGTGAAATCGGCGTTGCGACGTGAGGGCACACCCACCTGACGGTTCCTACATTAGTGAGGACATGCACTGTGTCCTTTCATGAGTCGCAGCCAGCGAGAAGAACCAACGCCACCCTGCCAGCTCCATGCCAGCCAACACCAACACTTACAGGCGATCTAGCCTGCTCAACCTTCACAGACGCAAAAGTACTAATGAGGTGTGCACGATAAAAATTTTTGCCAAGTTCTCCTAACTTGGCAAAACATGCTGCCGCTGACCAGTAAGCCTTGACCCCACAGATACGGCCTTTGCTTGTGACCTTCGAGGTGGCAGGGCGGCCGCTTCACGTAAGACCTGAGGGGTAACATTTCTACGAAATGTAGAAGTAGTGCTGCCCTTCGGGGCTAGATCAAAGGACGGCGAACATGCCTCAGCAGACCCGGCTCTCCACCTCCCCGCTCGCTCCAACTGCCGGCCTCGTGCGATGGTTTCGAATTGCCGCGATCGCTGAGGCCTGCTCCTGGGCTGGTCTACTCGTCGGCATGCTGTTCAAGTATGTAATTGCTGCCAACGACATTGGGGTGAAGATATTCGGTCCGATTCACGGTGTGCTCTTTTTGATCTATGTGGTCACCGTGGTGCTCGTCGCCCGCGCCCAGAGCTGGACCCCATTTCGCTGGACGCTAGGGCTGCTTGCGAGTATTCCGCCGTTTTTCACCATCTGGTTTGAGCGGGCTTCCCGCCGCTTCATCTAGAACACGGCTCAGCATTACAGCCTGCGACTGCACCCCCGGGCATACGATGTCGGTATGGCAGCCGGCATGAGCAGTGACACGAACTCCTCTAGCGGTCACGCTTGGCGGAACCGCTACGAGCAGGCTCGAGCATCGGGGCGGTTGCGCGAAGCTGATTTCACCACGCTCTCCGGGTTGCCGGTCGCTCCGGTGTACGGGCCGGCCGAGGGTGTGCAGCTCCCCGGTTTCGAACGAATCGGTTGGCCGGGGGAGTTTCCCTTCACTCGGGGTCTATACGACACCGGATATCGCGGTAAGCCTTGGACTGTGCGGCAGTTCGCCGGGTTCGGCAGTGCGGCCGCGACTAACGCCCGATACGCGATGATTCTGCGCCAAGGCGGCGATGGACTGTCGGTAGCGTTTGACATGCCAACGTTGATGGGATGCGACTCTGACGATCCGCGTGCGCTCGGTGAGGTAGGGCACTGTGGGGTCGCCATCGATTCCGCGGCGGATATGGAGGTCCTCTTCGCGGGTATTCCGTTGGGCGAGATCACGACGTCGATGACGATTTCGGGCCCGGCGGTGCCGATCTTTTGTATGTACGTCGTTGCGGCCGAGCGTCAAGGTGTTCCGATGGCGCAGCTCAACGGAACTCTGCAAACCGATATTTTCAAGGAGTACATCGCGCAGAAGGAGTGGATTTTTGCCCCAGAGCCGCATCTGCGGCTGATCGGCGACCTCATGGAGTTCTGTCAGAGCGGTGTGCCCTCGTACAAACCGCTATCGGTCTCGGGCTATCACATTCGAGAAGCCGGTGCCACCGCGGCGCAGGAGCTGGCATTCACGCTCGCCGACGGTTTTGGCTATGTGGAACTCGGGCTTTCCCGCGGTTTGTCGATCAACAACTTCGCTTCGGAGTTGTCCTTCTTTTTCGATGCCCACATCGATTTTTTCGAAGAGATCGCGAAGTTCCGCGCGGCACGACGCATCTGGGCCCGATGGATGCGCGACGTTTATGGGGCCACGAACCCGAAAGCGCAATGGTTGCGGTTTCACACCCAGACCGCTGGAGTCTCGCTCACCGCACAGCAGCCGGAGAACAACATTGTCCGTACCGCGGTGGAAGCACTGGCCGCCGTGCTCGGCGGCACCAACTCGCTGCACACCAACGCCTTAGATGAAGTGCTTGCGTTGCCCAGCGAGAAGGCCGCACAGATAGCGTTGAGCACGCAGCATGTGCTTGCCGCCGAAACTGGAGTGATGAACGTAGCCGACCCGCTGGGTGGCTCGTGGTACATCGAAGAGCTTACCGACGAGCTCGAGCGTCAAGCTGAAGGCATCTTCAGTACGATCGCCGCGCTGGACCCGGCAGGTGCTGATCACCCAATCGGACCCATGACGGCCGGGATCTTGCGCGGGATCGAAGGCGGCTGGTTCGTACGCCAGATTGCCGAATCGGCGTTTGTCTACCAGCAGAGGGTGGAGAAAGGCGAGAAGAAGATTGTTGGGGTAAATGTCTATTCCCAGCCCAACGGTGAGCAGCTTGACGTTTTGCGGATCGGCCGTGAGGTGGAGCGTAAGCAGCGCGAACTGCTGCAACCGCGCCGCGCCAACCGCGACAACGCTGCGGTGCAGGCTGCGCTAGCCAACCTTGTGGCAGCCGCGCGCGGTACCGATAACGTAGTACCCAGCATGCTCGACGCGGCGCGGGCAGAGGCTACGCTTGGAGAGATCTGCAACGTTTTGCGCGAGCTGTGGGGTACCTACCGCGAACCAGCCGCGTTCTAAGCTTTAGCCACCATGAGAGACTAGCTACATTCATGCTCGTGGCGGCATTACGCTGGGTTCGAGGTGTAAGTACAAGCGGAGGTTTCGTGCGGCGCGGGTTCTGGCTTAGATTGACCGAAGTCCTCGTTCGGCCAATCGCGATAATGATGACCAAGCGGCAGTGGCGTGGTCAAGAGCATATTCCAGCCAGTGGTCCAGCAATTCTGGTTCCTAACCATTTGTCTAACGCCGACCCATTAATCGTGGCGCATTTCGTATTTGATCGGCCTCGAAACCCGCGGTTTCTGGCGAAAGACTCCCTGTTCACTGTACCTGTGATCGGTTATATGCTGCGGCAGATGCACCAAATCCCCGTTCGACGCGGCACGGCGGATGCGATGACGGCGCTTAAGGCCGCGATTTCGGTGCTCGAATCCGATGAGACAGTGATCATCTACCCCGAAGGTACGTGCACGGCCGATCCGCAGCTGTGGCCGATGCAGGGTAAGACTGGGGTCGCCCGTCTGGCGCTGACCACCGGAGCGTCGGTGATCCCGATCGCGCAGTGGGGCGCCCAGCGCTTTCATAACCCGGTGACTGGGAAGATCGGGTTTCGGCCGCGAACTCGAGTGACTGTCGCGGCTGGGCCTCCAGTGGACCTAACCCGCTTCATGGATTGTCCACTCACCAACGAGGTGCTGCGTGGCGCCACTGATACCATCCTGCGGCGACTTCGTGACGATGTTGCCGCGGTGCGCGGCGAGCCAGCGCCGGTAGGTCCGTTGTTTGTACCCGCGAAAAGTCGGAGGCTGATATGACCGGCGGCCAACGCAGGTCGCCATCGTCGGCTGATCCACTCATCGAACCCGTGGCGCCTCCGCTACGAGTGTCGGTACTGGGGGCTGGATCGTGGGGTACCACGTTCGGCAAAGTACTCGTCGATGCTGGCTGTGATGTCCTGTTGTGGGCGCGCCGGCCCGAGATAGCACGCAGCATCGCCGCCACTGGTCGTAATCCGGATTACCTGCCCCACATCCGATTGCCGGCTGGGCTACGCACCACTAGCGATTGCGCCCAGGCGATGGAACATGCGCGTGATCTGTTGGTGCTCGCGGTGCCGTCCCAGACTCTGCGCAGCAACATGTCGGAGTGGGCGCCAGCGGTAGATCCGGGCGCCGTTGTGGTTAGTTTAGCCAAGGGTATTGAGCTGGGCAGCGGGCTACGCATGAGCGAAGTTATTGTTCAGGCCGCCGGAATCGACTCGCAGCGAGTGGCGGTGGTGAGCGGACCCAACCTTGCCGAAGAGATTGCGCGGGAGCAACCCACGGCGACGGTGGTGGCATGCGAGGATTCAGCACGTGCTCAGCTAGTCCAGCGTGCCTGCACGACTAGATACTTGCGTCCCTATACCAACCCCGACATCATCGGTTGCGAGCTTGCCGGCGCGATGAAGAACGTCATCGCGCTCGCCTGCGGGATCGTCTCGGGGATGAAGCTGGGTGACAACGCCACCGCGTCGGTGATCGCACGTGGTTTGGCTGAAGCAACTCGACTGGGCCACATGCTCGGTGCTGACCCGATGACGTTTGCGGGCCTGGCCGGGCTGGGCGATGTGGTGGCGACGTGCTACTCGCGGCTGTCACGAAACCGCGGGTTCGGGGAACTGCTAGGACGTGGCCAGAGTATGAGCCAAGCGCAGCTGCGTAACCCCCAAGTGGTGGAAGGTGTGACCTCTTCGCTTGCCGTGCGAGACTTGGCGCTGAAGTGGGGAGTAGACATGCCGCTGACCGATCAAATCGTGAAAATCTGCCACGAAGACTCCACCCCCGCGCAGGCGTTCGGTGAACTCATGGCCCGTGAGCCGCGGGCTGAGTTCGGCATTGT
Source organism: Mycobacteriales bacterium (assembly GCA_038260095.1). Classification (GTDB taxonomy): domain Bacteria; phylum Actinomycetota; class Actinomycetes; order Mycobacteriales; family QHCE01; genus QHCE01. The sequence continues at coordinate 4,059 of JBBSOC010000018.1, read as the reverse complement.
TTCGATGCAGTACTAAAGGTGGCAGCTCTGACTCGCGCAAGCACAGCCACCGGTCATGCGCACGTGGGGGATTGCAGGTAGGGTCTGCGCCGTGACGAATCGCCCCACAGCCCTCTCGCCGTCAGCCCAACTCGACCAGTCAAAGGCCGGCCGTAAGACTCGGGTGGCGGTGATCTTTGGTGGCCGTAGCGGCGAGCATTCCATTTCATGTGTCAGCGCCAGTAGCGTGCTTGCCACACTGGATCGAAATCTTTTCGATGTGGTCCCTATTGGGATAACTCCAGAGGGCCGTTGGGTGCTCACCTCCGGGAGCCGGGGTGAGCTGGAAATTCACGACCGCGCCTTGCCGTCGGTGAAGGACGGCGCCGCGGTGATCCTGGCAGGTGATCCCACCTCGGGCGGCTTGATCAGTATGGACCCAACGGTTGGTGTGGCGGAGCTTGGTGGCATCGATGTGGTCTTTCCGGTCCTGCACGGTCCTTACGGGGAGGACGGCACGATCCAGGGCATGTTGGAGATGGCAGGCATTCCCTACGTGGGTTCTGGTGTGCTCGCCTCCGCGGTCTGTATGGACAAGGAGTTCACTAAGCGGCTGCTTGTAGCGGCGGGGCTGCCGGTCGGTGAGTACGTGGTGTTGCGGGCCGGTGAGCAGCTGACTCAGGTGCAGCAACGACGGCTCGGCTTGCCCGTGTTCGTCAAGCCGGCGCGTGCTGGTTCCAGCGTCGGCATTAGCAAGGTGACTAGCTGGGATGAGCTGGAAAGCGCGGTAGCCGCCGCACGAGAGGTTGATCCAAAAATTCTGATTGAAGCGGCGGTCGTTGGCGCGGAGGTGGAGTGCGGTGTGTTGGAAGGCGTTGCCGGTGGGCCGCCCGAGGCAAGCCTTCCAGCCGAAATTCGGGTAATGCGGGGCCACGATTGGTACGACGTTGAGGCTAAATATCTTGATGACGCATGCGAGTTCGACGTTCCTGCGCAGCTCTCTGACGCGGTCACCGCACAGGTCCAAGAGTTAGCGCGCAAAGCCTTCGTTGCGGTGGATGGTGCCAGTCTGGCCCGGGTGGACTTCTTCGTCACCGAGCACAATCAGGTGATGATGAACGAAATCAACACCATGCCCGGATTCACCCCGATCTCGATGTTTCCCCGAATGTGGGCAGCCAGCGGCTTGCCCTATCCTGAGCTGTTGAACCGGCTGATTACAACCGCGCTACACCGCGGTACGGGCCTGCACTAGCGGCGGTATCCATTCTTGTCTGAGGGGCTGCCATTCTCCGCTAATTTGGTGGGCCAATATCGGACTGAGGAATGCCGTAACGAGGCGGTAGCCTTCGTGGTAGGCGCGGTGGTTTCTCAGAGCTGGGGTGTCGCGGGCCATACGCTCGTAACCGGTAGCCCAGATGCTGGGGTCTGGCACATTGAATGTCGCGGGGAGCCCCAGCTGACGTTGGGCGAACTCCGAGATGATGGCTCGGTGTAGGTTCGCGCCTGTGACCGTTTGACTGGTGGCAATGACGGCAAGATCCACGAAATCCTTTACTCGGCTAGATGGCACAATGGTCCCGCCTAGTCCGGGATGGGTTTCGTACATGGCCGCAAGTTTGTCGGCGATGTGGTCGACAAGGGGATACAGCTGATAGTTGGGGGTGTCGAGGCCCTCGATTCCTAGATCTACTATCGGTGCGGCCGGCTCAGGGGTGCCGGTCATGGTTGCGTCAGCGACGAGATCTACCGAGAACCGTTCGAAGGGCCGTTGTCCGATGCGGGACTGCACCGCGAAGGTCGTACCGCGGTGCATGTTGGTGAGGGGTCTACCTTCGCTGAGCCAAAAAGTGAAGAAGTCGTCCAAGTCGTACGCGGTGGCCATCCGCAGCGCATGTTCTGCGGTCGTAAGATCATCGGCTGCCCGATATAGGTCAAGGTCTATGCTGTGTCGCGCACCGGTTAGGCGGGCCAGCAGTGCCCCTCCACCTTTAAGAACCCATTGATCTGCTCCGGGGGCGGTGAAGACACGGGACAGGAATCTGTCGTAGGCGAATTGACGAGCCAGTTGTTGCGTGGACAAGCCGCTTTCACGGACACGCTGCTTGAAGCGAGCGCTAAGCGCGGTCCGGAAAGCTTCAGCACTGCGGTAGGGGAGAGGGCTCATGGTCTAATCTTTGACTCCGACGGATGACGTGAGAGCGATTGAAGCCAGCCAGTCCACGATCTTTTCCCCGGTCGTAAAGCGTCGTCCGTAGGGGTTACCCCAGCTTTTTGCTGCCTCGATAAGCTCTTCGCGGGTAGTGAGATGCTTAGCTAGTGCTTCTGCGGCTACCTTAGCTACAGCGCTCGGGTCTTGGCGATCCCGAAGCAGATCACCCACTAGACGGGGAGGGCGGGTAATGGGCATATCGTGTACCCATTCCCACTCCACGCCTTCAGCCCCTATAGCGCGCCGGTGTAGGCGTATGGAGGTGCGGGTAGCTTGCCGGCGTACTGGCAGCGTGAATTCATGGACGTAGGCGGAAAGGTCGCCGATCTGGTAGCAAAAAGCCGCTGACTGGTGTGACACCACCCCATCTGATACCTGGCGCTGCCAGGCTGATGTCGCTGGTTTGAGCATCAGCCATTCGGCGTACAGACCTTGTTCAGGATGGGTTGCGCCACCTCGGACCCGATACACTCCATGCGTTACATGCTCTAGCGCCCCTGCAGCCGCCATCCGTCCTAAAGTGGATTCCGCCACTCCAAGCCGGATGGCTTGAGCGCGGGTGACCATACCCCACTGGCCCTCAGTAAATTCCGCCAGCGCAACCATCGCAGAACCCATAGACATGCTGCAAAGCTACCATATCCGGGAGTTTTGCAGCATGTCTACTAGGAAACAGTGATCTATTCGCAATGGGGCCAGTCTGGCTCGGGTGGACTTCTTCGTGACTGAGCGCAATCAGGTGATGGTGAATGAAATCAACACTATGCCCGGATTCACTCCGATCTCGATGTTTCCACGAATGTGGGCAGTCAGTGGCTTGCCTTATCCGGAGCTGCTGAATCGGCTGATCACGACCGCGCTACACCGCGGCACCGGACTGCACTAGCGGCTCTGGCGCTCTGACTCACTACACGCATCGGCCACGGTTAGTTGGGGAGAGGTTAGGGCGCTTAGGCTGAGGGACGTCGTGGCGATCCTGGTTGCGCGCTTACCGGAACAGGTGTCGTTGCGTGCCTAGAAAACCGTCTAACGCCCCTTTCTTGCGACCCGGCCGCGACTCTACGCGCCGCCTGTTCTATAGGGCCACCGCGTTCCGCTGTTCGCTCAGCGCGCCTCAGCTCCTCCCCGGTGGCTTGCCTTTGGCCGTCTAATCGCCCAACTTGCTCATTGACATCCACTCGCCGAGCTCGTGCCAGCTCTAGCGATACTTGGACAGCGTCGAAGGCTTGCGTGGCTGCGTCTATTTGTGCTCTTAGCGCGGTTAGTAATTGATTTACTCGATCGAGCTCTTCGCCAGCTGCACGGGCGGCGGTTGAAGCTGTCGACGTTGCAATTGTTCCTGGAGCAGATTCCAACTGGGCTTGGTAGAAAGTGTTTCTTTCCTCATAATCCTTCTGGGCTTGCGCTTGTCTCCTAGTCTCCGCAGCAATATGGTTTCTCAGGTTTGTGTCATCTTGTAAACGTCGCACATAGCCCAAAGCTCGGCCTTCTCTCCTTTCGAGCTCCGGAATCACTCTGTTGTCTAGATCGTCTAGTTCATTCGTGAGAGCCTGGTGGCTCCTTAGCTGAGCGTCCAAGGTGGTACTTAGCTCTCCGGTTCTTGTCTCTGCTGCATGATGAGCTCGGCGGGCGACCCAGCCAGCAACCAGTGAAAGCACTGTATCCGGCGGGGTGGGCTCCGCGGTACGTCCTACCGCAGGCGTTCCAGGGACGGGTGAGCCTCCGGATGTGCCCGAGCTGGGCGCGCTGGAGCGTCTGGGGGGCATCGTTGCGCCCGGCTCGCGGATGGAGGCCACTGTCCTACCAAAGCCTTGCAGCCTATTGGTATATAAAGTAAGTTCTTTCCTTAAACTTTCCCGTCCGGCTGG
>JBBSOC010000017.1:0-33986 GCA_038260095.1 Mycobacteriales bacterium | reverse complement strand
GTCACAGGTGAAAGCAAAACGGCAAAGTTCCGCGAAAGCGGAACCGCGCCTGGCCAGCCCTGCATCTCGCAGTGGGGGCCAGCATGTTGAAGAACAGCGTGCCCACCGGTCGGTAGGGTCGTACACCTGCCCACTGAGCGAGAGCTTGATGCCTCGCCCGGTTAGATCGTCTCCGATGGCGCGTCGAACTCGTTCACCACGACGCGCCGGTCATGCACGCCGGCCGCTTGGTCCGAAGCTAGCCACACGATCGGCGGGCCCATCACGGCTGGGTCCAGCAGTCGGGCCCGGACCTCGGCGGAAGCATCATCGGGGATCACCCCGGTCCGGGTGCCCCGCCCGCCCGGAAGCAGAATGTTGACGGTCACCGAGCTGCCGGCCAGATCCGCTGCCGTCACCCGCGACAACGCTTCGACGCCGGTGCCCGCAGGCCCGTACGGCACAAAGCCACGGCGGACCATCGTCTGCTCGTTCATCGAGATGTTGACGATCCGCCCGCCGCCCTCGCGGAGCATCAGCGGCACTACCTTGCGGGCCATCAGAAAACAACCGACGACTTTGGTCTCCACGACGTCCCGAAACCCGGCTGGTGTCACCTCCCAGAACGGCTGCGGCTCTAACATGAATCTGGGATTGACTGTTCGCATGCCGATGCCTGCGTTGTTGACGAGCATATCGATGCCTCCCCACGTGTCGCCAGCCCGAGCAATACAAGTGGTAACCGAGCGCTCGTCACGCACGTCGAGCTGACACGGGATCACTGAGGAACCGAGCTCCTTTGCGGTTTCTTCCGCCCGGGCCTGGTCGCGACCAGTGACCATCACCCGGGCGCCCGCTCGGCGAGTGCAGCGGCCATCGTCGCGCCCAGGCCGCTGGTGGCGCCAGTCACCAGGACTCGGATGCCGTTCAGCTCGCTCTTATGGTGTATGGGTGTTGATGTAGCGCTGGACATGAGACCCCTTCGAATCTATGCGGCGTGTGCTTCCGGAAGATACGGACGCACGCTTAAACGATTGCCAGTGAGGGTTTCTCAATGACTGACCATAACGCTAGTATTTAGAGCGTGCTCGAGGTCAAGCCGCGGCCGGTATCCGGGCCTGCACGTTCCAATCCTCAGGCGGGCCTGAGCATTGCCGAGGCAGCCCGCCGCACGAGGGTCAGCGTGCACACCCTGCGCTACTACGAACGTGCCGGTCTGGTCGTCACCCCCGTCGATCGCAACGCTAGCGGCCGGCGGCGCTACCACCAGCTCGACCTGGACTGGATCACCGTCTGCGCCAAGCTGCGGGCCACCGGGATGCCCATCAAGACCATCCGCCGCTACGCCCAACTCGTATCCACCGGACACGGCAACGAACAGGAACGACTTGCCCTCATGGAGGCTCACCGCAGCAACGTGGTCGCCAAACTTGCTGAGATACACGAGAACCTCAAGCTCATCGACCACAAGATCGACGTCTACCGAGGCCGGCTCACCGCCGGCGACGCCGACCAACTATGGGCGCCCAACCGCCAAGCGGGTGCCCGCTGAGCAATACTCATCTGAGACGCTATGGCGATCTACTGGCCGTGGTCTATCTCGATATTTGTATCACTCGCGAAGCGATCGAGCGCTACCTGGCCGCCTGAGAACAACTCGGTCGATTATCTACCCGATAAGCGCCAACCCCATGACGTACGGTGCAGCGCGACGCCTATCGCGATCGATAGCACGGTGACCACATAATTGTCACCGGTTGCAGCGTGCGAGCCGCGGAGTACGGAGGTGTACCGGGAAAGGGCTCACAAGGCGTGTTCTAGCCCGCTGTCTGGCTACTGCACGGACAGATGCACGTGATTGGTGTGGGCAGCCGACGGGCTACCACCGCCAGAATACGAACGCCATCCGGTGGATGGCAGCCAAATCTGGCGATACCAGATGACATATAACACGCCAAGGCGCTCATTATTGGAAATGAACCATCCCGCGAGCCGGTTGCCGTACTCCTTGTCGGCACCGGAAGCAGCACCCTCAAAACCACCCGTGGCGGCAGCGAAGTCACACGCTCGTCCTTTCCCATGTTCACCAGAGCGCTCCACGCGGTAACATCTGGTGTAGCGGGTAAACCCCGCGCCGCGCGCTTCATTGAAGGCATGCAAAGTGCGCGGAGTAAGACACCCATTCGTCGTGGGATCGTGCACTGAGCACGACTCTTGAGGCCAGGTCCCGTCGGGGTTGCGGGGAGCGGGATCAGCGCTCGCAGCGCCACCGTCATAACCAGCCGTGCTTGATCCACCAAAGCGAGCAAGAGCTTTCTCGGCATCGGCCTTACTCTGGGCCATCACTTGGGCGTGTTGCTGCTGCTTACGAATCTCTTCCTTGAGCTGCTCGCGGCTGTCGGTTAGCGACATTCGCTCGTGCGCCGCATGCTTGATCTGCTGAGTATCTCGGTAGGAAAGATGATCTACGTACGACAGGCGCTGCAAGAGCTCGGTGAATGTACTGCTCTGCAACACAGAGGACAACAGCCTTAACCCGTCACCACCATCGATATATGCCGTAGCCGCGATGCGTTGTAGGTCCCGGCTACTTAAGGCGGTCTGTTCTTCTAACTTGGCGATTTTGCCACTAAGCTCTTGATCCTTCCGCTGTGACGCCTGAAGTTGTGCTTTAGCTTCCACGTAACCGCGCGAAGCAGTCTCCAGCGCCTTGTTCAGTGCTGAACTACCACCTTCGGGATCGGCGGCAGGAGGGCGGCTCGGCGCCGAGGATACTGGCGACACCGCCAGCAACAGCGCGGCCACCATGGCGAAAGCGCAGCCGATCGCAGCATGGACGCGAGTAACGCAGGTTATGCGCACGATCCAAAAGTCCTCATCCGGTCGTTCACGGCTATGCGACGCCTTCTAACCTGAGGCAACCACGTAGGCAGAACATCAGCTTGGTATCTCTAGAGGTAGTGAGAATACCGCTGCGCCCAGCGGCCGAGCCGGCGTAACGGATGAAACACGGTAACAACTAGCACTCAAAAGCTGAATAAGTTGGCTATCAATTCGTGCTAAGACTGGAGATACCGACTTGCTTCGACCCGCTATGGTCGCTGCTGACTCATGACCACCAACTAAGCACAGCGAAGGATATCTACCGTGACTGAAAGCGCCGCACAGCTACCGCCAAATATCATGTGGTTTCGCCGCGACTTGCGGTTAGCCGATAAACCCCGCCTTGCTGGCCCTGCATGTCAGCGCGGAGTACACACAGCTGGAGAGCCAACGTGACGCCAACGTCGAGCATGTGCCTAGCGAGCACGACATTGACTACAACGCACCGGCTCGGCTACGCCGTATCGCCCTGGTCGGGTTCGCAAATCTGATGGCGCAACGTATGGGTATTCACAGCATTTTATCGCGCCTAGATCAACGCCGGACGTAGTAAGCTACAATCGTAACACGGAAATGTTACCCTAGTGATATAGGAGCAGACATGACAGTCCGCAGATTATCGATTTCGCTGCCCTCGGATACCGAGCACAACATCCGCACAGAAGCTGCCCAAGCTGGAGTGAGTATCTCTGAATGGATCGCTGAAGCCGCCGAACACGCTGCGCGAATTAAAGACGGTCGGCGCGGGGTCGCAGAGTTTGAAGCCGAGCACGGCCCCATCCCAGCGGTAGCCCGCCACGAGGCACGCAAGATTCTACACGAGGCCGGGCTAGGCTTATCCGAAGCAATAGCCAGCTAGTGGGCGGAATTGTCTATGACACAGGAGCATTGCTAGCAGCTGGGAAACGAGACCGAAAGCTTTGGGCACTCCACGATGAAGCTTTAGCCTCCGGCGAATTAATTCTGGTTTCCGTTGCGGTGCTAGCCCAAGCTTGGCGCGGCGGCCCGCAAGCTGAACTTTCCCGACTATTAAGAGGCTGCAAAATCCAACCCCTCTTGGAAGATGCGGCACGCGAAGCAGGCAAAGTATGCGCGGAATCTGGAAGTAGAGATATCGTAGACGCCATCGTGGTTGTTACCGCGAAAAGACTGGGTGGACACACCATGATTGTCACCAGTGACCCTCATGACATCGGCGGTATCGCAAGCGCTATCAACGCCAGAATCGACATACACCGCGTCTAACCGCCACCGGCGCAACTTCACAACTCACGTTAGGAGTTCCCGCGCGCAGCTATTGCACGCCAGCGCGCCAGATTTAACCGAGCGTCAGCGAGTGCATTGTGCGCACCAATACCAGGCGCTGGAAGCTGTGGTTCACCCCGATCTTCCCAGCGCTGCCGAAGCTCCCGGGTGAAACGTGGCAGTGAACGCGGCAGTGCAGGCATGCTGCCCCAAAGCTGACACAGCGCCACATGATCGTAGGCTGCATGCCAGGCCCAGAGTTCCACTCGTTCGTCCGGTTCGGTTAGGAACGCCAGTAGTTGGTCGGCAATACTGGCCCGCGACTGCCAGGCGGAATGATTTGGCGAGGGTAGCTGGTCCAACACATTGGTCCGCACCCACGGAATTGCGCGCGCTGGATCAAATTCGGTGGAGATTGCATAAAACTCTCGGCCGCTTTCATCGACAACACCGATAGAAACCAGATCAATGGTGACACCATCTTCGATGAACTCGGTATCGTAGAAGTATCGCCGAATCCGCTTTTTTTGCTGTGGATTTTTTGACTGTGGCACATTCACTTCCCTCACATCAGAACGAGCCCGAGCGTGCCCGCGGTAATCATAGTGATGGCGGCAAGTTTCACCACGAGGTGGTCACGGCTGATATTTTCTTTGATGAGGTGCGAAAAACTGAATGTGAGCAGCGCGCCGATAACCACCATGTACACCGACTGAGTGCTCGTCATCACCGCTGAAACTACCGCTACCGGGGCTAGCAACAGCGCAGAATTTCCTGCCAGCAGACCGCCTAGATGTACGACTTCGTTAATCTGCGAAAGGCCAAGGGCCACATTTCGCTTGCGGCGCATGGTGCGCAGAAATGAACTTCGGGCACTGCGGCTGGAAAAGAATACAGCGACTCCGATCACGACCGCGCAACTGTAACTGTAGAACTGAGTAGCCGCGAAGTTGGTATCCCTGGCAACAAACTTAAACGACACGAAGCTCACTGACGTGAGTCCTGAGGCCATCACCATTAATAATAGAACTCTTGGTCGAAAGTTCCACGCATTGCCTTTGGTGTCCAGGGTTATGATGAGCGATCCTGTGATAATAACCAAAGCGGCTAGTATCTGGAATATGCGCAGCTTTTCGTGCAGAAACAAAAGTGCGAGTACATAATCGAAAACCACTGCCAACTGAAGTAACGCCGCAACCAGTGAAGCGTCAGCGATCGAAATGGCTTTGTAGTAAAAATAATATGAGAAAATCAACAGGCCGCCAGAGATTAGGGCACCTACAGCGCTCTGCCACGAATACTCAGCTATCTGTTCGTGTGCGATTAACCCAAAAACGCCTATTAATGGCGCACCGGAAATGCCCGCGAGAATGATCATAGATCCGATCGATAGCTCGTGGGCGATCCGATCCAGCAAGTACTTGTCGAGGAAGATGGAGAACGACCACAGCAGCGGTGCCAACAGCGCCAATCCCACCCACATAGGCGCAAGCCTAGTGAGCCTCGCGCCAGCTTAAGCCGCAACCGTTACGCTTGCCCAGCGAGTAGCCTCCGGTGTTCTTCTGCGGAAGGCTCGTTTAAGGATTCTTGTGAGGGGGCTTTATGGCCACGTTGCGTGTTACTGCCGAGCAGTTGACTATTTTTCCGCATCCAGACGCCGATGCGCTGGAATTGGCTCAGGTTGGACTTTATCGTGCGGTTGTTCCGAAGGGTGCGTATCGCACCGGCGATTACGCCCTCTACGTTCCCGAACAAGCTATCTTGCCAGATAGTTTGATCACAGAGCTTGGTTTGACCGGCAGGCTTGCCGGTAGCAAGAAAAATCGGGTACGGGCGATCCGGTTGCGGGGGGAACTGTCTCAAGGCATCGTATTTCGGGCCGCCGCTGCGCAAGGAATCGACTTAGCTGCCGCCCATGCACAGGACCAAGATTTCGCTGAACTACTCGGTATCACGAAATGGGTTCCGGAAGTTCCCGTGCACATGAGTGGGCAAGCAGTCAGCGCTCCTGACTTGCTACCTTGGGTAGATATTGAAGATATCAAACGGTATCCAACTGTGTTTGAATCCGGCGAGCCAGTAGTGGTAACTGAAAAGATCCATGGGTCTGCATGTTTGACTACCGTACTGGTTGATGCTGGGGAAACTTTGGTAACTTCTAAAGGCCTCGGCGACAAACGGCTATCTCTAGTAGAGGACGAGAGAAACCTGTATTGGCGAGCAGTTCAGGGCTGGAATGTGACCCAAGCCGCTGTTGAACTCGGCAGGTTACTAGGAGCTGGCCAAGTAGGTGTTTTTGGCGAGGTATACGGCAAAGGCGTTCAAGACCTTAGCTATGGCGCAAGCGCCAGAGGCCAGGGGGAACGCCCGGGATACGCAGTTTTTGACGTAGCCGTGGAGGAGGCAGCGGGGAGGATTCGCTGGCTTGATTCCGACGAGCTAGCTGAACTCATAGGTAAAATTGGAGTAGCTCTTCCGCTAGTTCCGCGCATCTACGCCGGACCATACGACGAACAATCGGTGCTCGACATGGCTAAAGGTGCCGAACAAATCAGTGGACGTGGTGAGCACATAAGGGAAGGGGTAGTAATTCGGCCAGCTCAGGAGCGATACAGCCCAGCACTCGGTGGGCGGGCCATCCTCAAAGCGGTCAGTGAAGCGTATCTACTCCGCCAAGGCGGTACTGAATACGAGTGACCAATACAAGTGACCAATACAAGTGACACGGCGTTTTCCCTGAAAACGCTGTGAGGAGAAGTGAACACTTCACAGGCTCGCGAGTAGCGCCGCGGCGGCTTCGTATGGATCACGGTCACCGCGAGCGACTTGCTCCGCCAGTTGTGCGAACAGTCCGGCATCGTCAATGCCACCCACACGGGCGCGAAGTGCGGCAAGCATGAGCGCTTCCAGCTGTGACGCTGAACGAACTACCCGGCGGCGGTGTAGCCCATCCGAGCGGGCCAGCCACTCTCGGTGAGCGTCGCACGCGGCCATGAGCTCATCTATTCCGCTTCCAGTTGTGGCCACCGTACTCACAATGTGGGGGCGCCAGGAACCCGCTACTGAATGTCGTCCGCCCAAAGCAAGCAGGGCTTTAAGGTCACTGACCGTGCTGTCCGCACCAGCGCGATCAGCCTTATTCACTACGTATACGTCAGCAATCTCCAAAATGCCGGCCTTCACGCTTTGCACGCCGTCACCCATGCCCGGGGCGAGCAGTACCAGGGTGGTGTCGGCCAACATCGCGATGTCCACCTCTGCCTGGCCAACCCCGACAGTCTCCACGATTATTACGTCAAAGCCCACCCATTCCAGTACACGCAGTGCCTCAGGCACCGCCGCGCTGAGTCCCCCTAGGTGTCCACGCGAGGCCATGGAGCGAATGAAGACCCGGCTATCAGTCACATGGTCTTGCATTCGCACGCGATCCCCGAGCAATGCACCGCCTGAGAACGGTGAGGATGGATCAACGGCAAGCACAGCAACCCGCGCGTCCCGACTACGCCACCGGCTTATGAGTGCGGCCGTGCAGCTGGATTTCCCGACACCAGGTGCGCCGGTAACACCGATCACATAGCTACTAGAGGCGTGAGACATGCCCAGCTGATCAAGACCATGCAGCGCCTCGCTACCGCTTTCCACCCAGCTCAACAACCGGGCTAGACCCCGCGCGTCTCCGTTCGCGGCCGCCGAGAGCACCTCGGCGGCGTTATTAGTCATCACTGGCCATCATCACGAATCATTGGCTAGTCACACCGACCGCAGAACCAGCGCGTCGCCTTGGCCGCCGCCGCCACACAGAGCGGCCACGCCCAGCCGGGCAGAACCGTTAGCAATCTGCAGTGCCACATGCAGCACCAGACGGGCGCCCGAGGCACCTACCGGATGACCTAGCGCGATCGCCCCACCATGCGGGTTAAGCCTAGAGTCACTCGGCGAGAGTCCCAGCTGTCTGGCTGAGGCCACCACCACGGCAGCGAAAGCCTCGTTGACCTCGAGCACATCAAGCTCCACTACTCGCACACCAGCCTTGGATACTGCGGCTTCGATAGCGTTGGCCGGCTGGACGTGCAGAGAGTTGTCTGGCCCAGCCACGCTGGCGTAGCTGGCAATCGCGGCCAACACAGGTAAACCCAACCGCTGCGCGATAGCCCGCTCGGCCACAACTACGGCCGCCGCACCATCGGAGATCTGAGAAGACGAACCTGCCGTGATCGTGCCGTCGGCCGCAAAAGCCGCTGGAAGCCGTGCCAAGCTCTCCACAGTGGTGTCCGGGCGCACGCCTTCGTCAGAAGTAACGGTGGTTGCTGGGGTTCCCGCAACTCCCGCACCACCACGACCCACCGCCTCTACCGGGGTTATCTCCGTGTCAAACACTCCGGCGGCGGCAGCCGCGGCCGCTCGCCGATGAGAGGCTGCCGCATATTCATCCTGCTCAGCTCGGCCAATACCGAATCGGGCATTGTGTTTTTCGGTGGACGCTCCCATTGCCAAGTGATCGAATGTGTCGGTGAGACCATCGTGTAACAGGGCATCGGAGACATGGAGGCCGCCGAACTTGTGTCCTCGCCGGACTCCAGGCAGCAAGTGGGGCGCGTTAGTCATCGACTCCATTCCGCCGGCCACAACCACGTCGAACTCGCCAGCACGGATCAACTGATCAGCGTGCGCGATCGCGGTGAGGCCTGACAAACACACCTTGTTGATGGTGATCGCTGGGACAGTCATCGGCAGGCCAGCGATCACCGCCGCCTGGCGCGCGGGGGCCTGGCCGGCCCCGGCTTGGAGCACCTGGCCTAGGACAACCTGCCCGACCATCGCTGGATCGAGGCCCACTCGGGCCACTGCTGCCGCGATAGCGGCTGCACCAAGCTGAACCGCGGTGTGATCAGCCAGCGATCCAAGCATACGTCCGATTGGGGTACGGGCTCCGGAAACAATGACTGAGCTACGATCGATCACGATAACCTCCTGGCCTACGGTCTGCGCGGTACACGAGCAGCGACGTGTGTGCACTGAGCCGATCGGGACTAAATCAGTCTGAAAGTAGCTAAAACCTCAGGCCAAAGACTGCACCAATCCAGCTGCTTTCAATCTGACTAGTAACCAGCGTATCGTCGCGGCGTGAGCACATCAGCCGCGGCAAACTCCGCCACACCGGCGGGTGTAGAGCCCAGTGGCATACCAGCGGCACCGGAGTCTGGGCTCTGCCGGGTCGATCACGTCGGAATCGCGGTGCCAGATATGGATTCCGCAATCACGTTCTACACCAACGTACTGGGCATGACACTGCTACACCAGGAGAGCAACACCGAGCAAGGCGTGCGCGAGGCCATGCTCGGGTTCGGTGACGTGGGTGGTTCAGCTTCGATTCACGCGACAGCGATTCAACTGCTGGCACCACTACACGAGGACTCCCCCATCGCACAGTTTTTGGACAGTCACGGTCCGGGAATCCACCAGCTGGCGTACACCGTAGACAATATTGTCGAAGTCAGCGCAAAGCTGAAAGCCAAGGGACTACGATTGCTCTACGCCACACCGCGTCGCGGTACTGGCGGTTCGTTGATCAACTTCGTGCATCCGCGCGATGCTGGTGGCGTACTTATTGAACTTGTTCAATTGATTAACTAGTTTTTCTTCTTCGCACCACCTAGAAAATCCCCTAACCGTTCTGCGATAGTGAAGGCCATGCCGACGACCTCCGACGAAACCCTGTCCTTTTTCGATTCCACCTCTGCCGACCCAGGTTTTACCATCTCGCTTCGCGGCTACGACCGCCATCAGGTAAACGAATACCTGCAGCGAGTGACGACCGAACTGTCCACCACGGGGCAGGCCAAAACTGAAGCTGAGCAGCGCATGGCCGACGCCCAACGCCGCATGCGCGTGGTAGAAGACCAATTATTGAACCTACAAAAACATGTGAAACAGCAGCAAAAGCAGCTGGATGAAAACTCTCGCCCAACGCTGTCGGGTCTGGGTAGCCGGGTCGAGCAGATTCTGCGACTGGCTGAAGAGCAAGCCGGTGAACATCAGACCGAGGCCGAGAAACGCGCTGAGGAAGTAGTTGCGGCATCGCGAGTGCAGGCGCGTGAATTTACGGAAAAGGCACGGGCGGAGACTGGTTCGCTACGTACTGCCGCGGAACGAGACGCACGCACCATTCGAGAGACCGCAGAAACAGACGCCAACGATCTGCGAACCGAAGCCGAACGTGAGGTAAACACGTCCCGCTCAGCTGCCGAGCGTGAGACACGTAAGCTGCGGACGACCACAGAGCATGAGGCCGCCGAGCTTAAAGCCCGAGTGCACCGAGAAGTGGCCCAGCTACAGGCAACGGCTGAACGCGAGGTCACCCAGCTGCGTGGCACCGCCAAGAAAGAAACGGATCAACTCCGTACACAGACCAAACAAGAGACTGACCAACTGCGCGCGGTTACTAAGCTGGAGACCGATCAGCTGCGGGCGGAGGCAGCAAGTGAGGCAGAGCGACGCCGTTCTGAAGCCGGCCGTTTGCTTGCTGAGGCCCAGCAAAAGCACGACCGCGACCTCCAAGAGCTGGAACTTACCATCGCCGAACAACGCGAAGCAGCCGAGCGGGCAGAGTCTGATCGGCACACCAAAGCAGTTATCGAGACTCAGAAGCTGGTTGACGAAGGCGAAGAGCGTGCCCGAGCTGCCGAGCGGCGTGCTCGTGAAATCGAGGCACAGTCTGAAGCTCGGCGCAAGTCTGCTGACGCTCAGGCCAAAGACATCGTAGATAAGGCTCGCTTGCTGTCAGACCGGACAGTGAGCGAAGCGCAGGGCGATGCCGAACAGTTGGTTTCTGACGCCAAAGCTAAGGCCGAAACCATCTCTACCACCGCTAAGCGCGAAGTTGCCGAGCTGAACAAGCAGCGTGACGCGATTAACGGTCAGCTTGGACAGCTGCGCGAAATGCTTGCCGGTCTCATGGGTGGTGCTGGAGCTATGGGAGGCGCACCCAGTGGTGGCGCAGCGGCTCCAACTGGAGCTGCTGGCAGCCCTGAGAGTGCCAAGCAAGACGCCAAGAGCTCGAACAGCAGTAGCTCCACGCCGGCCCCACAGCGGGATTTGGCCCATGCCAATGAGAATGGCCACAGCTAACATCCTGGTAGACGCGTGGTACGCGCGGTAGATATTTGCCGACGAACTCGACTATGTGGTGGTTCTCCAACCCCAAGCCACATCTAAGTCGAGTTCGTCGGCAGGTTACTTTTTGGCACCAGGTGGTGACATAGCTTCGAAGGTGGGCCATGATGGGCTGCGATGAACTTAGGAGTTCGCGGTACGACGGCAGGCACTAGTCAGTCGCACGCTCGCTATGCCCAACGTGTGAGTAATGGATCTATGGCAGCTCAGGACGATAACTTCGATCCGCTGGATGAGTCTCGGTACCGACCAGCGTTTGACGTTGTGCTGCGCGGATATGACCGGCGTCAAGTAGACGACGCCCTCTCTACGGCTGAAAATGAGATTGGTTCGCTCCAGCAAGAGCGGGAATTAGCGTATGAGCGGCTGACGCATTACGCCAACCAGATCGAGCAGCTGCAACTCGATGTCTATTCACTTAACCAGCATCTCAAGGAAGCCGAGCGAGCTAAGTCCCCTGATCGTGCGGCGGTCACTGCCCAAGTGCAGGAGATCCTTGAGCTAGCCGAGACTGAGGCAGGCAAAATCCGCGCGACAGCGCAAGCTGAAGTCGAACAACTGCGCGACTCCGCTGACGAAACCTTGGCCCGGGCCCGACTCAAAAGCGAGCAGCTCGCGGAAACGGCACAAGTTCTCAGCACAAAGCTGCTCGACGAAGCACAAAAAAGCGCCGATACTATAACCACCACCGCGCGCCAAGCCGCGGAGCAAGCTACTGCCACAGCCGCCAAAGACGCCGCTATCGCGTTGGAAACAGCCACAACCACGCGCGATGAGCTCCTCACCAAAGCCAAAACCTTGGCTGAAAAGCTAGTTGCCAAAGCTCGGGTGCAAGCACAAGCGCAAGCGGCTGAAGCTATCGCACGCAGCGAGGCAGTACATGCGGAGGCCACTGCGAGACATAACGCCCTCGAGGTTGAGCTAGCTCACAAACGCCGCGACGCCGAAGCCGAGATTA
This sequence comes from Mycobacteriales bacterium, assembly GCA_038260095.1. Taxonomy (GTDB): domain Bacteria; phylum Actinomycetota; class Actinomycetes; order Mycobacteriales; family QHCE01; genus QHCE01. The sequence continues at coordinate 21,748 of JBBSOC010000017.1, read as the reverse complement.
CCGAGCTGCTGGAGCGGCAACGCCAAGCAGCAACCGTTGAAGCGGAACAGACGCGACAACGAATCGAGCATGAGCTAGAACAGCACAAGCGCGAGAGCGAGCAACAGCGAGCGGCCATGGCGAAACAAGCCCTGCTGCGCGGAGCTGAGCAAATAACTCAAGCAGAGCAGCAGGCCGCGTCGATCGTGGCCAAAGCCCAACAAGACGGTCAAGCCGCTGTGGTCGCCGCGCGGAATTTAGCCAGCGGCCTGGTAGCACGGGCGCGGGCACAGCACGAGGAAATCACCAAGGAGACGTCTTCGCTTACCGCCGATCAAGCACGGATCACGGCCTACTTAAGCCAAATGCAGAATACGCTCACCACACTGGACAGCAAAGGTCTGCCAGCGGGGATGTCAGCGCCGGTTGAGTCCAAGCTACCGCCAGACGAAAGTCGCAGCACACAACCTGAGCCGGCCATACTTTCAGCCCCTCCCGAGCCCTTTGAAAGCGAGGCTGCCCAGGACGGCAGCACGCCCGCCTCCCCAGCGAGCTCGGCACGGGTCAAGGATTCCGCACTGGCTAGGGATGAAGTCACCGGGATCACAAAGTCTGACCAGACGCGGCGCCCGCGCCCCAACTCAGGGAAACCGCGTCTACAACGCATAGCCGAATCCGCGGCGCCCCCAGCAGAGCACGGCCGTGAAGCCAAGCCAGCGGTCGTTGGCTCGCAGTCAGTTGGCGGCGCAACATCGAACCCTACGTCTAAGGACAACTTAACTAACGGCAACGGGTCCAACAGAGAGCGAATGGCTGCTTTGTTGGCCGGGTTGAGCGACAGCTCAGATTCCCCCCCGAGCAACGGCCCAACGAGCAATGGTTCCTCTACCCCGCGGGAGCATCAGCAGCCAGAGACGAGTAGCAACCGATCGCCAGAGCGCGCGGACGCCGAATAGACTGGCGTAGTTTACATCCCTTTGGAAGGCAGCTTATGAGGCATCCGGCGCAAGCACGTTCGATCAGCATCGGCGAGCACACCATCGGTCAGGCATATCGGCCGTTCATTGTGGCCGAGATGTCGGGTAACCACAACGGCGACCTTGAACGGGCGTTATCCATTGTCGATATGGTCGCTAAATCTGGGGCTCAAGCGCTGAAGTTGCAAACCTATACCCCGGACACAATCACCATCGATTCCAATCGTCCGGAGTTTTTTATAGATAAAAATCATTCGCTATGGGGTAGCAAAAACCTGCACGCGCTTTACCAAGATGCGCACACCCCTTGGGAGTGGCATAAACCCATCTTTGACCGCGCGCGCGAGCGCGGGTTGGTGGCGTTTTCCGCACCATTTGATCCGACAGCAGTGGAGTTTCTGGAAGACCTCGACGTTCCTGCCTACAAACTTGGTTCACCTGAACTGAATGACCTTCCGTTAATTCGACAGATGGCTAAGACGGGCAAACCGCTTATCATCTCCACGGGCATGGGCACCGTTCAAGAGATCGCAGCCGCAGCGGATACCGCGCGAAAGGCCGGATGCGAACAGTTGGTAATAAATGGTTGCACCTCCTCCTATCCCGGTGTCCCCGCGGATTGCAATCTACGCAAGCTGCCGTTGCTAGCTGAGACGTTCGACTGCGTGGTGGGGTACTCCGACCACACCCACGGTGTAGGTGCGTCAGTAGCGGCGGTGGCATTAGGCGCCAGCATGATTGAAAAACATGTCACCACGTCTCGTGACGATGGTGGCGTGGATTCAGCCTTTTCGTTAGACGGTGGCGAGCTCGCCATGTTGGTGACCGAGACTGAACGGGCGTGGCAGGCGCTAGGTCAACCGCGAATCGGTCCTACCGAATCCGAAGAGGCGGTGCGTCGGTTGCGTCGATCGCTGTATGTGACACGTGATGTCAAAGCCGGAGAGCTGGTCAATGATGACAACGTGCGCTCGATTCGCCCGGCTGATGGTTTGCCGCCCATCGCGATGGATCAACTGCGGGGGTGGCGCTTCACCCGCGACGTCGAGTTCGCTACCCCCACCACGTGGGAAATGTTCACACCAGATAGCTAGTGTGAACGGTATACGTCGGCGCTACCAGCAACTTTAACCACCGTGACAATCACCTGCTCGTTGTCGATCGCATAGACGATCCGATACGTGGAGCGGCGCGCCGCGTAATACCCTTCCCACTCCCAGCGCAGCGGTTTCCCCACCCGGTAGGGACTGTCGGCCAATGTGTAGTAGATAAAGTGCAGCACCGCGTCAGCTATTTTGCGAGGAAGCCTGTTAACATCGCGCTGCACAGCAGCTTTGATGACAACGCTATACCGCACCAGCTTCTCGTTTCGCGGTCGTTACGTAATCCGGAAAAGCTTCCTCGAACGCAATCGCCGGGCTAGGGTCAGTGATAGCTTCCCGGAGCTGTGCCGCGTTCTCCGGCTGCGACCAGTAGCGGGTTTCTTCCCACGACTCCCACTCATCAGCTGAGATCAACACCGCTGCTGGTTCACCATTACGAGTGATAGTGACAATCTCATGCTCACCGCTAACCTCATCCAACAACGAAGCTAGCTGTGCACGAGCAGTTGCCGAAGATACCGTTTTCATGTACCCAATTGTATACATGCACGGTCGGACAGTAGTTACTATAATCATCAGGACTTGAACATGGCGCCTCAACTGGCCTGCACGGTAGAGCTGGTGAGCTAACAGCCTGCCCGCTACCCTGCTTTAGGGTATTCGGTGAGCAGATTTTCGAACGCCTCTCGCACTGCGGCAGCGGGAATCATCATGGGCGTAGAATTATGCCCAAGCTCTTCATCGAGCCGCTGCACCACCCAACGGCGCGCCAGCGTACTTGGTTCAACTCCTCTTTGGTCAGCAAGCTTTCGAAGCGCAGCAAGATCCCGCTTGGGTATTCTGAGGGCATAAACCTGACCAGCGTCAGCGCCGCGGCGAGCTCGAGTGTACTCCACATCTACATCGCGGGACTGTTCGGCTGCTTCCCCAATCCGGTTAAGCTTTTCCTGAACAGATTCTTGATGTGTCATCGTTCCTCCTCCAACTCCTCGTAGTACTTGCGCTGATCGCTTTCATTTGATGCCCATGCATTAGCTCCCCACCATTCGTCTGACACCGGCGTGACGCTTTTAGGTACAACGATCACTGTGAGAATCCGATCGGCGGACCTTGAGTACCCGACAATTCGAACGGATTCACCACTCTTGCTGCCAGGATCAGACGCAACAAGCCGATCCGGATCATCCACCGCTTCATTGGCCCACTCCGGTTCAACATCAAATTCATCGAGGCCCTTGCGTTTGGAACGACGTTGAATGTATTCGCCCCGATGTTCCCAATCCACCATTCTGAACCTCAGTTCGGCGATCGAAACGCCTAGGAATTCACCAGCCACTAGAAAAGTATAACAGCGTATTACGCCCTGTCCAAGCTGTGCCCGTCATTAGGGAGCAAACATAGCGCCTGACTCAGTGGGGCCGTCCCAGGTGACGGAAAGCGGATAACTCGCCGGTGCGACATGCCGCACTACCTCGTTCAGCACCCGATCGGCGTCGCCGACCCACAGATGTTTGGCACCCTCCATAGCCACAACCTCAGCCTGGTGAATGCCAGCGAACCGCTCCCGCGCCGCCGCCGGGCGTAGGTAATCATCGAACTCCGGCACGACCGCGATAACGGGCTTGTCCGTATCGTCCCAGCGAGCTAAATGCTCCGGACGGCTATGCCGCAACGGCGGCGAGAGCAAGATCGCGCCGCGCACGCTAGGGTCGCAGCCATACATCAGTGCGAGATCGGTACCAAACGACCAGCCCAGTAACCACGGGCTGGGAAGCTGTTCAAATTCGCAGTACTCGATCGCCGCCGCCACGTCATAGCGTTCGGCACCCGCGGAGTCAAACGTTCCCTCGCTGCGGCCGCGTGCCGACTGCGTGCCTCGAGTGTTGAACCGCAGCACCGCAAGGCCAGCCAGAGCCGGTAGCCGCCATGCGGCTTTACGGAACACATGGCTGTCCATCATGCCGCCATGTGTAGGCAGCGGGTGCAAACAGATCAACGTTGCTACCGGCGGATGTCGCATCGGAAGCGCCAGCTCCCCCACGAGCGTCAAACCATCCGCAGTGTGCAGCTCGATGTCTGTGCGCACCGCTGGCAGCACTGTGCTGGCTCGGATCTGGGTCAGCGAACTCGTCACAGCCATCGTTGTACACGACGACAGAACCCCCTTGCGGGCCAGCCCCAAAAGCGTAGGTCAGAAAGCCAGTGGAGGCTTATGCTGGCCGCATGACCGTACACATTGTCGTCTCCGAACAGATGCCAGCGAGCTGTGGAACGGTCTTCGACCTGATCCACAACTACCAGCGGCGGCTGGAGTGGGACACGCTGCTGCGTAGCGCCTACACCGAACGCGATGCGACCCCCGATGTCGGTGTAGTGGCGGTATGCACGGCGCGGCGACTGCTAGGCGGCTATGCTTTTCGTACCCGATACATCACGTTCCGACGCCCGACGCTGGCGGCGATCAAGCTGGAATCGCCACCCCCGTTTTTTGCCACCTGGGCTGCCTCCATCCGGCATGAGCCGTTGCCCAATGGATGCTCGAGTGTCACTTACACGATGACATTTCGTTGCAAGCCACGCTGGGCGGCACGGGTGCTGGAGCCGATCGCTAAAGTGATGTTCCGGCGCGAAACCGCACGTCGCTTGAAAGCGCTAGCCGCCGCTGTGGCTAACCGATAGGCCGACGACGGTCACGTTGCTGCCAGCAGCTGCGATGCCAATGTCGACGGTGCGCGGAACCGTCCGGATCATCAGCTGGCCACGCCACCAGATGCACCGTTCCTGGCAGAACCTCACCAGCGCATCCTGGGCATCTGTAGGTCTTCACCGCGGCGACGCCGGCCACCATCCGAACCCACCACTGTCCGTCGGCCCCGGTTTCGCGCGTGGCAGCGCTACCCAGAGCCGCCGCTGCATGGAGCGGGGAGTCATCCCGACATCGACGGTTCTGACGCGGACTCATGAGTGCACTCCACCGACCTCTAAGCCTCTAGGATAAGCCAGTCTGATCCCAGTAGAGCGCGGACCGTCTCGCGGTCGCCGGTGACCACAGTTGCCACGGCTTGCCGAGCTATGTCGGCAGTATGCAGCGCACTCAACGACGGCTGGGAACTAAGAACCCGTGCTTGGCCACCAAGGTGCCGTGCGGTCGGGGCATCTAGTGGCTTCATGACGAACGCCGTAGCCAGGTGTCCGCCAGAGAGCATATCCAAGATCAAGGCCTCATCTTCGGTGAGTTCGCAGTAAGCCGTCGCCAACGTCACGGCGGAGACGGCGATGTATTGGTTATGTTCTATCGAAGCGGCCACAATCGACGGTATGAGCAGGCTGTCGGACCGGGCGTAAGAAAGCAGCGGATGCACATCGAACACGTAGGTAGCCCGAGGCTGCTCACTCACCGAGTCGTGCCTGGGGTTGCACGCCTTGGTTGCGCAGCCGATCGGCCTGCCAGGAGGTTGCTTTATCAGCGAACTCGCGCGCCTGCGCCAAGTCTGCCGAAGATGGACGGCCGAAACGTACAAACAACTCCTCTAACGCCCGCTCGGTGCTCTGCCGCTGCGTCGCCTGCCGAACTGCCTGACTGACGTAGCTAGAGATCCGACCTGAGCCAACAGTCTCCAGGTACTCAGCTACATCGTCGGGCACGCTGATGGTGATGCGTTTAGTCATATATGTACAGTACATGAATCATACTTGGCGTTATGAGCGTTCGACCCGAGACACTAAAACAGCCGCAGTGATGGATCGTCAACGCCGCGCAGCGCGTCGTAGTCCAGCGTCACGCAGCCGATCCCGCGATCGGCCGCGAGCACCCGCGCCTGTGGTTTAATCTCTTGGGCGGCGAAGATTCCAGCGACCGGCGCCAGCAACGGATCCCGATTGAGCAGCTCAAGATAGCGGGTCAGCTGTTCCACGCCATCAATCTCGCCACGACGTTTGATCTCTACGGCGACGGTCTGACCAGACGCGTCACGGCATAGCAGATCCACTGGGCCAATCGAGGTGGGGTATTCCCGCCGGATCAGGCTCCAGCCCGGTCCGAGCGTAGTGACATGCAGCGCGAGCAGCTCTTGCAAATGAGCCTCCACTCCGTCTTTCACCAACCCCGGATCCACGCCAAGCTCGTGAGAGGAGTCATGCAACACCTCCTCGAAGGTGATCCGAAGCTCCTCGCCCGCCTTGTTCACCACTCGCCACACGCCCGGTTCCTCTTTCAACCGGCACGGCGGACTCATCCAATTCAGCGGCTTGTACGCCCGGTCGTCAGCGTGTACGGAGATGGAGCCGTCGGCTTTCACCAATAGCAGGCGGGTCGCCATCGGCAGGTGGGCCTGCAAGCGACCCACATAATCCACCGCGCAACGAGCAATTACCAAACGCACAACCCAACAATACTGACGACATGGTGCACGATTGCAAGCTACTGCCATCATCGTCGATAAAGCGACCAGGTCAGTAGCAGCGTATTTTTCCCAAGTTCTCCTAACTTGGCAAAAATTTTTATCGTGCACCACCTCGTAAGAGCATCCACCTTTCGGCGGAAGTGATGGGGCACCAGCGACCATATTGCTAACGATTCCCTGCGCTCCCAGCACAACAAGCGCATCACTGAGGGGTGTGCCCGCATATACTGTGGGCAGAGCATCCAGGCGGTGCATATTGGGGCTTGGCGCGAGCGAGTAAGTGAGTGAACCGTCATGGCGAGCAGCATCCGAGACATTCATCTATCGCGCAACGCCGCGCTGGCGCTAGTTACGGTGATCGGTATCACCGTAATCGGCATGGTGGTGTATCTCCTCTATACCGCGACACACGATGACAAACCTAAACAGGCCAACCAGAGCTCCATGGCCCCGCCTCAGCGCACCCATGCTCCACCGCTCCAGCCTGGCGAGCTTGCACGCGACACTGAGGCACAACATAGCTACGCGCCACCCAGTGCGGCACAGACCGCCGCCGTCGTTAAGCAGGCTCGCGAGTTCACCGACGCCTGGCTCAGTACTAGCCGGAGCAAAGAAGCATGGCTTGCCGGAATTGAGCCCTATGGCACACCCGGCTTCAACCAGCAGCGCCGATTCGACAGCCCTGACTACGTTCCCGCCAACAGCCGGACCGGTGAGCCGCGGGAGACCGATGCGGGGCCCGGGTTCTCCAAGGTCGCCGTCCCGCTGAACTCCGGCACGCTGTCCTTGGAGTTCAGGTACGTCGACGACAAGTGGCTCATCGCGTCGTACGATTTTGACCGGAAGCTGTAATGGCTGCCTCCGGCACGGCTCAGCAACAACAATCCGGTGCAGTTCGCGGCACCGCCCGTGCAGGCTGGAGTCTCATCAAGAAACTTATCCTCGGCATGGTGATCCTGGCCATCCTGGGCTGTTCCATCTGCTTCATGGCGGTCTTTGGCGTACCCAACATCATGTCATTGCTCATGCAGAACAAATGCGAGCAGCAATTCACGCCTGGCGGTGCAAACGGCGGCAATGTCGCGGTACCCGACATTCAGAAGAACCCGCCCCCCGCGCTGGGCGGTACCAAAATCGCCGGAGAAACTTTTTCAGCCGACCAAGTCCGCAATGCCTGGATCATTCTCGACGTCGCCAAGCAACGAAAACTCCCGGAAAAGGCGTGGCTGATCGCTATGGTCACCGCCCGAAAGGAGTCCACCTATACGAACATCCTCGTGCCCGTAGACCATGACTCGCTCGGGGTGTTCCAGCAGCGGCCCTCCGCGGGTTGGGGAACTCCTCAACAGCTCACCGATGTGTGGTACGCGGCGAATGCTTTCTTCGGCGGACCTCAGCCACCTAGCAACACTGGTCTGGTTGACGTGCCTGGCTGGGAGAACATGGAGATTCAGCAGGCTGCCGAAGCGGTGCAACACTCGGCGTTTGGTAGCGCGGCGAACTACAACAGGTTCTTGGCGGTCGCCCAAGGCATGCTCTCCTACCTGGGCTCCCCGGTAGCCGGAGTGCCGATAGCTGGCGGAGCCGGCGGGGATAATTGCACAAGCACCGTGGTCGGCGGTCTGCGGGCGCGAATTGTGCAGTTGGCTCAAAACGAGGTGGGCTACAGACCGACAGGCGAGGGCTGCGTGAAGTACAGCGATCCCAACTGGTTGCCATATCCGCAGGGTGCCCCAGACGCAAAACCCTGCCAGGACTGGTGCGCTACCTTTCTCAAGGCAATCTGGCATCGAGCGGGCATCACAGGTCCCGCACTGTTTGGCACCTTAGTTGCGACAGGTGTGGAAAAGGAAGTCATAGATAGCAAGGGCGTCAAGGGCACATTTAAACCGAAAACCGCCGGGCAGCGCGATGGTAACCCGACGGCCGGCGATCTCATCGTTTACGGTGTACCAAGCGATGGCTTGGGTGGTCACGTCGCGATGGTCTCTAATGTGAACCCCGACGGAACGCTAGACATCATAAATGGTAACGGCAACGGTGACCAGGTCGCGTTAAGCCATCGAATCGATCCCGCCACCTCGCGAAGCGGTAAGGGAAACGTGCCCGTTTCCGGATACATCGCCCCGCCTGGCGGCTAGCTTCTGGGCGTTTTCCGGGAAAATGTCGCGGCTACGAGGGCGAGTGCGGGTAGAAGCCTTCGCCGGATTTGCGGCCGAGTCTGCCGTCGGCCACCATCTGCGCCAGCAGCTCGGGGACTCCGAACACCTCGCTTTCCGCCTCGGCGTACATAACCTTTGCCGCGTTAACCAACACGTCAGCGCCGATGAGGTCACAGGTAGCCAGCGGCCCCATCCGGTGCCCAAAACCCAGCCGGCAGGCGGTGTCGACGTCGGCGGCACTCGCCACCCCAGCTTCCACCAACCGTACAGCTTCTAGCACCAGCGCCGTGATCAGCCGCGTCGTGACGAAACCCGGCACATCACGTTGCACCACTACCGCGGTCTTGCCCAAGCTTTCGACAAAATCGGTGGCTTTACGCAGCGTGGGCTCCGACGTCTGCTCCCCTCGCACAACCTCGCACAACTCCATCATCGGCACCGGAGAGAAGAAGTGCGTGCCCACTACCGACTCTGGCCGGCTAGTCGCCGCCGCAAGCCGGGTGATCGGAATTGCGCTGGTGTTAGAACACAACAAGGCGTTCGGCGCAGCCACTCGATCCAACTCAGTGAAGAGCTGAGATTTGATGTCAACATCTTCAAACACTGCCTCCACCACAACATTTGCGGCGCTGGCAGCGTCTAGAGACTCGCTCAACTCCACCCGGTCGAGCGCGGCGGCGGCTTGCGTCGGACTGCACTGTTGCTTGCGCACGCGGGCGGCCAGCGAACGCTCGATAGCAGCCCTCGCCCACGGTAGGGCCTGGGAGTCAGTGTCATACAGCGTGACCTGCCAGCCAGCCTCTGCTGCCACCTGCGCGATGCCGGCCCCCATCAGGCCCGCACCCAACACCATCAGCGTCTGAGGTGGTGTGCCCGCCGATTGAATATTCATACCCCAAGCTCCAGCTCGGCGACCTGTACTCGCTCTACTTGCGCTCCGAGCTTCTGTAGCTGAGTCGCGAAATCGGGATAGCCACGGTCAACGTGATGAATATCGGAGACCTCGGTGAAGCCCTCGGCGCGCAGGGCTGCGATCACTAAACCTGCTCCAGCTCGAATATCGGTCGCACGCACCGGTGCACCAGAGAGCCACTCCTTGCCACGTACCACCGCGTGATGGCCATCAGTGCGGATCTCAGCACCCAGCCGGGCCATTTCGTTGGCGAACATGAAGCGCGCGTCGAACACATTCTCGGTCATCAACGAAGGGCCCTCACTGACCGACGCCAACGCGATCGCCATAGGCAGCATGTCGGTGGCGAAGCCGGGAAACGGCAGTGTCACTACATCTACCGCGCGCGGGCGCTGCGTCATCTGCACACGAAACCCACCGTGGATGGGGTCGGCGCCCAAATCGGTCATGTGTGCGCCAGCGTGGGCCAACTTGTCCAGCGCGACCCGTAGATGAGAGGCATCCGCGCCACGAATCAGGACATCGCCCTGAGCGATCGCGGCAGCATAAGCCCAGGTACCGGCAACAATCCGATCCGGCACGGTCCGGTGGGTGACGGGGGCGAGTTCCTCCACACCTTCGACTTCTAGCGTGGAGCTACCGGCTCCAGAGACCCGGGCACCCATGCCGTTAAGCATCGCAACGATATTGCCAATCTCGGGTTCACGAGCGGCGTTGTCTATCACGGTGCAGCCTTTAGCCAGCACCGCCGCGGCCAAAATGTTCTCCGTAGCGCCTACGCTGGGAAATTCCAGCACAATGCTCGCACCATGCAGCCGCTCAGCGCGCGCAATCACAAAGCCATGTTCGCTGGTGATCTCAGCACCCATTCGGCGCAGCCCAGCGATGTGATAGTCGAGACCACGCGAGCCAATCGCATCCCCGCCAGGGTGGGCCACTTTCACGTGGCCCCGGCGGGCCAGCAGCGGACCGAGCACATTGATGGATGCCCGCAGCCGCCGGACCAGGTCATAGTCGGCTTCGGTGCCCACGTCTTCGGGTACGTCGATGCACACACTGTCGGTGCTGCAATCTTCCTCGGAGTCTGGCTTCACTTCTACCTGACAGCCGAGCCGGCGCAGTACCTCACCCATGATGGCCACGTCGGCAATGCGCGGTGCGTTGTGCAGCACGGTGCGCCCCGGCGCCAACAACGCGATTGCCATCAACTTCAAGATGCTGTTTTTAGCGCCTCCAACGCGAACTTCACCTACTAGGTGGCCGCCGCCCTGCACACGAAATATCTCCACCGCGCAATCCTACTGATCCACTGCACTGATCTAGTCAACTGAGCCTTACGCTTGCGGCATGGCCATTCATCTCACACGCATTTACACCAAAACTGGCGACAGCGGCAGCACCGCGTTGGGCGACTTCAGCCGAGTGCCTAAGACCCATCCCCGAATCGCCGCTTTCGCCGATGTTGACGAAACCAACTGCGCGTTGGGGGTCGCGCTGGCGCTAGGGAAACTTCCCAGCAACATCCGTGCCGTGATCGCCGCTATTCAGAACGACCTGTTCGATGTGGGCGCGGATCTCTGCGTGCCAGATAACCGCGCCGACGATGACAAGGGCTCAGAAGGGCCAGAGGGCTCAGAGACCCCCGAGGACTCAGCCCACGCGACCCCCGCGCCCCTGCGTGTCACCAGCGAGCAAGTTCTCCGACTAGAGCAATGGTGCGATGAGTTCAATGCGAGTTTGGCGCCTTTGACCAGTTTCATCCTGCCCGGCGGTACGCCAGCTGCGGCGCTGCTGCACACCGCCCGGGCGGTGGCACGCCGCGCGGACCGGTCGATCTGGGCCCTGGTAGCAGCCGAGCCAGCTACCAGCCAGACTCCCGCGATCTACGTGAACCGGCTCTCGGATCTGCTGTTCATTCTGAGCCGGGTAGCAAACCCTGGCGGTGACGTACTGTGGCAGCCCGGCGGGCCGAGTGCGGGCACTGAGAGTGTCTACGACGTTCTTGGGCGCGATGGAAATGACGAACTCATGGACGAGCTACGCGGGCCGGCAGAACTGACATGACTCACTAGTGTTGTGTAATTGATATCGTGGCACGTCCTTAGCGACAACTTGTGCCTAGTTCTCGCTGGAAAACCCCAACACCAGAGCGCTTCACGCAGGACACGCCATCAATTACACGACACTAGCGGTGTGTGAAACTCGTCGGCGGAGTCGACATAGGCATACAGCGGCCCGGCATCAACAACGATCACTCGACGCGTCCGGCCCATTCCGTGGCAAGGATCTCGTCGATCCGCGCGGAGACATCAGCGCGACCGCTGGAGCCTGCGCCCGCCGCCATGAGCCTGCGTGCTCCGCCGAAGTGCTCTTCCAAGGCCTGCCTGGTCACCGCCGAGATAGTGACACCACAGCGTGCCGCCTCAGTACGCAGCGCCGCGTCCAGCGTTTCGGGTATTTTCACCGTGGTTCGCTTCATGGTCTGCCAGCTTACTATGTGACAAGCGCCGCAGTGCCGGTTTCGACTCAGCACACAGTGGCAACATGAAGTCGTGACCACCACCACGGCTACGCCACACGACACTGTCGCCTGGACCGAGCCCAGCGGCACAGCAGCCGCGCTGTTACTACTGGGACGCGGCAGCGATGCGGGCTCCGAGCGAGGCGTCGATTGCCCTGGAACGCTGCCCTCGCCGTCGGATCCCCATCTCGTAGCGCGCGCCCGCACCGCCCGCGCCACACTCGGCGAGCGAGCGTTCATCCTCGGACATCACTACCAGCGTGACGAAGTCATCGCCTTTGCCGATGTCACCGGTGACTCGTTCAAGCTCGCACAGCTTGCCGCGGCGCGCCCGAACGCGGAGTTCATCGTGTTCTGTGGTGTGCACTTCATGGCCGAATCGGCCGACATCCTCACCAGCGATCAGCAAGCGGTGATCCTGCCCGATCTGGCCGCAGGATGTTCGATGGCAGACATGGCAGCCATCGAGCAGGTGCAGCGATGCTGGGAAGTGCTCGGCGATACCGGCATCGCCGATAGCTGTGTGCCGGTGAGTTACATGAACTCCACAGCCGCCATCAAAGCATTCACCGGCGAGCACGGCGGGATCATCTGCACCTCCTCTAACGCTCGCCGCGCGCTGGAGTGGGCTTTCTCTCGCGGCGAGCGCGTGTTATTCATGCCCGATCAGCACTTAGGCCGCAACACCGCGGTGCTGGAGCTAGGCATGAGCACCGCGGACTGTGTGGTGTACAACCCGCACAAGCCGCAGGGCGGCTTAACCCCACGGCAGCTACGGGACGCCCGGATGATTCTGTGGCGAGGCCACTGCTCAGTGCACGGCCGCTTTACCCTGGACTCAGTGCGTGACGTACGGGAGCGCATTCCGGAGATCACGGTGCTGGTGCACCCCGAGTGCCAGCACCAGGTGGTCCTGGACGCCGACTTGGTGGGGTCCACTGAGTTCATCATCGCAACGATTGACGCCGCGCCGTCTGGCTCAAGCTGGGCCGTGGGAACTGAGCTGAATCTGGTACGGCGACTCGCCCTTAAGCACCCAGATAAGCACATAGTTTTCCTGGACAAAACGGTGTGCTACTGCTCCACCATGAACCGGATTGACCTTCCGCATGTGGTGGCATCTTTGGAATCGTTGGCTGCCGGTGACGTGGTGAATCAGATTCGGGTCGACACGACGGTGAGTCAACACGCACGACTAGCGCTCGACCGCATGCTGGCGCTTCCTTAAAGGCGTTCTGACCGCACAGCGCTGCCAGCTGACAGCGCACAGTGAAGTAGCCTGGTAGCCGTGGTAGGTAAAATGAAAGCTCAGCAGCTCGCTGCAAAAGAGTCCTCGGTGAACAGCGTCGAAGAAAACGCTGCAGGCGCAACAAAGAACTACACACCCCCTAAAGGCCGCGTGACACCCAAGCGGGCACGGCGGACCACCATCACCGCTCCACCTAAGAACAACAAAGAAGCGCGTAAACGCATGCGTGAACAGCTCAAAGCCGAGCGGGCGCAGAACTACGATGGTGCGCGGCGCGGAGATGCCGCATACCTACCCAAGCGAGATCAGGGGCCCGTGCGTCGGCTGGTTCGCGACATTGTGGACGTCCGTCGCAACATGGGCCCGTGGTTCTTTCTGGGGACGCTCATCGTGGTCATCGGATCCAGGCAGTTTATGCCGATCCCCGTCCGGTCAGGTGCCGTCACGCTATGGCTGTGCTTGATCGTGGTGATGGTTGGAGACGTGATGCTACTGACCAAACGGCTCCGACGTACAGTCGTCGAGCGCTTCCCTGATGAACCTCGCGGCGTGGGGCTGTATTTATACGCGGTCATGCGATCAGTGGTATTCCGTAAGTGGCGTACTCCAGCACCTGCCGTGGAACTTGGCGACCCCGTTTAACCAGGAAAGTCATGCTGGCAAGTAAGGAGCGGTGTTGGGCGCCCTGAAAGAGCCGTCGGCACAGAAAACGACGCCTTTCCAGGGCGATGGGCTCGTCATCACGGCGATGGCGATATTCGGTTGCTCCCCACTGTTTTTCCGCTTCTTTCCAGAGATCCCCACCCTGGCGTTCCTTTTCGCCCTCCAGGTCATCGGAGCGCTTGCGCTCGCTGTTACTGGCGGGATCGGACGAGCCGCCCGATCGGACCTGCTGCTAATTTCCGCCCTCGCTGTCGTTGCGATAGCCAATGACTTCTTCTACTTCCTGGCCTTCCGGGCCACTACGGTAGCCAACGCCACAATCACGCACCAGTCTGTCTCCGTCTTCCTGGTGTTCCTCACACCGCTGTTGCTCAAGCAGGCGATTCACAGACAGGAATGGGTCGCGCTGGGAATCTCGCTCGCCGGCATTAGCATCCTGTATGTCCGGGGCGCCGCCCTAGGCGGAAGTAGTGACCTCCTCGGCATCACCTTCGGCATACTCTCCGGATTCTTCTACGCTCTCGCCATCATTCTGTATACGGTGCTTCTCCGGCGCGGTTTGCAGATCAGGACGGTGAATTTCTGGCGATACGCCATTAGCACAGCGCTGCTCCTACCGTTCGTCTCTCTGCTGGGCGTCTCGAAGATCCGCCCGGACGACCTCTTTCCGCTGATCAGCTTCGGGGTACTGGTCGCGGCTATTGCGACCGGCATCCACGTCCTGGGTATCAGTCGCACCCGACCACTGCACGTTTCGATCCTTGGAAAAACCGAGCCGGTTTTCGCTATCCTATACGCCTTCGTGATGCTTGGCGAGGTGCCGACCGCCGAAGCGGTTATCGGCGGCGGGCTCATCATCGGCTCCAGTATCTGGCTCGCGCTGCGCAAGCACGACGATGTGGGTGAATCGTGATCGCGCCCGCTCAACGGCGGGAATACCGGTCGTGTTAGCGCTGGGCCTCCTTTCAGGTGAGGGCTCCCCGGCCGTCTAGCGGCTATATCAACCGGCCTCGCGTGGTGGAGGTAATCAGTTCGCCTAAGATGGAACGGCGTCACTGGCGCGTCGAAGGCTTGTTCTGCCGCGCGATGGTCGCTTGACCGTATATCGGCCGCTAGCCGACACATATCGAGGTAAAGAGAGTCGCCGTGCCGGACACAGACACCGTGTCGCCTATCCGACCGAGTGTTGCCACTACTCAGAGTGGTGACCAGGTAAAGCCCACCTTGCCCCGATCCAGTACGGCACGCGGCCCTTCAAGGTTGCGACGCACCATTAGTTACCTGATCACTACACTGCGTTCCCATGCGGCAATGAGCATCGTGCTCGGCATCGGCATCGTGCTACGCGCCGCCACCATAGTGGGGTACGGACCGGCATTTTACTTCTCCGACACCCGCGGCTACTTCGAGTATGCCAACCTGGGATATCCCCAAGCGATTAGGCCCTATGGGTACTCCGAATTCTTAAACCTGTTCCGCTGGACCGGTTCAATCTGGCCAGTGAGTATCACTCAACACCTGTTGGGGCTGGCCTGTGCCGTCGCGGTTTATGCGTTAATCCGGCGGAAAGGCGGCGCGCGGTGGCTAGCTACTGTAGCCGCGGCGCCAATCGCGCTAGACGGCTTCGAGCTCGTGGTAGAGCACTACCTGCTCGCTGATGGCTTGTTCAGCGTGCTGGTGCTCGGCGGCATGGTGTGTCTGCTGTGGAACAAGAAAATCAGTGCACCGCTGGCGGTGGTGGCAGGGCTCCTGCTATCCGCGGCGGTCCTGACCCGGACTGTCGGGCTGCCGCTGTTGATCTTGGCCGGGCTGTACGTATTGGTCACCCGAGCCAATCGGCGAACAATCGTGGCCCTGGCTATGGCTATGGTGCTGCCCATCGTTGGGTACACCGCCTGGTTTCATCACCATCATGGGCAGTTCACAATGTCCACCTGGCAAGACCGGTGGATGTATGGCCGCGTGATGTCTATTGCCGACTGCCCGAACCTCGACCTCAACCCGCCAGAAAGGCTGCTCTGCAGCCGACCTGAGACCGAGAACGATTACTTTGTGGACTACTACGTCTGGAGCACTAAGAGCCCAGTCAGCAAGGTTCCTAAGCGCTACGTGTACACATTTTCGGCAAAGGTGGTGCTACAGCAACCATGGGATTACAGCACACTCGTGGCGCGCGAGACTTGGGCATTTTTCTCCCCGAATTTTTACCTGTTCCGTAACCAGCCGCTAGGAACTACGAGTCCGAATTTGTGGGAGTTCCAGAAAAATACCCACATACCGCTCAATGAGCCTAGCCCAGTAGCTACCTCGGAGTTCGGAGATCATCGCGGAGCGCAACCCGACGTTTGGCCGGGATTTATCCCCACCGCACTGCACGACTACCAACGATTCGGGGGGGTAACACCGGGGCCATTCCTTGCTCTCTGCTTGTTCCTGGTGCTATTGGCAGTGTCGGCGCCCCTGGTGCTGCGTCGTGCAAGCAATGCTCGTCGGGTTCGCGCTGACGGTGGTTGGCCGCTACGCTGGGGTGCTTTACTGCTGGGTGCATCTGGAATGGCGCTGCTGGTGATGGCTATCGCTACATCACAGTTTGATATTCGTTATGGGGTACCCATATTGGTGCTCATCCCCCCGGCAGGCGCGCTAGCTTGGCTAAGCTTGCGCGACACTTTACCGAGCACGCGGTTGTGGGGACTGTTAACCGAGAAAGTCTCGCGTAAGCTCAGCCGACGCCCTAACTCAGGCCATAGTTCAAGTAACACTGAATCATCTAAGTAACGCTGGATCGGAGACCGCACGTGCTTGACAGCAAAGATCAGACCAGCCCGTTGACGCCCCTGCCGGTGGCTACTACCGTCAGAGGCGAGACTGCCGACAACGCTGGATCTGCGGATACGGACCAGGTAGAGGTCACGGTACTGATGCCCTGCCTCAATGAGGCAGAGACGCTGGCGATTTGCGTCACTAAAGCAGTGAACTCGCTTCGCGAGCTCGGGGTGCATGGTGAGGTCGTGGTCTCCGATAACGGCAGCACAGACGGCTCGCAAGAAATTGCTATAGCCAATGGCGCGCGGGTAGTAAACGCACCCATCCGCGGCTACGGCGGCGCGCTCATGGCAGGCATCGAAAGCGCTCGCGGCACTTATGTGATCATGGCCGACGCCGACGACAGCTACGATCTATCCAACCTCAGCCCATTCATCGAGAAGCTACGAGCTGGCAACGATGTAGTGATGGGAAATCGCTTCACCGGCGGTATCTCACCAGGCGCCATGCCGCCGCTGCATAAATACTTGGGCAACCCGGTACTTAGCTGGCTCGGCCGCACATTATTCAACCTACGTGGCGTCAAAGACTTTCACTGTGGCATCCGCGGCTTTCACCGCGACCGCATCCGGGCGCTGCGGCTGTGCATGCCCGGTATGGAGTTTGCCTCCGAACTGGTAGTGCGGGCCTCACTAGCGAACTACTCCATGGTGGAGGTCCCCACCACGCTGCGTCCGGATGGTCGCAGCCGAGCGCCGCACTTGCGCACCTGGCGCGACGGCTGGCGCCACTTGCGCTTCCTGATGGTTTTCGCTCCCCGCAAGATTTTGGTCTGGCCAGGTGCGCTACTTGCGACAGCTGGTCTGATCGGCACCTCCACACTCACCATAGGTCCGGTTTCGTTGGCGAGTTTGACCTTTGACGTCAGCGCGTTGGTATACACCTGTCTGGCAGTCCTGGTCGGCGTGCAGCTGTTCCTGGTTGGCGGATGCGCGAAGCTGTACGGCCACACTGAAGGCCTGATCAGTGACAACCAGCTCGATTGGTGGGCCAAGTGGCTCAAGCTCGAGCGATGCGTGGTCGTCGGTGCTGTACTGATCATCGCTGGGATCGCGGGAACCAGCTTTGCGCTGAGTAAATGGGGCAATGCCAACTTCGGTAACCTGGATCCACGTGACATGATGCGTCTAGTAGTGCCATCTGCTACCTCGATCGCACTGGGCGTCGTAATCTGGTGCGCGGGCTTGTTTGCTAGCTTGCTCACGCTACGGCGAGTGCGCACGCCAGTGACTTCCGCGAACACCGCGGGGGCAAAGACTGACGCCACCTTGGTGTAGTAATCCTCCTGAGCGTTAGCCGTTGACGATCGGTACTGCTTCTTAAACGGTTCGGTGAGCTTCGATGTTGCTGACGCTGTTGTGCCTGATGATCAGCGAAATCGCCTACGGTAACTGGCTCACCCCTGAACCCACCGGCCTTTATTTTTCGGCGGCGGCAAGGGACATCGTGTATCTCGCCTGATCGTCCTCAGTCAGCTCAACCTCGACTACGCTTGCCGCCCACAGCTGCCGCCAGTACTCGCCAAGCCAGGTTTCGGCATCGGATTGGCTGCTGAATGCCTGCTTAGCCTCTTGCGACTCCAGCTGCGGCATGATGCGCTCATGCGCGTCATTGTAAAAATGCCAAGACCAATGTGTTGCCATAACTCCCTCTCCTGTTGCCATGAGATTGTGTCACTCCGATGCCGACGTGACCGCATACTTAGCCAACGTTAGTGTGCTTCCGTGACACACTCGCACGCCAACACACCTGAATCACTCCGGTTAGAAGATCTGGGATCACTTGCCGCTTGGGTAACGTGGGCGCACAGCACCCAGCACCCAGCACCCAGCACCAGCGCATTGCGGCGACCAGCCTCGCTTCCCGGCGGGGAGCGAGCTGCTCGCGCGCAGCCATTTCGCCAAGTTACTGCTGTGACACTCGGCAACGTCGATGTCCTGCCGGGATGGTTACATTTACGACCCCCTGGCGTGAGCGTGGTCGAGATATCACAGCCTGCCACAGGCACTGATGTCGCTACGGCGTTGGCCGCCGGAGTCCGAGCGGCCGACGCCGCCATCGACTCCGGCGCTGACCTCGTCGTACCAGTCATAGGACCAATGGGGCCAGCCACCCACAGCGCCGCTGCCATAGCGGTAGCGACACTGGTCCCTGCTGAGCCTGTGTGGGTGCTGGGTTTCGAACGTCGCGCTGCGCCGGCTGCTGCGGGCTATGCCGACACAGTGTACTGCGACGACGCTAGCTGGATGCGCCGTTGTTGTGCTGTCCGAGACGCGGTGTGGCAGGCTCGCTCCAGCGACGCTGAAGCATTGCTGGAGCAGCTGGCCGAGCCGAATTTCTGCACCCTCGTTGGCGCCCTACTTCAGCTAGCAGATCGCAGCACGGCTGTGCTCTTGGACGGACCACTCGCCGCCGCAGCGGCGCTTGTCGCTTCCCGGATCAACCTGTTCGCAGCCGACAGCTACTACGCTCCGCAGCGACACGGAGACGCCGCGGAGCGCTATGCGCTTGATTCAATGGGGTTGGAGCCAGTCGCCAACCTCGGGCTACGGTGCGGGCATGGTATCGGTGCATTGCTACTTCTGCCAGTCTTACAAGCAACGCTAGCAGCGCACCACATCGCCGCGGAACACTAACAGGCTTTTCGCTAAAAGCTCTACGTGCCGAACAAGAAGGAGCTAGTTAAAGCGTTTCCTTGAAAAACTTACGTCACCTATACACATCGGCGCGATGATCAATGTGAACGATGTCGATACGTCGGAGCTCGGCATTAATACGGTAGATAATCCGGTAACTTCCGCTACGTGCTGTTTGGAGACCGGCTAATTTGCCATGTAGTTCTTTACCTAACCGATAGGGTTCTTCGGTTAAGCGACCAAAAATGAACGTAAGACAAGCGCCACTGATTTTCTCAGGCAGCCGTAACAGATCACGTTCCGCCCGAGCAGAAATTCGAACTCCGTAGCCCGAATTCACTGAGAAGAAAAACGTGCTCGAAGGGCTGCATTATCGGCTACGTTGCCAGCTTCAAGGTCAGCTAAACCCTCGGTAATGGCCTCAACTGCACCCGGTGTGGCCAGAATTTCCACTGTTTCTTCGAGCGCAGCAAGATCATCAGCCGAAATCAACACGGCAGCCGTGCGGCCGTGTTTACTAATCACTACACGATCATGGGTGCGTTCTACGTCAGCTACATACTCCGACAGCCGGTCGTTTACTGCACCAAGTGCAATCGTTGTCATGCCATCAGTATAACCAGGTATTAACTAAGCTAACCCGGCTTTACATCCGAACAGAGCTAGCGACGAGCACGGTCGGCCAGCATGTGCATACCCACCACGATGGATCCGGCCAGATCTCCCCCGGCTAGGGATGACGCCATCGATACCGCGGCTAGACCACAGCATCGGTCCGAAAGTCGCTGCCGCACTTGTTCTCCAGTCACGATTTCAAGCAAGCGCTGGTTCGGCGCTATTGCCAGTAAGACAGAAGCCGCCGGAGAGCTCAGCTGAGCATGTAGTTTCTGTGCATGAGCTTGGGTTGGCGTCTCCAACTCACCCACATACACACTGAAGGCGAACCCGGTCTGCTTATCGGCAGCGGCCAAAGCATCACTGATTCGCATCAGCTGACTAGTGGAAAACAGACCCTGCGTCGCAGCCACGCTACCAACTAGCACATGCACCTCCAACAAAATCCTCGGTAGGAACTTTGGATGCAGTCAACGCTAAGCGGGGCTCGATTTCACTCGCTCCCACAGCCTGACCCGGATCGCCTGAAGGGCTCGGTGCTAGGAACCACACCGGTGAGAACTCCAGCGGCAAGCCGGGACGGTACCGCGGAGCGCGACGCGAGCGCGCCGGCCCATATACGCACAGCGCCACAAAAGCGATCACAGCAGCAGGCACGCCCGCGAACACAAGCAGCGTTTCGGTAACAGTCATAGCACAACAGATGTTAGCCGTGCTGATTACGGCGCTGCGAGGGTGTCTGGGGACTTCCTCCGTGGCGAGCGGGGTTCAGGTGGATGTATGGCAAGGCGGAGGGATTCCAGGTAGCGGTGGAATTTCAGCTAGCAAGTGTCTACCTGGAATTTCCGACAACAGACAACAAGCCAGGTCAGACGCCACCATGCCATTACCTAGCGCCGCGCAGCAGGTACGCGAAGTCCCCCAGACACCCTCTAAAGCCCGAGGTGGCCCCAGAGCTCGTCCCATAGTGGACCCACCGCAAACGGGGTACGTGACAAAAAAGCCACCCCGCACAGTGCGATGAATATCGCTGTGACCACATTCGGCACCAATGTGCTTCGGCGAGGGCCGGTGTCCCACGTGACCCGGATGAGGTAACCAGCCAGTCGGGTAAGCCCATACACCGCAGCTGCCGCAGCCGCCGCGAACGGCAGGCCACGGATCGGCTCTCCCGGTGAGCCTAGCTCTATCAGGTCATATGCCAGCCAGACAAACCAAAAAGCCAGTGCCACCACGCTAGCCAGGCCGACCCAGCCTCGACCACGCGAGTACCTCAAAGCCGGCTGCGGTTGCACACGCGGGTGAATTGGTGACGAATGCTGTGGGGTAACTCGGCGATCCTCATCAGTGCCGTGACCGAAGCGTTCGCGCCGGTGCAGCTCCTCAGGCACAACCGGTTGGGCCACCGCACGCCACGGCTGCTTAGATACAGGCGCCTGGGCGGGTTCTTCAGTGGGCTTGTCTTCGTAGATAGTCATTACTTCCCTTCTACTAATCAGGTCGAAAGTAGTTAGACTGATACAGCCCTTGACCTGAAAATTTAGCTACTTTCGGGCTGACTTAGTGAAAATCGACTCAGTATCACGCCGCCATATCTAGCCAATGAAGCCACCGTGGATCGGGGCTGCGATGCCCTAGCACGCTCCACGCGAGGCCGCTCGGCGCGATCAACCGAGTGCGCAGTTTCCAGCCAAGCTCTTC